>PWQX01000203.1 GCA_003556605.1 Spirochaetaceae bacterium
CCGACCCTGTCTCACCTGAACGCCACCGCGAGCATCTGGAAGCGGAATTGACGCGGCTGATAGAGGACGAAAACCCGACCCGTGCGCTTCAAAAGATTCAAAGCCTCCGCAGTGAATCCGTTTTTGAGCCCGAAGAGCTGGAACGCTATAACCGGCGCGCACTCACCGCACTGGAGTCCCGTTTCGCTCAATCAGTTGATTCCGGCCGTTATCAGTCGGCACTTACTGCGTTTCGCAGCCTCAAGGTGATTGGGCGCACCGAGAAGCTGGAGGAGTGGACCGAGGAACGCTTGCTGTATCGTGTCGCCGAGCAGCACCGCGAAGAAGGCCATGTAGTCGCCGCGCTTACGACACTCCTACGGATTGAAGACTTGAGCGAGCTCGAAAGTGAAAGATTGCTGGAATACGCCGAGCTGGGGAAGGACCACAACAACCGGCATGTGGTGCGGCGCGTGACCGAAGCGCTGCAGACACGGGATGTAGAGATACCCAACGAGCTGGCCGAGTTTGCCGAACGGATCCCTGACCCGGCCGACATGGTGCAGGGTACTGCAACGGTCTGGGTAGACCGCGGTATTCGTTTGGAGCGCGGTGTGGGCAGACCTGATCGCGTCATCGGCAGCGGTTTCTTCATCGACAAGCGTGGTTACCTGCTGACGAATTATCATATTATCGAGAGTGAGGTCGACCCCACCTATCGGGGCTATTCCCGGTTGTACGTTCGCCTTGCCGATAATCCCGAGCAGCGCGTACCGGCGCGGGTAGTCGGATACGACCGGGTGTTTGACATTGCGTTGTTGAAAGTTGAGGTAGAACCGGATTTCGTGTTCTCGCTTTCAGACATTCGGGAACTGCGTCCCGGATCGCGCATATACGCGATCGGCTCGCCCGGCGGTCTGTACTCGAGCATAAGCTCCGGGATCATATCGGCCACCGGCAGACGCTTTCTGCAGCTTGGGGATGTACTGCAGGTCGACGTGCCACTGAACCCCGGCAACTCCGGCGGTCCGGTGCTCGACGCCGACGGCGAGCTCGTCGGGGTAGTGTTTGCAGGTCTGGAGCAATTCGAAGGGGTGAACTTCGCTGTGCCGTCGTTCTGGATCAAGCAGTTTCTCGCGGGACTGTACGAAGAAGAAGAAGTGAAACATTCGTGGCTGGGGCTATCGGTGCACGAAACCCGGCATGGTTTCGAAGTTACCTACGTCGCCAAGCGTAGCCCGGCGGCTGATCTCGGCATTCGCAAAGGCGATCGGCTTACCTCAATCAACGGTACCGAGCCGAGAACTATCGCCGATGCGCAGCACATTCTGTTAGGGCTTGCGCCCGAAACGCTGGTACGAGTGGATTGGGTTCGTGAAGGCGAAAGCCAATCGGGATTTACGGCACTAGACAAACGCCCATTTAGTCCGATTGAGGAGCAGCTGGAATACGTCGACGAGATTGATCTTTTCCCTCCGTTGTTCGGCATGGCCGTCACGAGCACCAGCACCTTACCGTGGCAGCGAAATTATGTAGTTCGTCGCGTGTACCCTAACACCATTGCCGATGAGACCGGGCTCTCGGAAAACGACCCGTTTTCGCTGCGCGGCTTTCAAGTTAATGATGACCATAGGGTTGTGCTCTTGCAGATTGTCGTTCGCAAGCGCACCGAAGGCTTCCTCGAGAGTGGGCTGCAACTCGCTGCACTGTTGGAAACACACAATTTCTTATAGGTTCTCATCGCGCAGCGCTTTCGATTATACAGGCTTGAAAGGGGCTGCCGCTCTGTAGTACACAGTACAAGCTTATGCACCAATCGCTTATTCGCAACTTCTGCATCATTGCACACATAGATCACGGAAAGTCGACATTGGCCGACCGGCTCATCGAGAAGGCAAAGATTATCTCGGCTCGTGATTTTCACGACCAACTGCTTGACTCGATGGATATCGAACGCGAGCGGGGAATTACGATTAAATCGCACGCGGTGAGCATGCCGTACCCGGCTTCCGACGGCGAATCGTATCACTTAAATCTCGTGGACACACCCGGGCATGTCGATTTCTCATACGAGGTTTCGCGTGCGATCTCCTCGTGCGAAGGCGCGGTACTGTTGATCGACGCGTCCCAAGGAGTTGAGGCGCAAACTCTTGCCAACCTGTACATGGCGATGGACCACAACCTCGCGGTGATCCCGGTCATTAACAAGATCGATCTGCCGAGTGCGGATGTTGAAAGCGTGCGACAGCAGATTGATCATGACCTCGGGCTTGACGGCGAGAACGCGCTTGCGATCTCGGCAAAAAACGGTATCGGGATTGACGCGCTATTGGAGGCAATTGTCCAGCACATGCCGCCGCCGCAGGGCGACGCTAGTGAACCGCTCAAAGCCTTGGTCTTTGACTCAAATTACGACCCGTATCGCGGCGTTGTCGTTCATTTGCGAGTTGTCGACGGTGCAATCAATACCGGCGACGAGATACGCATGTGGTGGAACAACTCGGTGCATACCGTCGAAGAAACCGGTAACTTCCGCATTCGTCTCGCGCGTACCGACAGTCTGAGCACCGGCGAAGTCGGCTATCTCATAGCCGGCATCAAGAATCTCGGTGACGTGCGGGTGGGCGATACCATCACGAACGAACGGCGCCCGTGCCGAAAGGCCCTGCCTGGATTCCGCGAAGTGAAGCCTGTGGTATTTTCCTCGATCTACTCGGTAGATACCAACGACTACGAAGAGCTCGTCAAAGCGATGGAAAAGCTGAAGCTCAACGACGCATCGCTGGTTTACGAGAAAGACAACTCTGCAGCATTAGGGTTTGGGTTTCGATGCGGCTTTCTTGGGTTGCTGCACCTGGAGGTCGTGCAGGAACGCCTGGAGCGGGAGTTTGGACTGAGCATTGTGCTCACTTCGCCTTCGGTAGAGTACCACATTACCTTGACCGATGGTGAAACCATGGTGGTGAATAATCCGCTGGACCTGCCGGACCAGGGGCTCATCGCCGAGGCACACGAGCCGTATATTCGTGCTTCGATCATCACTCCTTCGAGTTATCTCGGATCGGTGATGTCGCTGTGTAACAGTAAGCGCGGGGTCCAAGAGAACCTTATCTACCTCGATGAAACTCGCGTGGAGGTCGTCTACCAAATGCCGCTTGCTGAAGTCTTGTACGAGTTCTACGACTCGCTGAAATCGGTGAGCCGAGGGTATGCGTCGTTTGATTACGAGCTGAGCGATTATCGCCCGGTGAACCTCGCCCGGGTAGATATTCTCGTGAACGGAAAGAGTGTCGATGCCTTAGCGCAGCTCATTGTACGCGAGCAAGCCGCCGCACGCGCGCGGCAGATCTGCAAAAGGCTCAAGGATGAGATCCCGAGACACCAGTTCAAGATCCCGATCCAAGGGGCAATCGGCAGTCAGATCATCGCCCGCGAGACGATTTCGGCGTACCGTAAGGACGTAACCGCCAAGTGTTACGGGGGTGATATCACGCGAAAGCGTAAGCTGCTCGAGAAGCAAAAAGAAGGCAAGAAGCGCCTCAAGACCGTCGGCGGGGTCGAGCTTCCCCAGTCGGCATTCCTTTCGGCGCTGCGCAGCGACTCAGACTGACTAAGACAGCAGTACCACCCATCCGCTGTTTTACCCCACTCAAGGCGCTGTCGTGCATCATCTGAAAGCGGCGCAGTACGCCTTGCGGCCGGCGTTATGTGCGGGCCGACGGGCTTGTGCTCAGCGAACGCTCGTATGCGTGCCGTACCACACGCAGATAGTGTCGTGCGGAGACGAGCAGTTGATATACCGTGGCAGTGCTCGCCTCCTCGGCCCGTACGCGAGCCGGGAAGTCCAAGTCAAGATAATCGCAGTCTCTCAGGATTGCCTTGAGCGCCGGCGGGTCGATGGTACCCCGGTGATACAACGCTTCAAGCTTCGCGACCGACCCGGTAAGGAGTTCAACCTCGCGGTCGAGCACCGCGACGGCCCTTTCGCCTACCGTACTGCTGCGGTGCAGATGGCGAGGCCCAGGCGTACGCACGGCCGGAGCCTCACTCGCGGCCGAAGCTCGCGGCACGGGTGCAGGCCGATCCGCGGGTGCGAGACCTAAGGAAAGCCCGGAGGCCGAAAGGTCGTATGCAGGACGCCGCAGCGAACTAAGAACGTCTCGTAGTTGATCTCGATACCCAGCGAGAATCGTGTCACTTCGCAGGCGCCGCGCGTCTTTGCCTGTCAGGGTGATCAACGGCCGCGAGAGCGCCTGGTCATACAACGTGTCAGGGGCGAGGCGGGTGGTGTAGCGCAGAAACCATCGGTGCGATCCGGTACCGCGCGCGTGCGGCTTGCCGAGTCTAAACGCAAAATCCATTCCCAGCAGATATGTCGGTTGTTGCAGTTGCGGTGCGAGGGCTTCAAGGGCCGCAACGGCCACCGACCCGCGCGGAGCGATCCACGGTTCAAGCAGCTCAGCGGCTTTGATTCGATCAAGAAACGCAGTTTCTGTGAACCGCGAAGCGTAGAAGAAGCGGCGCTCAGGCGGAACGCGGCGCACCAGCTGCGGGGCGCTGCTGAGCTCAAAAGCGAACGCCGCCGGGTACTCTAACAACCCAATCAGATGCTCTCGATTGATGAGCTGCGCTTCAAGCACCACCACGAGGTCAGGCATAATCCCGGCTGAAGCGAACCAACCGAGGGCGGTGTCGACAGCTACCAGTGCCATCGAGTCGCGATACTGCGCTATCCAAGGCCCGAACTCCTCGAGTGATTCGCCCGCGCCAACCAGTACAACGGGCTTCTCAAAAGTCAGGTCTTTAAGGCTGCAGCCGCGGGTAAGCTCCGGTAGGTTGGAGGCGACATTCAGCAACCAGCGGCGGCCTAAACGGATGAGACTGAGCCGGTTCTGCCAGTTCTGTCGCAGCACGCCGCGTAGATGCGCTTCGATTCGGCGGTAGCGGTCGCGGTTGAGCGTGAAGCCTGCCGAGAGGCTTACGATATCACATCCGGAAAACGAATCCGGGCCAAGCTCAGCCAGCGCCAGATCAAGGCTTGTGGAATCGGCATTCGGGACGAAGCGCACGCGCGGGTCGTCACGCAAGCGCGGCGGCATGGCCTTGCGCGAGAGCTCGGCAAGCTGCGGTTCAAGCTCCACGCACAGCAATAGCCCTACAAAGTCGCCGCGGTCTAGGAGGCGCTCAACCCCGTACCACAACAGCGGTGAAGGAATGATTATAAGATGGCGGGGAGGCAACGATGCCGCCGCCGCGCGTCGCTCGGCACCGGCACGGGGGGCGGTATCGGAGTACAGCAGTCTACCGCGGTATAGAACCTGGCTACCATCGGACCGCGGAACTACCTCAATCGTCTCGGGGCTCACTGGCCTTGAGTGCTGAAATACCGGAAGAAGACTTCGAGAACGCGACTTTCGACGCGCTCCGGAGCAAACAACGTGCGATCAAGCTCCCGCCATTGCCAATCCTGCAGTAGGTTAGGGTAGTAGGTTTCGAGTATGTCACCTTCACCGGGCTCAAGCTCTCGCTCGTCGTCCATGTGCAACACAACATAGCGGTCCTCGAGCTCGATCGGCCCCGATGTCTCATCGGCTCGCAGGCGGAACGCTGTTTCAAAAAACGCTTCGCGCTCGGCGGCATCGGCGACGGGTTCGCCGTCAACGGTTCGTACACGGCTAAACAGAGGAGAATCGCCGAAATTGATCGGAAAGTAATTGGTAGCTCCAAGGTCAACCTCAAGCTCACCTGCCGCCTCCAGGAAGCCGTTGGCGGCTGCGCCGGAAAACTGCTCGGCCCGGTCCAACGCCTGCGACTCGAGCTCATGGGGCATCACTGCAAGCATGTGCTCGCGAACCCGCTCTCGATGCTCAGGATCGCTTATGTCCGGGTCTCTCGCCGGCTCATTGACTCGCAGAATCAAATAGCCTTCGGCGCTTTCCAGAGGTCCCAAAACCGTGCCGGGCACGGCGCCAAGCAGCTCCTCGACGGTGCCGCTATCGAGCTCTTGTTCCAACTGCTGCCGTGGCACCCATCCGCGTTCACCTCCAGTCTCAGCCCAACGATCGTCGGAGTACGTTTGTGCAAGCTCCTCGAACGGTACGCTTTGCGCTTCGATCTGGCCATACACCGAGGCCGCATCTTCCTCGGTACCAAATACCGTAATCTGCGAAATGTGCAGCTCGGTAAACTCTGCAGCATGATCGGCATAGTGCTGCTCAAGCTGTGCATCCGAGATCTCGTCGAAGCGGAACTCGGCGAACGCAAACCGGCGCTCGGTGCGGCCAAGGTGCTTCAGCATGTCACGCTCGTTTTCACTGAAGCGGGTTGATTGTACGGTATCCTGCAGGTACTTCTGCTGTACCAACCCGGCACGCAAAAAATCGCGCAAAGCTTGCCGTTCGGCAGAAGGCATCGAGCGGTATCGCTCTGCACTGAACCGGCCATTCTCCAAGAATGCCGGGTATTGTGCGAGCTCTTGATCAATACGCTCAGAGGAAACGCTCATGCCGCTGGGTTGGGCGACTTGCTGCACCGCCTTGTGAAAGACTGCCTGGTTGAATGCCTGTTCCAGCAACTGATAGCGATGTAATTCCGGGTTGGGGGCTTGGCTCTCGGGTTGCTGCTGAGCAAGCGTACGGAACTGGCGCTCAAAATAAGTCCCCGAGGCAAACTCAATGGGCTCGCCGTCGTAGCGTCCCACGACAATTCTCGGCGCAGTCTGGCCAATGAAGCTCGTGATAACCGGGCCACCGAGGAACGTGATCGCAATTAAGAGCAGAATTGCTACGCTGAAGATATACAGCAAGCCTCTTTTCTGCGAATGGGGCTTGTGCGGTGTGTTGCTCTGGTCAGAGGTCTTCTTCGCCATGTGCGGAACTCTATCCTTAGTAGTGAGGTGAGTAGAGGATACCACTATCCGAATTCCGGTGTCAACGCACGCGCAAGCTCGGGCGGCTTTCCCCACCTTGCCAACGATCCGCACCTGGGTATCCAAATGCCGTCAATCTGGTACAAGGTCTCGCTGCACGTGACCGGAGCAGACGCGTGGAACTATCACGGTTACTCTTTTGCCGGTCTGCCGGGAATCATAATCAGATCCGTATTTCCTGCCGCTGCGCTCAACCCGCAACGGCCCGTGGGACACTGCCCTACGGCTACCGCATGCAGAACTCGCTCTGGCTGCTGATCGGGGATCCTGAGAACGAATGGTGAAGCGAATTTTCAACCGCGGACCGGTGGCTGTTGCCGGAGCGCTGGACGTGCTGCACCGTGCCGATTTCAGGGTAAACGAGCCGTTCGCGGCACTACGACGATATGCTCGAGCCGTGGGTGCCGGGCATCTACCGGTCGCACCCGTGGACAGCGCAAGAGATCCGTGATCAGTCGCGCCGGCGTCTGGTGTTGGAGCCGGTGAGGTAGGAGCGGTTGAGCCCAATGGAAAGCTATGATCGCCGAGTGGGCGGATACTTCGGGTCATAACGCGTTTCCCGAGCTCGACAAAGGGGGCATGGTGATAGCACGCTCGCGATTGCGGTTGGGGGGCAATACGTTGGTCTGATTACCGCCGATACTGCTGACAGCGCAAACAAGTTGGTTTTCCCGGCAGGCGACGTGCCGCTTGAAGAGATTGCTGCGGAGGCCCAATGAGGCGGCGCCGGGGCATGCGGGTTCCGGTAAACCTTGTCCGGTTAATTCGGGAACCTGCGCTGGACATGGATGACTAGTGGCAAACGCCTACTATATAGACCCCGGGGAAGCCGGTATCGAAGCCGCTTACGAATAATCCCCGGGGCGGCTGGTATACCTGGTGCGACGGTAAAGGCAAGAGGCCGCTGATCTTTACTCACTGCAGCGGCTGCGATACGATACCGGAAGAGACCGATAGCGAGCCCCTCGCCGGCGCTGCCTCCGTTTCCTGAGCTCTGCTCGGATAAGAAGCATTATGCTGCTGCGGATTGCCGCGATGACGAAAGCGGGGTAGCGCGGTGAACGTCGGCCCGAGGCGGCGTGTGAAACGGGTGCCGGTATCCCCGGTACGTCGATACAGTGGAACCGGAGCTGCGCGAGCGGTTATCCGGCGTGACACAATACGATGGAGAGAAGCGGCCATGACCTCCTATGAACGCGTAATGACGAGCCTCCGATTCGAGGAACCGGATCGGGTGCCGATCACAGAGTTTGTGATCGATAAGAAAGTGTACACCGCCATCATGCCGAGTGCGAAGGAGCAGTATGATTTCGATGTAGAAATGGGCTTCGACGTCCTGCAGGCGCGCGCCTGGTACAAGACCGTCTCGGAGCAGGGGGGCAGTTTCACCGACGAGTGGGGCATCGTCTATACGCGCAACGCCGAAGCGGTGGCACATCCGGTGAGGCCGGCGTTCTCAGAGCTGAGTTTTCTGAAGACGTTCAAGGTTCCGGATCCGGACGATCAGGTACGGCTTGATACACTGCCCAAACTGGTGGCAAATCACAAGAAGGATCGGGCTATAGGGTTCGCCTTGCGCGCGATGTTTCTCTGGTCGGCGAACATGCTTGGCATGGAAAATTTGCTGGAGTACATGTATACCGAGCCCGATTTTGTGCACGACCTATTCGATACGCTTGTGGAGGCGCAGACACGTCTGGCGGTGAACGCCGTGCGGGCCGGAGCAGACATCATTATCGAGACCGATGACTACGCATTCAACAACGGACCGCTCATGTCGCCCGAGATGTTCGACCTGTTCATTACGCCTCGGCTCAAGCGGTTTGCGGATGCGGTGCACGTCGAAGGCGGATACCTCCTGAAGCACACCGACGGCAACATCATGAAAATCGTGGATTCTTTCATCGGCGCGGGCTTTGACGGGCTGCAGTCGCTGGATCCGATAGCAGGGATGGACATGGGCGAGATGAAGAAAAAATACGGCACGAAGATCTCCCTCTGGGGCAACATAGACTGCGGGCATTTGCTGGCCGACGGAACTCCACAGGACGTGGAAAATGCGGTTATCGACTGCATACGCAAAGGCGCAGCCGGTGGCGGCTTCGTGCTGATGTCCAGCAACAGCATCCCGCACTCTGCGAAACCGGAGAACTACCGTACGATGCTGCAGGCAGGGCGTGAGTACGGCAGATATCCAATCATGGTATAGGATGGGCGAGTAGAGCTGCGACACGGGCAGGCAATATCGTGCAGGCCGGCGGAGATGCTTGACGAGCTCCGCTTCCATCGTGCGCTCATTGAGCAAGATGCGAGCTTCGAAGCGCGCGACCAAAAACTCAACAGACTCAGATTGCCGTAGGAACGAAGATGGAGCCGTCACACGCTTACAGCCTTCATATCGAATCGGCTTACAGTGAGTTGACTCGCAGCGTCGATCTTGCGCCGGGTGGGCTTTTGATTCAGTCCACGTCATCTGATCGCTTCTCCAGGGGACCGGCCGGGGTATTCTGGAGCGCGCCACGCTCGGGCACGGGGGTCGGTTAACTCAACTCCTACTGCGAAGATGCTGCGGACGAGATCCGCCTGCGGACCGGGCCGGTAGCCGGCCGCTTGACACTCCCGCGTCACCTCGCGCGTGATCCCGGAAATGTCGGCATAAGAGGCATACGCCGGCCGATAACGCTTTCACACAGCGACTCGTGTATCACATAGGCGGCCGGTAATCGGGCTGCAGACAGTGCGCCCGACCGGCACAGCGATAGAGCGGATTCCACGCAGACGAGTTCTTCCGTGGCATGCATAGCCAAGGGGCAGCGTGTTTAAGCGCAGAAGCCTGGTTTTCTTTACAACGTTAGAGCCGTCTGAACAAAAGACATTCGGGCAAATCGGCTTGTTAACATTACAAATTCTCATATTCTTATAAACGTACGTTTAGCTTAACGGAATCGTGAATGGAGCGTTAACCACTTGCTTGATGCAGATTCACTTCTGAGAAGCAACGCCCGGCAGGTGTGAAGCGACGATTGGCGGCCCCGGGGTAACGTCGGGGGCCGTGTGGACTACAGACCAGCTGAGGGGGTCTGAACAAGATATAGCAGGCGAGTTTGAGGAGGTGGCCGAGGTCTGAGAGGAGATTAATCAATAGCTTCTAAACGAGGTTCTCGACACGGGAGTTCAGGTAAACGGAGGCACTCCGAGCGGTACGACTGAGCCCTATTTGGCAACGCTACGCAACTCCGAGCTCGGGATGCCTGAAATTCCTCATAGAAACCGCCCAACACAACGGGGGAGTCAATGACCGAAGAGCAAAGAAGGCAATTCGAAGAAGGCCGTAAGCGCCTGCAGCAGCTGGAACGATGGCGTGCCGCGCTCGTCGGCAGGGAGCACGATCTTGATGAGCAAAGCCGCCGTCGTCTTGCGCAGAAGATTGCGTTAGAGCATGCGCATGTTCAACGAATACTAGAGCCGCTACGTCAGGCTGCGAGCTCGGAGGAACTGGAAGGGCTCGCCTCCACCACGCGCGACCGAGAAACACCGGTAGGCGATAGCGACCGCAAACCACACAGCGGTGGTTGGTACGAGCGGGACGACCAACCCTCTCGGCGGAAACACAGAGTGAGGCGTGGACGCAGAGCTTTATTGACGGCTGTGGCTGCGGTTGTGCTTGTAGTCGTGATCGGCGGCTACGTTGCCTCACTGCGGCTCGACAGTCACGCTGAGGCGCTGGTCGATGAGCAACTGCGCGAGGTCATCGAACAGTCGGGGCTCGGCGAGCTCATCAGCTACAGTCGTGTAGAGGTAAACTCGCTGTTCGGGCGAGTGCGATTCTTCGATGTTTCGCTTGTCTCGGCAAACCCGCGCTCGCAAGCGCATGCAGACGAGCTTCGTCTGCAGATGTCGCCGAATGATCTGGTGCGGATTGCGCGCAACCGTGAGACTGCAGTCGTCTCAGGAGTCCGAGTTTCCGTGATCGGGGGTTCCGTTGCCGACTCTCGACGCGCTGCCGATATCGAGTTCAAAAAGGTCGGGGTAGACCTTACGGGCAACTTTCCGCTTGAATCCATTGACCGCCCCGAAGCAGTGCGCTTTACCAAAGTTCATTTTGTCGTCGAAGGCGTGGGCTTCAGCGACGCCGAAAGCGGCTTCAGCGGCAGGATCGAGGAAGCCGGCTATACCGTCTCGGGTGATTTCACCGTTGCCGACCTCAACGGAGGTTCGCAGCGATTACTCGCCCGCTTGGAGTCGCTGGATGCGCGAATCGGGGGTGCGAGCATCGGCCTTAGCGGTATGCCGGCTCGAGAGCTCGAGGAGTTTCAGGTGATGCTTGGCGGGTACGGATGGATTGCGGATTTGGATAACTGGTCGATCGAGGACAGCCGCATGCGGATGCTCATCGAGCCGGACATTCTCAGCGTTGATTCGTTTCGGTTTGTCTCGCCGTTGCTGAGCGTCGACGGCACGTTGGAGATAGCGCTTGACACCGATCTGGAACCAGCCGCCGTCCGCGGTGAGCTGCAGGTCAACGAGATACACCACGATATTCGTGCGTTTTCTCGCCTGTACTTCAGCATGGCCGGTTACAGCATCCCGTCCGACGGCCCCTTTACGGTTGGGTTTGTGTTCGAGGAGCATTCCGGCGCGCATGTTGAAATACTCTGAAGGTACGACCGGCTACCCTCGAGGACAAAATCCGCGAGCTCAGCCACATGGTTGCAGAGCTGAGACAGCAGTCATCGCGACTCTAAGGTCCAAGCCGCGCCGGGAACCTACTGTGAGCGTATTGTAGTTCACACTACGCGCCCGCCACGTGTTGTGGATCTCACCGCAGTGTGGTAATGCGCGCGCTCGGTCACTCACCCAATCGCTGCGGCTTACGGCCACGGACCGTTACGCTTGCGATCTGCGATTTACCGGCGTGATACGCATCGATGGTCGCAAGATCGAACGCCTTGCTCAAGATCTCACGCGGCGGGGCTATGCGGTGCTCGGCGGCAATCTCGATCTCTACGAAACCGGCTTCGCCGAGGAGCTCAAGATAGAGTTCACGCTCGATCGCGCCGCCGATGCACCCCACATAGGCCTCAAGCGACTCGCGCACACCCGGAAGAAACGGACCGTCGACCACCACGTCCGACACGCAGAAGCGGCCGCCGGGTCTGATGATGCGGAACATCTCTTCGAAAGCCCTGCGCTTGTCGGGCACCAAGTTGAGCACGCAGTTGCTGATCACGATATCGGCGATATCGCCGGCAAGCGGCATCGCCTCGATCTCACCGTGGACGAACTCCACATTATCAAAGCCGCGCTCGGCGGCGATTGAGCGCGCCGAGGCAATCATTTCATCGGTGAAGTCGAGCCCGATAACGCGGCCCTCGGCGCCCACCGCAGCACGCGCTACAAACGCGTCATTGCCCGCGCCCGATCCGAGATCAACAACGGTCTCACCGGCAGCAAGAGCCGCAAGTCGCGTAGGAATACCGCATCCAAGCCCGAGATCGGCCGCCACTTCATGCCCTTCGATACCCGCGTAGCTTTCGCCCACCATGCTGTACAGCTGAGAGATTCCAGCGAGCGAGACCTGTTCTCCGCTGCCGCAGCCGCTAGGCCCCTGTCCAACCGCGGGCCGTGTTGCGGCGATCGCGGCATACTTGTCGCGCACCGCGCGCCTAAGCTCATCGCCCTTGCCGGCCTCGGCCGCTGCGGTTTCGGCGCCTTTGTTCATACCGTTTTTCATCACGGTTCTCCTTCGTTTAACCTTCGTCCACCTGGTTCAATGCCTCAGAGTTCAAATCTGCGTCTCTTTATGGAGTGAGGCTCCAAAGCCCCTTACTTAACAACCCAACCTCGCTGCCGTCGGCGTTGACACCCCACACGTCGAGGCGGTCGGACCCCACCATGAAATCAATATGTACGGTGCTGATATTGCCTCCCGAGGCGCGGAACTCCTCCTCGGAAAGCTCTTCCGCCCCATCAAGGCAGAAGCGATATGCCCTGCCGAGCGCGAGATGGCACGACGAGTTCCCGTCGAACAGCGTGTTGTAGTAGGGGCGACGCAGGCGCGCAACCGGCGAGTCCTGCGGGACGAGCGCAACCTCACCTAGACGACGGGCACCAGGGTCGCTTTCAACGATTCGCTCGAGCAACTCGCGATGGTGATCAGCCGCGTGCACCTCGCGAACCTCTCCGCCCTCGATCCGCAACGTGAGCTCATTGATCGTGCTCCCGCTCACCACGAGCGGGCCGGTTGAGGTTACCAGGCCCTCAACAGCATCACAGTCGGGCAAGGTAAAGACCTCTTCAATCGGGATATCGGCGATGAAAGGGATGTCTGAGGTGGTTTGGAACCCCGGGTGCTGCCACCGGTGCCGCGCCGGAAGCGCAATCCGAAGATCGGTTCCGGGCCCTACAAAACACAGCGCTTCAAACCGGTGTTCGTTCAGTACGTTGCAACGCTTTTCCAGCTCCTTGCGATGCGCTCGCCAGCGCTCGGGGAAATCCTCATGTCGTACGCGCGAGACCACGAAAATGTCTTCCCACAGCCGCCTCAGACCACGCCCAACAGACGGTTCATCGGGATATACCTTGCGCGCCCAACTCTCGGTAGGAACCGTCGCGATAGACCAATTCACTTCGTTTCGAATGAAAAAACTCCACACGCGCTGCAGGTGCTCGTTCTCGAGTGTGAGCGCACGCGCCAGCGTTGCCGCAGGCGTGTGGTCAAATACGCCCGCGCAGGTACAGTCAAAGAACAGAAACGCATGCCCTTCGGCTGCCGCGCGTTCCATGATCTCGACTTGCCACTGCGGTTGAGCTTCCAGCACCTCCGGTGAGGTATGCGTCAGTCGTGTGAGCTCGAGCCGGTCGTCCTGCCGGAACACCTCAACGTAGACCGCGCCGGCCTTGTAGGCCTCCTCGGCCGAGACACGTACGAACCACGCTGCGTCGACGGGAGCCTTCCAGATGATAAAGCGCTGGCCCGGCTGGATGTTCACCGCGATGCGGGCCCCCCCCACCCTTCACCGCCGCAGGCCATCTCGCCGTGCTCCGGCTCAACGAACTCGTAGCCGAAACGCTTCAGTTTCGCGACGTTGTCCTGCACCACCGGGTTCCGCCACATGCCTTCATTCATCGCCGGGCAGATGACAACCGGCTGCGTGCACGCGGTGATCGTGGTGGTGAGCATGTCGTCGGCAATCCCTGAAGCGATCTTGCCGATGAAGTTCGCGGTAGCCGGTGCAACGATGGCGATATCCGAGAAGCGCGCGAGCGAGATATGCTCCACGCGGCTACTATCGGCGTCGATAAACATGCCGACCGTAACTTTGTGGCGCGAAATTGTCTCGAGCGTGAGTGGCGTGATGAAGCGTGTCGCCGCCTCGGTCATGATGACGCGAACGTCAACCAGCTGGGAGCGCAGCAGGCCGATGAAGTCGGCCATTTGGTACGCCGCGATCCCTCCGGTGACGCCGAGCAGTATCTTCTTACCGGCCAGCATAAGCGAGTATCAGCAGGCCGCCGCCGGGGCTGCGGTAGCGGCGAAATCAAACCCCAGCGTATTGCTCAACGCCGCGTTACAATCACCGAGCACCGCTTGCACGTCGTTCTGCGCTTGAATCATTGCAGTGGTTGTGGGGTGCGCGTTCACCTTCTGTTGCAGCGCGCGTAGCTCGTTGATGTCTTCTTGCGTGAGCGTCCCGTCGGCTTGCTTCTGCTGAAACTCCTCCACAAGCGCGCCGTATGTGCTGCGAAGCTCGTGGAGCTCAGCGTCGTTTTCAAACGCTCCGCGCGCCGTGCGAAACTGTGCTATCGTGTCGTTGTTCTGCAGCGACTCTATGAACTGATTCGCTGCTTCTTGTAGTTTGGCATCCATAATTCTCGTTCTCCTCGTCTAGCAGCACCCGCCGGCGGGCTTGGTGAGCTCCGCAAAATCGAACCCAAGACGCTCGGTCATGTACTCGTTGAGCTCCTTGAGCGTCGCGATGAGCTGCTCCTGTGCCTTAAACAGGCGTGACAACGTGGGGTTGTTTATTACCTGCTGCTCGAGTTGTTGGAGCTCCTGTTGCTGATTCGCCGCGTCCGCTCCTCCCCAGCCGCCGGCCATCTGCGCGAACTGCTGAGCCTGCTGGAACTGCTGCAGCAGTTGGCGTGCTTGCTCGTCGCTTCGCAGCGCCGAACTCGCTTGCTCGAACTCGCGATATGCGGCTGTCTCGGCGATTGCTCCGGCAAGCTCGCGCGCAGCCGCGGTCATATCTTGTGTCGTGTCGGTTGATGTCGACATCATTGCTCTCCTTGCGTTTGTTGTGTGTTGTTTGCGCCGCCGGGGCGTTCGCCGCCTGAGCGCTCCGCGCCGTCCGCGTGTGCCCCGCCCGAGCGTTCCGCCGCGAGTGCCGCCTCAAGCGCTTCGCGGATCTTGCGCTCAGACAGCTTGCCGCCCGACTGCAGCAGCTCACCGTCGAGCATGACGATCGGCGCAGCGGCCTCGCCGCTTTGTACCATCGCCATCACCTCGGGATGCTCGAAGAACTGTTTGCTGAACAGATGCACGGTCTCAAAGCGCACCGCATCGTCGAGGCGAGGCTTCAGTCGCCCGGCGAGCGCCTTCACGGCGTTCTCCCAGGTGTTCTCGCCGGCGCACTCGCTCAACGGCGGTGCGAATACGCGCACAACGTGTTCGGTTGCTTTGCGCCCGTCCGCCATAGCTAACAGCACCCCGCTCCCATGCCGGGTCCGCACATCGACCCCGGATCAAATCCTCCTCCCGAGCCGGTGCTCGAGAGAATGCCGACCGCGCCGAACACCTGTGCGGTTTCTTTCGAACCGCACTCTGGGCACTCCGGCTCGATGCCGGCCGCCTTCTCGGCGACCGTAGCGATTACATCGAACACCTGTTCGCAGTCCTTACAGCGGTACTCGTAGGTCAACGTCTATCCCTCCCTTGCTTCCTTCAATCTTCCTTTAGCTTTTCGCCCCTTGCGCGGCTGCTGCGTGCGAGGCCGGCTGGGCAACGGCAAACAACGCATCAGCGGCACGCTCAATCATCGAAAGACCGGTAATCTCGGTCTCGAACAGCGGCATAACCGTCACCGGCAGCTGAAAGCGCCGATTGATCTCCCCGAGGTACTTCTCCTGCATCTTCTTGCGGTTCTTGAAGTACTCGTTTGTGCAGTACTCGCTCTGCAACACCTGATTGGCGACCACAAACTGCGTCTCGATTCCCGCCGCCCGCAGGTCCACCATCGCACGGTACGCCTCGATCACCGGCGTCGACTCGGGGTACACCACAAACGCAAACGCGCTGCGCTCGGGGTCCTTCATTTGCGCGATAATGCGGTCAAAGCGTGCCTGGGTCTCGCTTTTGACATCGGAGCTTTCGCCCGTGGTGGCAACCATCATGCCGACCTGGTCTGCGTAATCGAACGGCAACTCGAGCAGCCGCAGCGTGTGGCCGGTGGGGGCGGTATCGAACACCACGATATCGTACTCATCGCGCTCTACGTACCACATGAACTTATCGAACGCGGCCATCTCCTCGGTACAGGGTGACTCAAGCTCCTCGCGCACTGCGATAAGCATATCCTCGGAGTATTTCTGTTTCGCATCCTCAAGGATGCGTGCCTTGTACTCCTCAACCGCTTTCTCTTGGTCGATCATTACCGCGTCTAGGTTCGGCGCCCCTTCAATTGCAGTGATCGAGTCGCCGACTCGCTGCTCGAGCACCTCGCCGATATGCGAGGCCGGGTCGGTGGTGAGAAGCAGCGTCTTGAAACCGAGCCGCCCGAGCGCAAACGCCGTCGCGCACGATACCGTGGTCTTGCCGACGCCGCCTTTGCCGGTGAAGAACACCGCCTTGGTGCTTCCGGCAACCGGCCTTATTGAGTTCACAAGCGACTCAGAGTCCTGCTCAACGTATTCCGCCGCAAGCTCTTGCGCCGAACGCTTCAGGCTGAACTGCGCCGGAGCCTCCGCGGCGTCCGAAAACAGGTCACGGGCAACGTGCTTCAGCCCTTCGAGCCCTTTGATCTCACCGTCGCGCTGATACATGCGCTTCACCGGCACCGTGAACTCGGTTTCAATGGTTTCGAGGTGGCGCTTTTGCATCTCGTAGCGGCTCTGAAAGAACGGATGCTCGCAAACATCTTGCGGCAGAACGCCGTTGACAATCAAGCGCGAGTTCTCAACACCGATCTCGGCGAGCTCGGCCGAAGAGCGCTTCGTTTCGTAGATGGAGGTGGCTTCCGGCTGCAGCACAAAGGTGAACTCGGTGCGCTCCGGGTCGCCGAGCAGGCGCGTGGCCTCGTCGTACTTCACCTTGTTCTCTTGAATCGAGGCTACCGGGCCGATGCAGGTATTGCCGCTTCCCTGCGCGCTTTCTTCTATATGCTTGCTCCAGTCAACCGGAAGCTCGAGCAACCGCAGCGTGTGCCCGGTCGGCGCGGTGTCGAAGATCACCACGTCGTAGCCCGCGCCGTCCTGTGCGTTCTGTCCGTTCCGTCCGTTCTGTTCGTCGTCGGCGGTCATGAAGTCGACGAACCGGTCGAACGACGCGATCTCGGTGGTGCACGGTGAGTTGAACTGCTCTTCCATCACCTTGATGACGCTTTCCGGCATCACCGCGCGCATCGGCGCAAGGATGCGCTCGCGATACTCCTCGGTTGCCTTGTCGGGGTCTATCTCCATACCCCAGAGATTCTCAACGCCGAGCGGACGGATGTTGTGGCCGATCTCGGTCTCGAATACGTCGGAGAGATTTGAGGCGGGGTCGGTTGTGACGATGAGCGTACGCTTGCCCTGCTCAGCGTTGTGTACCGCGGTAGCGCATGCCATCGTGGTCTTGCCGACGCCGCCTTTACCTGAGAAGAAAATGTATTGTGTTTGATTCATTGTATGCTCCCGTGTGTGCTCTTAGCGGTAATTGCGTTTGCGCGGTCGGGGTTATACCGTTGCGGTTTCGGGCGACTGCGCGTAGGTGAGAAGCTCCTTGAAGGTCGGAAACTCGCGCTGCTTCACCACTTTTCCGTTTACCGCGGTAACCGGCAACACATCGGTGCCCTGCTCCTGCAGCAGCGCCAATACCGCGGGGTTCTCCATGAACTTCTGCCCCTGCTGCTGTAAGAGGTAGCGGTGCACCTCAACACCGTGCTCGTTCTTGAGCTTCAAAGCAGCCTCGTTTACATCCAGCAAGGCTGGGTCTATCGCAGGACCACACAGGCCGCCGGGGCAGCACATCGGTGGGTCGAATATCTCAATTCGGACGTTCGTATCGGTATCGCTCATAATCTCACTCCCTTTCCCTTGGCTGCAATAGCCATAGCTCGACCAGTCGTAGGCGACTCGGTTGATTACTCCGTCTTACTTCTTCCGAGCGTGTGGTCGCTCGGTTTGTCATCGCTAGGAACAACGCCTATCACGCACTTAGTCCCCGAACGCAGTGCGAGTCTTAATTCCAAGCCCCTCAGGTCCTTCTCGGTTTCCTCGGTTGGAAGCACCGTGCGCAGAAAGTCCCACAACTGCACAGCAAACGAATCGCCGGTTTCAAGACTGTGATAAGCCCAGGTCCCCTCACGATTCACCGTGACCAAGTGCGCACTCTTGAGTACGCTCAAATGGCGTGATATCTGATACTGCGGCAAATGCAGCGCGTCCATCAGCTCGCAGACACACAGGGGCTCGCTACTGCGCAACATCAGATTCACGATCCGCAACCGGGTTTCGTCGGCGATTGCCTTGAATACTTCGCAAGCCCTCTGCATCTCACGCTCCATATGTTAATATGCGCTACTACGCATACAATATATCCGTTTTGCGCGCCGCCGTCAACGCCCGGAGGTGGTCTTTTCTGTTCAATTCTGTAGACCGCACCGCAGGTGGTGCCGATTAACCCCACCTCGTAATTGTTTTAGCCCGGCATAGCCGGTTCCCAGCCAGACTCGCGGCTGTCTGTAATACGGATTCAGCCGAGCTGGCGGGCGGGAACGCTTTTCAAGGTCCGGATCACCGCGTATGTCTTTCCGCGTCGATCGAGAAGTTCTAAGCCGAAGGGGGTAGGCGTCGCCCTGACGGGCACGGAAATAAGGATCCGGAAGACTCCGCCGGCACATCGGCCCAAAAGCGGTAACTGAACAACCTCCTCTCGAAAGGATAGCCGCCCGAGCGGCCGAAACTGATGGACGTAGGCTTACGCGTGCTGGAGTGATAAGGTGGTAAAGCGCGTAAGCATGTCTTATAATAAAATCATATGGCCGGCTTCATACAACGTGCTAAACGGCTACGCCGTGGTGTCGTCGATTCGTCCGATTCATCGCCTCCTCAGCGCGGCGTTGACAGCGGTGCGCAGCGTGACGGCGGCGACGAAACCAACGTGTTCCCTGAAGAAGAAAAAAGGGGAATTCTGGCCGAGATTGACCGCATCGTAGCCGAGAACAAGTTCAACGTCACACCACAGAGTTTCACCGTAAGCACCAAACGCACAGGAGCACGGTTTCCGCTTCTGGTGAACCTAATTGCCCTGGCGGTCTTGGCGGGCGGCGTTTATGCGATGCTTGAGCTCTATCGGGAAGAAGAGCAGATCATACGCTCCGGCGGGGGGGTTGTGCTCACCACTGAAAGTCGGCTGATCGCCGAGTTGCAACGTCGCACCGACGAACAACTGCAACAGAAGGAGCAGGAGATTTCTGCGATACAGGTTCGCCTGGCCGAGGTGCAATCCGAACGAAGCGCGATTGAGGCCGAGATCGAACAGCGTGTGCAGGAGCTCGAGCGTGAGCTGCGCGCCGAGATGGACGCAGAGCTGGAAGCCGAAAGGCAACGCTTGATTAACGAAGGCTTGTCGGAGGAGGAAATCGAACGGCTGCTGCGCGATTTTGAGCGCCGCCGGCTTGCTGAGTTACGCGCCGAGGTTGAGGCGTACCGCGAGGCGCTGGAGCGCCGGCAGCAGGAAAACACACAAGCTTTGGCGATGCTTGAGATTGAGCTTTCTCGGAGCCTGGAAGAACGACGCCGCGAGCGCACCGCACTGATCGAGGATGCGCGCCTGCGCGAAAGCGAGTTGCGTGCCCGTTACGAGGAGCGGCTAGCAAGCCGCAGCGAGGAAGCGGCGACCGCACAGCGGCAGTTGGGCGAGCTGGAACAGTTGCGCGAGCGAGAGAGCTTAGTTCAGCACCAGATTACCGGCTACTACCAGCGCATCCGCGGCGTAATCGCCGCCTCAGATTACGCGGCTGCGTCACAAACCATCAATCAGTTTCGCGAGTTTCTGAATCAAGACGCGGTCCGTTCGCTCCCGATGATGCAAAACAGGTACGACGCCGAGCAGTATATTCTGGAATCGCTCGCGCGGTTGGTGGAACCGCAGATTGGGGCGGAGGAGCGCAGCAGCGGCGATCTGTTGGCGAGGGTTCAGCTTCTAGATGGAATTGCGGAATTGTTGGAAGCAGCTGCCCGGGCGCGTGAAGACGGCGACTCGGAGACGGCCGAGGAATTGGCCGGCGAGGCATTTGCGCTGCTGCCGCAAGGCGCCGCGATGCAGCAGTTTCTCGCGGAGCGCGATCACCGGCTAATCATCGAGAATACACGCGATGAGCTCGATGCGCTGATGCAGGCGCGCTTGTCTGAGCTCGCAGCCGAGTACGAACGGCATATCGCCGAGTTGGAGCAGGAACTGGCCCGCATCGAACAAAGCCGCGATCAGGCGCTAGTGGCGCTTGAAGAGGCTGAAGCTCACGATCAACCGCCGGTGGCCGATGTCTCGGAAGAACCGGACCAGCCGGCGCCGGACGCTGCGCCGGCTGACCTTGCAGCCGATCGGGAGCTCTTGGCGGAGCTCTCCCGCTTGCGGCAGATGGAGCAGGAGCTGGAGGAGTTGCAGAGCGCGTATGAGAAATTCCGCATGACCGAGGCGCAGATCGTCGGTGCCGGTGTAGATCCGTTTTCGCTGATCGAGGGCAAACTACTACTGGATTCTTTTCTTAGATCAAGCGGTGTTCAGAAGCTGTTCCCGGAACTTGACCAACACATTCGCCGATATGATCACGCGTTTCAGGCTACCGGCCGGCGTGCGGCGATTTCCGACACTATCGAGATTGTCTACACACTCGCCGGTTATACTAATGAAAGCGCACGGCGGGATTACCTGCTGCAGGAGCGCAGTCGAGCTAGCGACCCGCAATTGAGCGAGTTCTTGGACGAGCTCGTGATGCTGATCGACAACTCCTGATCGTCTGGTTACGGTTGCCACCGCACGCCCAGACGAAACGAGCCTCCCGAGAGAATCCAGGCGCGCGCGGTATCGTCGGTGACCAGGAACTCCTCGTCGGCGCTGCGGGAAGTGCCGTGGAGATGAACGGCGCCGGGTAACTGCCGCATCAAGATCTCGGGATGCTCAGTTTGATACAGTGACGGTCGCCATTCTAGAAACACGCGCCAGCGTTGACTTGGACGGTTCTCCACGCCGAGGGTGGAAAGAACCCCCCAGGCCGCTACGGGATCACCTCCCCAGTAGCCCCGGGTATGAATTAGGCGCCAGAGTGCGCCGGCTGCAAGGTAAGCGCGCAGACGGTTGTAAGGAGGGTGCAGGTAACTCCCAAGCTGCAGATTGAAGACCGTCATGTCCTCGCTGAAAAGGATCTTATCCTCTTCGTCGGTCGGACGGTCGTCGTCATCGGCCAGAGGAGCAGCACCAACAAGGTAGGTCGTGAGTCCGCCGCGGATGAAGGCGTAATCACCGGCGATGCGGCGTGAACCCTCCAGTGAAGGATAGGAAGCGTTACTCAGCCCCAGATCCCAGCTATAGGCCGATCTCGACTGCTGATCGAGTGCCACTTCCAAATCATCTTCGGCCACCAGTAGCATCTGCTCTACCGGATAATGCAACGGTGCGCGTGCCTCGAGTGTGTACAGCGACGGCGCCGGTAAGCTCAGCTGCAGGATGCCCGAGTCGGGCACCTGTTGCGGTGTTTCGGTCAGTCCGTGAATGCTCGTTCCCGGGACCGCACGCAGCGTCAGGCTCGTGAAACGAACGTCGGCCAGCGCCGCGGTAACCAGCTCTTCATACATACCGTCGAACTCGTCCGCAGCCGGCCCCCACGCCCTCCGCAATCTTGGGCCGCTCAAACCGGGTGGCTCCCGATAGCTCAGCTCAAACACCGGGGCAGCGGCGGTTACCGCGTACCCCCTAACCGTAATTCGGGCAGCCGCCGGGTCTTCCTGCACCGAAAGCTCAACCCAACCAATTGCGCCGCGTTCAATCGCTCGGCTGCGCACCTGTCCCTGCGCTCCTTCATCGATGAGCAAGCGCACCGAAGGTCTTCGTGCCGCGAACGCCGCCGCCGCCGAGCTTCGCACCGTATCTACTGCTACAGCGTCGACTCGCTCACTGCTGTAGCTAAACACAAACAGCAATGGGACGGTGTATGCTCCAATCTGCGGCGGCTCACTCGGAGCGCCGGCAGGCTCCTCGCTGCGGCCGCGTGCCGAAAGCGACGCGGCGTTCAACACCAGCACCGCAGCAAGCAGCATACGGAACAAACGACCGTGATTGATCACCACCATGTCCGCGCCTTGTAGAGTCTCAGCCGTGACTTATCAAGCGTATAGACCCACCGGCCGTCGGGGCTGTACGCGAACGCGAACTCAGCGTTGGACGCAACGTGATACGTGTCGAGCCGTTCGCCGGAATCGATATCGAACACTTCGTGGTCACGCTTGTCACGCAGCACCACGACCCCGCGGCGTGTGTAGAAGACCGGATCATAGTCACGCGCAGATACAGTAATGTAACGAGCTTCGTCGGTGACGAAGGTACCGCCGGCAAGACCCGGATCCTGCATGTCCACCGCCAAGCTTGCGCTCACCTCGATCACGAAAACGCGCGAAAGTGCGTCGTTCCACAGCACAAGTCCCGAGCGCGCGCGGCCGACGTCATGCTGCGCCGCCTTTAGGCGAAAGCCTTCACGCGCATTCGCATCCGCATCGGGGTGTATGTCGTTGGAGCTAATGCCATTTAGTTCGTTCCAGTCGCTGTCATACAGCGGTCCCGCTTCGAGTGAGTGATTCTCAACGCCGAGCAAAACCACGCCGGATGGTGTAGCGACGCCTGTTACCCGCTCGCTATCCGGCGGGTTGTCGTAGATCTCCTCTTCTTCGAGCGAGAAACCGCGGTCGAAAAGCATCCGTTCTACCACGAAGTTTCCGTTGACATCGACAAATGCGTTGCGTATGTCCCACACATCCGAACGGCTCATGCGCACCTTCAGATCCTCGTCGAAGGCGACGGTACGCTCGCCGCCGCCCTTATCACGACCGCGGACCAGCAAGTATCGGCGACTGCCGTTGTCGAGAACGGTCATCTCTACGTCGCTTCTGCGCAGGTCTCCGAAGACATCGTCGACCATGACAGTCGACGTCAATCGATCGTCGAACGGCGGTGCGGCCGGATCATAGAACAGCTCGCAAGCTCCGAGCAGCCCGAGTGCGGCCGGAAGCAGTGATAGAAGCACCGGCGCAACCATCGAGTGTCTCAGCGTCGCCATGGCAACAGCACTCCTGTCGAGAAATAACCGTGCGTGCCGCGGACCAAGTAGCCGGTCGCGGCCTCGCTGTAGTAAATCAGATCGGCCTCCAGAAACGGCGCAAAGCGGTCGAACTGCCACCTTACAGCCAGCGCAAACAGCTTCAGGTAGGTGTCGGCAAAAAAATAGGCGGTTTCCTCGCCGCCGAGCAGCGACAGCGTTACTCCGGCGCCGGTCGAAAGGCCGAGACGGAAGCGGTCACGCAGCGCTGTGACTGCGTAACCTCCCAGCGAGAGGCGCGTATCGAACACCCCCGATGCCCGCGACCCGGACTCGAAGCGATATCGGGTTGAAAGCTGGTTGGTGCTTTGCACGTAGAAGCGATTGGGGTACAGATAACGCCGGACCCCCACCGCCGCACCCGCCCAACGCTGAGGCATCCAAGACAGGCTAATCTCCCAGTTCACGCGCGGGCGCAACTCCGGCAGCTGTACATCCATGTGTTCGTCGGTAATGAGTATCGTCTGCCTCTCGCTGTGGTAGCCGTCGAGGTGTTTCCACACCACCAACTTCGACCCCAGCGTCAGCGGCAGAAACGGCGCTTCGAGCTTTCCATCTGCGATAACACCCAACGGAACCGAGCCGGCGACTTCCACCCCCGCGCCCTCGTTCGGCGAGCGCAACGTCAGTTGCTGCAAGACCGGCGGTGGTTCGGGGTGAGTGCCGGAAATCCCGGTCGCAGCACGTGCATGCCGGGCTGTATCGGCCGCTGCCTGTCGTATGGTATTGACCAGCCCAAGATCCGTTGTGCCGACGTAACTCCCGCCGCCGAGCACCCGTTCGCTCGCCGCATCGGTAACAGTTATCACCAGCGTCAGGCGCTCACCGTTCAGCAAATAGCGAAGATTCAGCGCCAGCTCGGCAGTCTCGGCAGGATCGCGGCTCACTGCGAACCCCAGTAATTCCAACTCGCCCGCAAGCGCTTCGGTCAGCAGCCGGATCAATCTCTGCTCGCTCTCCTGCGGAACCTCGCTCGGTCCACCCGGCTGCGGTTCGTTAACCAGTACTCGCAGCGGCAGGCTCTCCGCCGATACGAGCGCGGGTCTACACAACAGCAGGCAGCTGAGAAGGATTAGCACCGAGATCAGCGTTCGCCTTCTTCCAGGGATCTTTCCGCCGGACCCAACGCTCATTTGCTCTCCATCACCTCGACACCGCTCCATTCCGCCGGAGGCGGCTGTTGCTTATAGCGTTCGGCGCGCTCGTAAATACGGCGCGCCGCCGTGTCCTGCGGTGCAAGCCTCAGCACCTGTGCAAGCGCTGCCGCTGCGGCTTTGAACTCCCGATTGAAGTAACGTTCCATCGCCTCGTTATGCTGATCCCAAATCTTCTCTTGGGTTGGGTCAAGCTCAAGCGCGGCGGTATAGATTCGCACGCCCGTAGACTTCCCCTTGACCGCAACTGCATCAAGCACCCGTGTCCGTAGCCGGCCTTCGATGCGCTGCTGCAGTGACTGCGAGATGAGAAGCGGCACTTGATAGTACTTGGTCAACCCCTCGAGCCGTGAGGCAAGGTTCACCATATCTCCGATAACGGTGTAGTCCATCTTCTTGTCGGTGCCGATATTTCCGACGGTGACAACGCCGTAGTTGATTCCAACGCCTATTTGGAACTCCGGCTTTCCGGCGGCCCGTTGGTGGGCGTTAAACGACTCGAGATTTGTACACATCTCAATCCCGGCAACTACCGACTGATAGGCGTCGTCTTCGTGTTTTACCGGGGCGCCGAAAAACGCCATAATCGCGTCACCGATATACTTGTCGATAACCCCGCCGCGGTTCATTATGATATCGACCATTACCGAAAAATAGTGGTTCAACGACTGTACCAGGTCGTCGGGGTTCATTGCTTCAGAGATCGAGGTGAACGACCGAATATCCGAGAACAGCACCGAGAGTATGCGGTTTTCGCCGACCAGCATCGACTCAGGGTTTGCATAGTAGCGATCGATCAGCTCCTGCGGCACGTACTTCTGAAAGATATTGCGAATCTTGCTCTCTTTCTTACGTGCCACCACCGCCTGCAGCGCGTAAGACTTGATCTGCGCATAGGCGCGCTCAAGCTCCTCGGTCATGATATTGAAGGTGTGGGCCAGCTCGCCGGTCTCGTCCCGGTACTGTACCGGCACGCGCTCGCTAAGATCGTTGGAAGCGATGATATTGCGCATCGAAACAACGACGCTCTGCAACGGCCGTGTCAGAGTTCCGGCAAATGCTATAAGAAAGAACACCGCCAGCACCGTCGCTCCGGCGAGAATGGCCGCGGTGCGGTTGGTGATGCGCTGCAGGTCGCGATAGAAGACCTCGTAGTGCTCGGTATGCAGGATGTACCAGTCATACGGGGCAAAGTAGAATCCCTTGGCGACGCGTTGGACCCCGGCCAATGTAGGGGTTATGAGCTCGGCAGGGCGGGTTTCGATCAGCTGCCTGAGGGTATCGCGCTCGTCGGGCAACGGTACGCTGTCCTCGGTTGCCATCACCAGCTGCTTTTCGCCGTCGAACCCGAACACGGCTTCGGTTTGGGTGCGAAGGATGCCGCGTGCGTAGCTCTCCAGGCCGAGCTTGGTCGCTTCCACCATCTCCGGAACCTCAGTCAGGTCGTTGTCAACCAGCAACTGCCACTGTCCCCGGGCGTAGCGTTCAAGCTCGGATGTCTTGAAATCCAAAAACTCGTGCGCTATACGCGAGATGCCGGTAGTGGCGCTGAAGTACGAGCTGACGCCGACCATCACAACGGCAACGACCACGATCGGTAATACAACCAGAACTACTTTTACTCGTATCCTCACAGCTGTTACCCCACAAACTGCGCAGCGGACCGCTTGTCATCAACGGCTCGCTTTCTCCGGCGCGGTCTACTGAAACGCGTTCTACCAAAAGAAAAAGGTTATCCCGAGCCCAACTCCAACCGTATGTGCAATCACTGTCGTGTCGCCGTTTTCGGTGGTACGGCGCGAGAACGAATAGACCACCTCCCCGCCGCCGGCGACACGCTCGGTAAAGAAATAGTTAACCCCGAGCTTGGGCGAAACGGAAAACCCGTTTTCTACCCGGTCATCCACTTGCTCGTCGTCCTTCACGGTTCTGCGTTCGTACGCGACGGCGAGCCGTCCGACCGGTACCCAGGGAGACTCTCGCAGCTCGAAGTAATACGCCCCCTGGATTCCCAGTGAAAGCCCCAGCTCCGTTCTTACATTGTCGGCAGAATCGACGGCACGGGAAAACTCGGCGCGCACCGCCGGACCGAGCGCTACATAATCTACGATGAAGTAGCCGCCGGCGATGTGCAGGTCGTACGATTGCTGAGAAGTATCGGCGTCTCCGTCGGCGGTATTGTCGTTAGCCCAAGAGGCAAAGCCGGTGAGACCGCTGAAACCCGATAGATACCAAGCGCCCTGCTGCAGGGTCGGCCGGGACTCCGTCGCGGCTGCCGGCTGAGCGTCCTGCGCAGAGGCAAAGCCACCTAACGATGAGAACAGTACTATCGCCACAATCCATCTGCGCATCGCTACCCTCCAATATTGTATTATTGTTTTACCGGGACTATAATTCAATGCAGCAATGAGAATTGGTCGAAGCCTAAGTATATTCTTGATCATAGTAGCTGCAGCGGCGGCAGCATGTAGCGCTCCGCCGGTGGATGTCGAGCTATCGGTTGCCCTCGCGAGCGCCGATCAAATGACGTTACAGCAGTCGTTTGCCCTGCGGCGCGGCTCGCTGCATGGCCTCGACCCTTACGTGCGCAGTATTCGCTACTATCCGTCGCTTATCGGCAGTTTTACGCCGGTAGAGCAGCAACCGCTGGGATACTTTGTTGTCGACGGGGGCTCGCACGTTGCGGCGACGCCGGTCGTTGTGCAGGAGCTCGACCCAATTAGGGTAGGTGAGGGCGAGCCTACGATCGAGATATCGACGGCACCTGAAACGGTTGAACCGTATCACGTGGCGCACAGCGTGCGCGCAAACGGCGGAGAAAAGCTTGTGCTCTACCGCTACCGGCCCGACCCGGCCGACTTCGGCGCTCGCGTGCTGGTGGTTACTCCAATTGATCCCGACCCCGTTTTCCAAGGGGTCTACGGCGAGAGCCTCTCCGCCGAAGTCTTCGACAACGACCCGGTTCCGGCGGCGGGAATATACGCCGCGAGCTGGACACCGGCCGTACCTGGTGAACGGCTCGCGGCGCTGGTATTATCGGAGAATACGCTTGACTCCCGGCCGTTCGGGCCTGACCCGCCCGACGATTTCAGCACCCAGCCGCCGGTTTCGGAGGCCGATGCACCTTCGATAGAGTTCGAGTACGGTCGGGTGGTCTTGGCCGAGAACCTGACCGGCTTTGACGACGGAACCGTTACCTATGCCAACTTCCCGATCTCGGGACGCTACCGCACTT
This sequence comes from Spirochaetaceae bacterium, assembly GCA_003556605.1. Lineage (GTDB taxonomy): Bacteria > Spirochaetota > Spirochaetia > DSM-27196 > SLAA01 > B1Sed10-166. The sequence goes on from PWQX01000203.1 coordinate 27,862, forward strand.
TTGTCAGCTTCTCCGCTGCGGATCCTCCTGCTGATGCTCAATACACCGAGCTCGGGGTCGCCGGCAGGCTCGAAACGATTCTCGCTTCCGGTGAGCTGCTAACGCGCACCCGCGACCGCTGGGTGATCTCGGGACCGTTGGGTGAGCCACTCGGATCGTTTCCCGCAGGCAAACTGCAGTTCGTGCATGAGCGCGACGACATCGACAACTCCGGCAACTGGCACGCGGTGTTCACTTTAACCTACTGGGGAAGCGTAGACAATGAGGATTACGTGTTTGTGCGTGTCTATTCGGTTCGCTCCAACCGGCTGCGGGGCCTAGAATAGCGGGCTTCACTTTTTCACCGTCTTCCCCAAGCTCTGCGGCTCTTTCTCCTCCGGCGTATTCTGGCCAATCCCCTCCGCAGCAAGCGCATGCTGGGAACGGTTGTAGTTACTTCGATTGGCTCGCTTGGTCGTGTTGCCGGGTGGATGCTTCCGCGCTCGATGCGTAACCTCTGTGTTGAGTACCTTCTCGTGGATGCCTACGCTCTCGGCGCATACGGGTATCCTCGCGCTATTACGATGAACATCGATATCTGGATAAAACCCGACCGCGACAATGCAGAAGCTGTCTTGCGGGCGATTGACTCTTGAAAGAACGTGTACGCGAACTCGCAGTTTTTGAATCAGAGAGAGGCTGCCTTGTCCGCGCCAAGAAAGGAAACTCCCGCGTCGCTAGTTCATCTCCGAGGCCCTCTGTCTACAGAAGCCGGTATTCGTGGTTCCCCAGACAGGCCGGTTCGAACAACAACTGGACTCCTGGATGCTTGAAGCGTCCGGCTGGGGGCAGTGAGCATGAATGGAGAACATCGACGAGCTCTTCTCAGCGAGGCTTGCGACTCCGGCAGGGGAGCGCAGCAGCGCTCGCTGAGGTTTCAAGCCGACGCGCACTGCGGAACTCAGGACAAAGGCTGCGCCGCCCGTACCCGCAAGCATGCCCGGGGTCGGCACACCGGTATACCGGGTCTTGTGGGTGCCGCAGGCGGGGTGCTCCGGCTCAGGGCCTAGTCTTCTACGTCTATGACCACCGCGTCGGGCCAGCGTTGAAGTGCGCTTTCGAGCAACGAAGGGCGAACCACCGCGACCGCGACACCGCGCGAGAGATTATCGACGGCTTCCAGGCCCGCGATAAAGCCGGTGGCTCGATGGAGCTCGAGTAACCCCAGCTCGTCGATGACCAGAATATCGAACTCGTCTTTCCCGGCACGCCTTAGAACGTCGTTACCCCAGTTGAGTGTGTCGTCGAGAAAGCGCCAGCGCTCGGTTGTGTTTCCTCCGTCTGTCCCACCTCGCCGCACATTTGCGAGCCTTTGCCGCTCACCGGAAGCGAGGTCGACAAGGTCTATCGCAACCTTGTGGTCTTCAACAAACACCGCTTCAGAGTGCACGCCACCCACGGATAGCCCGCGCGGCCGCGCCGCCTTCACCAGACGATCGCACCAGCGGCTCTTCCCCGACCCCCGTGGTCCGGTCACGATAACTCGTTGAGGGTGGGCCACGGAAGCTTGCATCAAGCGGGCCAGCGTTGAGTCAGGTTGAAGGAGCGCCTCAGGCTCGACCGCCACCGTCTTAACCTCGTCGGGAACCACATCAACACGTCGCGGTAGAACCGCTCGCGGTACCCGCCGCCCATCTACAACTTTGGATATCACCTCGATCGGCATCGAGTAGGCTTCGCCCAAAATAGTCTCGGTCATGGTGCTCTCGACAGGACCGGCCGACAGGATAGATCCGTGCCGCATCAGTAGAACTCCGCCGGCAAACATCAGCGCGCTATTTGGGCTGTGCGATGTTACGACGAACGCCAGACCGTGTTCGCGCGCCAAATCATGGACGACCTCCAACACCCGAAGCTGATTGCGTGGATCAAGATGCGCATCGGGTTCGTCCATCAAGAGCACGTCGCAGCGTTGGGTGAGACCACGCGCCACCATAACCATCCGGCGCTCCCCACCACTCAGCTGTGCGTATCGGCGATTGTGAAAATCGGAAAGCCCAACGCGATCGAGCGACTCAAGCGCAATCTCGCGGTCGATGCGAGCAGGTGCGGCAAACTGTGAGAGATGAGGTGCGCGCCCCATCAACACCACATCGAGCACAGTGTAGCCGAACACCGCCTCGTGCATCTGTGGGATCATACCGATCCGCTTAGCCCGTTCGGTCGGACTCATCGATTCCAGGTCAACACCGTCTATCTCGATGCGTCCAGTATCGGCCTGCAGTACACCGCAGAGACACGAGAGCAAACTGGTCTTCCCGCCGCCGTTATGGCCGAGAATGAATACCACCTCACCGGCCTCCACGGTGAGCGAGACGTCCTTAACGACCGGAACCGCGGGGTTATACCCGAAGGTTAGGTTCCGGGCTTCGAGCTTCACAGTGCTCACCATCCAACTCCTTGGCGTCGGAGCAGCAGCACCAGCAGCGGAACACCGATGATGCCGGTTAGCACACCCAGCGGTAGCTCGGCGCTCAAGACCGAGCGCGAAACGGTGTCGATTGCAACCAGAAACGCCGCGCCGAGTGCAGTCGCCATCGGCACCAACCGCGAATGGTCCGGGCCGACCAACATTCGCGCGGCGTGCGGCGTTACGAGCCCGACCCACCCGATGACCCCACCAACCGATACCGCTGCGGCGGCAACCAAGGTGGCGACCGCGATCAACACGAGCTTCATTCGCTCCGGGTTCATCCCAAGCGCCCGTGCCTCGGCGTCTCCCAGCGACAAGACGTTGAGCCTCCAGCGTACCAACACGAATACGGCGATTCCGACGGAAGTAACCGCGAGCAAAAAGGGAATTCGTTCCCAGCTTACTCCGGTGAGGCCACCCATGAGCCAGAATGTAATAGCCGGAAGAGTGTCGAGGGGATCGGCAAGATACTTGAGTAGCGAAGTCAGCGAAGCAAAGAACGAGCCGACAAGTATGCCCATCAAGGTGAGCACGATCTTCGGAGCCGATGCGTGACGCCGCGCTCCCAAAAATGCAATAGCCACCGCCAACAAGCCGAAGCCGAACGCCCCAAGCTGTATCATTGCCGCACCGCCGCCAAGGAGCATCACGACAGCCGCGCCGAAACCGGCACCGGCGGTGACACCCAGCAGGCCGGAGTCGACAAGCGGATTGGTGAAGATGCCTTGGAAAACGGTTCCGGTTACACCGAGGCCCGCCCCGATCGCCAATGCAGCGAGGACGCGGGGCAAGCGCACGTACAACACTAACCGCCGTGGGATCTCGGGCACATCAATTGCCGCGTCCGGTATGACCGGCGAGAGCAGCGAACGTACAACATCAAAAACGCTGATTTGATACACGCCGAGCGCCAATGCCACAACGCCAAGCGCCAGCGGCGAGAGCAGCGTCGCCGCTGCCAAAATGTTCTGCACGGGGCCGGGCCCTATCGGCGCCCGATTGCGCCCGTCACCCACCGTGCCGACGGCTGAGTTGGCTCGCTTGCTCTTCATCGCTTACTTACACAAGGTAGTGAGCTCATCGTCGCTCAGTGTATAATCATAGAACCGCCGGTAGAAAAACGCGGCTTCCGCGCCACACTGAAGACCAGTCGCCGCTCCGTGGAGATTCTCCGCAAGCCAGATCACGCCTAAGACCGAGTCAGGGACCGGCGTGTCCCACGGAGCAACCAGCTTCGGCACCCGCAGGACATCTTCGCTGCGCACCGCATCGAGCAGTTGCCACTGCGGGTCGTCGAGAATGGCCTCAACGGAGGCCTGTCCGTACGGTGCCACCAGAATCAGATCGGGGTCCCACTGCAGAACATGCTCCACGTCGACATCGTTCCATGTCCCCCTCAAGTGCTCGGTGACCGAACGCCCGCCGGCAGCGGCGATCAGCGCACTTTGATACATATCGCCGGAAGCAACTCGAGTACGGTTGGAACCTGTGAACAACACTCGAGGCCGAGTTTCTTGCTGTTGCCGGTTGCGCGTGTGGTCTTGAATGGTGTCCAGTACGTGGTCGTAATACGCGCTCCATGCCTCAGCTCGAGCAGTGGCATCGGGCCCCAACGCTCGGCCCAGAATGCGCATCGCCTCAACGATTTTCCGACCCGACTCCGGTCGTAAGCCGAGGAGCGGCACGCCGATCCTCTCGACTGAGTCAGACCAGCTTGCGTCAGCCGGTGCGGTCACCAGACCCGGCGTTATCGATGCCACGAACTCCACGTTTGTCGTCTCTTGCGGCGTCTCAATGCTCCGTTCTGGAAACTTAGGGTCTATGCGTTCCATCGCGGCTGCGCCGGCGGGATCACGCGCGCCAAGGTAGTTGGCAAACATAATCCGATCACCGGCTCCGAGTACATACAGCATGTACGTCGTCAGCGAGTAAGGGCTGAATATGCGTTCCGCAGGTTGCGGAATATCCACCGAGCGGCCTCTTTGGTCGGTCACGGTAACGTTTGCGGGAAGCTCCCCGGCATCGATGAGGCTCTGCTGGGCAGCCTTTGAGGCCGCGAACCGCAGAAAAGCCTTCGACTCCGGAGTTTCACGAAGCAACGTGAGCACTGCCTCGTCGGTCACCGCAACCGAGTTCACATCACGCCAAGAGACCGTGCCTTGGGCAAGCCTGAGGTCCGGCTCACCCCCGTGCTCGCGCACGCTAATGTCGTGCTCAAACGCGTCGGCGAGCGCCGAGAAAACCGGTTGCAATTCTGATGCAACATCGATTACCAAGGTCGGCGTCTGGGCGCAGACCGGTGAGGACACAAGCAGAGTCAAAACGAAAGCTGAACAGCAATGGCGTGTTTTCTGGATACCATACATGAGGCCTCACTCCTAAGTAGCAGCCTGCCATGATATTTCCGGCGAAAGCCCTTACGTCAAACCGGCGCGAGTACTGTACAGCATCAGCGCGTGTTGTGTCACCTTGCCTTCGACGGCCGGATCTCGGTGCGGTTGCACAGCGGTTCAAGGCTGCGCGGGTAGCCGCTTGGCCCATTTCAAGAGTTCCTGCGAGTGTCGACCACCCGTCCCGGTGTGTGCTTTTCCGCCGGTAGCTCCGTCGCCTTCAGAAGATGATCCAGCCGGATCACGCTGCTGGGCACCGGGAACTCGGCAAACAGTGGTTTCGTCTATTGCTTTCCCTGGTCTTGGGCCAGCGAACATCCGATCACCGGAATGATGACGCGGGTGTTCTCCTGACTCTCGCGGTCGCGGTAATTGCGGTTCACGTAGCCGTTGATTTGTCTCGCATGGAGTTTCGAGGCTAGCGAGGTGGAATCGATGAACAGAATCGGATAGGTTGTAGGTGATGACTGTGGTGCTTTCACAGTTGTCGCCGGCGGAGATCGGCGCTATGTCACCGGCCGATTTCGAGGTTTTCAAAGCGCGGCTGCGCGCATGCACGCACCGCACCGACGTTGGACAGATGATTCTGGACTCCGAACAGTTCGTTCACCGCAAGGTGGTGCTCGAGCGGTCCGGAGTCACGATCGACGAAATCCGCCAAGCGGCACTAATCGGCGGCATCGCCTACAGCGCCGAGTAGACGATCGAACGTTGCCGCCGGCGCTGTTGGCTGCCGCGATCGCGTTGCGCTATTTCGACGAGCACTATCCGACGTTTTTCGACCGATTGCCCGACGGCGTCTATGCTCGGCTCGAAAACGACCTCGCCGAGCGGTTGCGGCCGGTTGTCGAAGATGGCGCGCGGGCTAACCTGCTCGGGCGCGTCACGAACAAAGCCGCAGTGCCGCAGGAGGGCGAGAAAAAATCATTAAAGACCGTTTTCACGGCCGGCTTTGGTTCATCACGACGGGCTCCCCGGCTACGGTTCTTCAGCATTAAGCAGGGGGGAACTATGGCTGAAATGACAGTTGGACAAGAGCATATCCGCGGGCTGTTACCGCCGGGCCCGATATGGGAGCCGGTAGAGGGCGGAGACTTCGATAGGTTGCTTCTCGGACTCGGCGAGAACATAGACGACTTCCGGGAGTTCTTGCGGAATCTGGAAATGGCCCGCGACGGCGAAGGGAAACTTACCGACATTGAGCTGGCGCATGTCGACGGGACACGGCGAAGCGAGCTCGTACGGGTGATTCTGCGGTTCACGCCGCGGCATGCATGGGCGGGGCTGCGGATAGCTTTTGTGTGATGATCATGCCGCCGGCTGGCCCGGCCGGGCCGAGTCTCTCGTAGCGGGGTGCTCGGTGCTGGCACCGCCGGCGGCTTTTTGCGGGGCGCGCGCACTGAGACATTAACGGGATCATTTTGATCTCGTTTATCCGGGGCGCAATTCGCGCGGGCGGCGGAGAACCCGACAGAGGAAGAAATACCGGTTCCGGTGATACTTCCTCTCCGCGCGTGCAGGGGCGAACCGCTGAAATCCAGAGGTACTTCCCTCCCACCTACCCCGAGAAAATCGCGCACAGGCCCACCTCGCGGGGGTTCGGCCGGCGGGAGAGCGATCCTTGCTGGCATTCTGTGTCCGGGTACAAATAAAGCCGGACTACCCGCGTTACACGGCCCGCCCGGAGGCAGGAGCTTGCCGACGGAATAAGCTTTAGGGCATTGTACTCTTCGCGGTCACGCTACTTCGATGATTGCTTAACTATGTTCTCGAGCTGCTCAAGCAGATCAGTATGGCCAGAACTGCTTAAAGGTGACGTAGTGAAAAACACTCGATCTTCTATCGCGGTACGCCCCCTAGTTTCGATTGTAAGCTCTTTATCGCTGAGCGTAACATACTGTCTCGATAAGGACTCGGGTGGTTTCAGATATCGTATCGCGAATTTGATACTTCGCGGGAAAATATCGAGCGTGGCGCCGAACGAATGCGTCGACGCTTCAATCGTGCTCTCGAATCCGTCAAGCGGGCCTTCCTTAAGCAGTTGTGGAAACTCGAAATCAAGCACCGCAATGCATTGGGTCTCCTCGGAATGCAATATTGGTTCGTATTCGCGTGAGCCAGGACGGTGATCTATTTTCGCAATAAATTGCCGCAACTCTTCAAAGAACTTCGCCGCATTAACGGAGTCACTGTTGACCGTGATTAAGACTCGACGTTCTTCAATTTTCAATTCTTCTATCAAGATCCGAGAATCGTCTATCTGGTACGTACCATTTAGGAAGCGGAGCCCTGGACCCTGAAGCTGCCAAGCTCGTTCGAGTTCACCTGGTACTGTGAAGTCGTACTTAGCCGCGAGTTGACTGCGGGTTTGGTTGTTTAGAAGTATCGCGTACGGAATCTCGTCGGCGGGGAAAACGCGAATTTGCTTTACCCTCAAGTCGCGAATCTTCGGCATATTATCAAGCCTCCACTCTTTCCGGCTCATAAGATTGGATGGCAAGTCGATCAGCGTTTTCGGATTGGTCGGTTTTCCATTCGTCCAGGTTATACACGTTGGTATCAGCCCCAAGGTTCTCGTAGTCCGAACGAACAGAAGTCGACAGCGTTTCAACCGCGGAAAGAAATCGAAGGACCGGTCGAATCTGCATGTTTGTCAAGAATACAAGCCGTTCCGTATTTCGAAGCTCCTGCCTTATTTGGCGCAGCATTTGGCCGACAAGAGGAGGATACCCGCTTTCTAGCCGAGTAGTGATGTATTGATTAAGCGACACACCTTGCTCTTGTGCTTCATAGGCGAGTCGCCGATGCGTCTCTGGCGGAATCCGTAACGACAAATGCCCCGAGTACTTACGGCCGGATAGGGGCTTCGGAATCGGCTCTTCATCTTCGTGCAAGATCTCCAGGGAGTCCGAAACCGTTTCCCGGATCGCGCCAAGGGCTTCCTCCATCGTATCTCCAAATGAACTAAGGAGAGGAAACTCGAGGCACGTACCCACATAAGCCTGGTCCTCTTCCGACCAGTTAACTCGGTAGGTGTAATTCTCCGCGATCTCGCTATTCACTATCTTGTCCCCGCTTCATATTTATTGCTCGTGTTACCTGCTCAATTTGGTACGGCTTCGCGTCGCCATTCTTATCGGCCTGGATATTGACGGTGCCAAACCCTGTTATCTCAATCCCGGTCTTAAAAATGTGCTCATGCTTACCTTTTGACTTGCGAGGCTTGCCGAATTCCCGCACACACACCTTATACAGTTCATCGAACTTGAGGTTATGGCGCTTGGAAAGGATTTCGAGGCTGTCTTTTGCAATTACGAATCAACAGCATCATAACGGAAAACTCCCTCCCTGTCACCTGAGGCAATGGTATCACTACTGTCACCACAATTCAACCGAATTATCGGCTATCGAGAGCCTTCTTTAACCACGCCCGAGAACCACGATGCGCGTAAGCACACATGGCGAACAGACAGGGGTTAATCGACGAGCGAAACGGCTTGAGATGTGAAGACCCCTTCTCGAGCAAAAATGGAGCTTGGCGGTCGGAAGGCAAGTGCCACGGCATGAGTGCATGAGTTACATGCAGCGGTCGAAGGCGTTCCGGGATCATGCGCTTGCGGGCAGGCTATAGGCTCCCCGCGCGGCCCGAAACCGCCGAAACGTACAGGTATCCAAACACCACCGACCCCGAAAATGTCGCACACAGGGCCACCTCGCGGGGCAAATCTGGCGCGCGACCACCCGCGAGGAGCAAATCGGCAACCGCGGTATGAGCGGCGAAACCGTTGCGACCACCCGAAACAAACATGACTTAGGTGCCGAATGGACGCAGTCGGCAGCGCGTGTTACCCTGATAAGCTCTTGCTACCGCACAAATGAGACGCGATGAAGGTGGCGTGCTGAGCGTGCGTATGAGCTCAGAAACAGGTCACAACCATGGTCTTCGTTTACCGCACGACCAATGCGGTTTACACTATACCTATTAAGGAGGTAAGAGAGATGGGCCTGTTTAGAAAGAAGAGTACTGATGGATCGAAAACAACACCAAAGGGCGCTCACACCGATTGGACGGCCTCACCCGCGCATCTCTCGCTGTTGAGCAAGTTTCTGAATAGCGAAGCTGCGGAGAGATTTGATAATGATGATAGGTGGGCTGCTGTACTTCATGAACACCCCGCGGATGCTATTCGAGGGTTTCGCGAAGACGGAGCCTTGGAAGCAGCAGACCTTGATGAAGTCATAGATCGGGTGTTTAAGGCGGGCGACCTCAAGACGATGCTCAAGGAACGTGGACTCAAGATATCAGGTCCAAAGAATGAGCTTATTCAGCGACTGATTGAGAACGATCCGGCAGGGATGAAAACCGCAACAAAGAACTCGGTTGTATATCGATGTTCAGAGAAAGGGGGCGCAGCTTGCTGGTCGCTTATCGTGAGTGCCGCCGATCTTCTCGCCGAGCATGGTACGCTGTCGCGGGAGTGGCTGTACGCACGTTTGTTTAGGATTGACAGGTAGAACGAAGGTGGCCGACAGAAACTATCCCGCCAACGATCCGATGCGACGCCTAGATCCGCAATTAGGCACCCTCATCTAAAGTCAGAGACTCAGATTGTCTCGGTAGCGCTAATGCCAGAATGTGCAGCACCCGCCTTCTGATACCCACGGCAGTCATAAAACTTGCGTTGTCTTGTTCCAAACTATCGTAGAGGTCTCCTCTCTCATCGATGAACAGGCGAAAGCCGGTGTCAATATAATACCTGTCCGTTTCACGGCCTTGTGTGAGCGCCTCCGGCACAGATTCCTCTCGCAGAACATACCCAACTGAACGATAGACCCACTCAGGCTCGACGCAAACGAACTCGAAGCAGATCTGGTAGGCTGACCACGGCGTCTGTATCTTAAGCTGTTGATTCTCTCTTTCGGTGTGCCAGTGGTTCTCGTTGCCTTCCTGCAGCGCTATCTCGATGCGACCGATGATGTCTCTCGAGTGCTCCAGGTGTTTTCTGAATGCGCGATCGAGGAGTTCCTACAACGGCTTTTGATGCGGTCCAACGGTCTGATGTACATTCCAGTCGAACTTCATAGCTTTACCACCTCCGTCCGATCAGTATCGCAAGGCCCCACGGCGATTGACAAGTGCTGGACAACTGGGTTGTGCTACCTTGTCCAGTTTGTCGGCTTTTATGCGAATGCGGAGCACATAATCGTCCACCGTTAAGCCGTGCTGCGACGGCTGCGCGCTGAGACGTTTCCCGATGCAACCGAGATGACACTCAATGAGGCGATCCGGGCGGTGACAGCGGCGCGGCGGCGAATACTGAATCTATGAGGTGTGTGTGATGAAGGACCTCCCGCCGGAGGGGCTCGCGAGGGTTCGGCCGGCGGGAGTTTGGGAGGGGGGGGATGGTGATGCGATTCGCGGAACGAGGGATACTACGGACGGCTTCGATTCTCCGTGTACACGATTTGTACACGATTTGGCCTATCAAAGCAAAACCCGCCGAATGGCGGGTTTCTAACTCATTGCTATTAAGCAATTTACAGTCGGGCTGGGCGGACTGCGCCGCGCGCAGCCCGCGGACTCCAATGGCTTTACCCGTAAAGCAGACTCGGGCTGGGCGGACTGCGCCGCGCGCAGCCCGCGGACTCCAATGGCTTTACCCGTAAAGCAGACTCGGGCTGGGCGGATTTGAACCGCCGACCTCTCGGTCCCGAAAGGCATGCCGAGGTCCGGAATCGATTCTGTGCTCCGATCGTGAGAGAACGGGGCCGGAAGCAACCTCAGCTCTCTGCCCCAAGTTGATCACTAAGGCAAGCACATCCGAGAGGGCGAGCATCGCATAGTGTCCTGCGGTCCGGACGAGAGCGTTATTAAAGAGGAGGAGTTTCAGATGCTCGCGGTCTTCGAAGACGTTCGTAGCGTATCCGTCACATGCCGAACTTGATTTCGAACTCGAGCAGCCAGGGGTCACATCAGCTAGCCTTTTTTGAAAATAGTGCTTGCCCTGAAAATGATTACACATCGTAGCTTCTCCTCATAGGAGGAGGATGCTATGCGTGAATGGATAACCTTGGCAGAGATCGTACAGGATGCGATCGCTGGCGAACTCGACGACCGCAGAGCGCGATTAGGGCAGCGCCTTCGAACTGACTTTCGCGCTGTTCTTCAGGTACTCGACGTATCCCGATAGATCGCTCGGCATACTGTTCTCCATAGTGGGCTGTCACTACTTGTTAACCGAGGTTCGCGTCGTAGCGCTTCGCCTCCTTCGCGCATCAGCTCCGGCAGCCGAGCTGTGCACAAATCCACACTGTCCACAAAGAGAGAGAAAAAGAAGCAAAAAGAGAGAGAAAGGACTACGACCACTGAGTTAGAATTCTATTCTGAGGCACGCTTACCTTCGGTTAGATTTTATTCTGAGGCACTACGGGGTCATCATATTCCCCACAGATTATAGAACAGCGCTTAGTAGACCATGGCGTAGGTCCATTTCACC
>PWQX01000254.1 GCA_003556605.1 Spirochaetaceae bacterium
CCGCGGGCACGCGTGGGTAATCAGTGCCGCGAGAAACCCGGCGATGCTGCTCATGCGCTCGTAGTCCAAACGCTCGGCGGTGTCGCTGACGTGATGGTAATCTTCGTGCATGCCGGTAGAGAGAAACAAAATGGGTGTGTCAGCCCGGTAGAAGGGGTAATGATCGCTGTTCGGCGGGACCTGACCGGCACGATGATCGATCCGAAGCTCCGCGGTGTGCGCGAGATCAGTCAGAAGCTCGCCGGTTTCCCGATCATCCGTAGAGCTATACACGCGAACCGGTTCGTCGGGCTTTCGGCCGATCATGTCCAAATTAATCATCAACGACGGCGCGAGGGCTTGAAACTCGGAGGAGCTGACGAACGCACGCGAGCCGAGCAGACCTACTTCCTCGGCTGTGAAGGTGACGAACACAACCCCTACCGGCGGCGGTTGATCGCGCGTTGAGAGCTGTTTAGCCAACTCAAGAACCACTGCAACGCCTGAGGCGTTGTCATCGGCGCCGTGATACACCGCCGCTGGTGTCTCCCCGAAAGACCCCAGGTGATCGTGGTGGGCGCCGACGACTATCACCTTGTCGTTACGCTTTCCGGGAAGAAACGCCGCTATGTTCCGCACCTCCAGTGGCTCAGGCTGAGAGGAACGCTCCAACTGCAGCTCCACCCACATATGACCCAGGTTAACCTCGTGGGGAGCCTCTTGCGCGGCCGGCCCCGATTGCAGTGTTTCAAGATCGTAATCGGTGCCTTCAAGCAATTGCGCGCCGAGTTTATGTGAAATCTGTATCACCGGGATATCCGACACTATGCGCATGCGGCTAAACGGACTAGGATCCGGCTCAAGCGTCACCAGCTCGTGGGGACGAAGATCCTCCGGCTTGTTTGCGTGCTTTGGACCGGTGACCACCAGCAGCGCCTCCGCTCCCGCCTCCGAGACCGCCGCCGCTTTGGTGTTGATGTACGCATGCTCAGTCAGCCGCATGCGTCCATAGACGCTGACCGGCCCCCGTTGTAACCACGGCTCGTATCGCAGGGCGAGGGCAACCTTACCTTTGAGGTCTACCGCGCCGAAATCATCCCAATCTCGCTCGGGTGCATCTACCGCGTATCCAGCGAAAGCCGCTGGGCCGGCAGCTTGGCCGGTCGCTGAGAACGGCAGCACCCGTAGCCCGTCGCCGGGGCGAGCTATTCGCGTACGGGTAGACGCGGTGACGGGAAAGTGCGCCTCGCTCGCATCTCGGGAAGAGATCAAAAGCTTGGTCCGTTCGGCGTCAAAGCCGTGACGGTAGACTGTCAAAGACTGGACGAGGCTCGCGAAGCCCGGTGGAGGTTCAAGGCCGAGTTGCTCAAAGCGATCGATGATATGGCGCTCGGCTTCGGCGATCCCTTCGGTACCAATGCCGCGCCCTTTTCGTTCCGTGGCCGCGAGGTAGGCGACATCTCCCCTCAGGCGCTGTTCGGCCGCTTCCGGCAGCGCGCGGTCGGGTGGAGCAGTCGGTTCCTCTACAAGAGGTGAACACGCCGCAGCGACAAAGACCAGCACCGCGGCGACAAAGACCAGCTCCGCAGCGTATGCGAGCGCCGCTACACAGCGGGGGAACAGCGATTTCGGTTGCCGGGTGTTGAATCGCACGAAGCTATCCCGATTCCGCCGTTTGCTGCCTATCATAATTAAAGCATACTACGCAACGCCTTTGATCACAGTTAGTATTGGTGCCGGTCGGCTCTGATGACAACCGGCTTTCACGGCAATCCGGGTTCAAGTTCCAGAAGTAACATCCGGCAGGTGAACAAGGAGGGGCGCAGCTATACGGTAGCCAGAGCGATAGGCTGTCCGGTACAATCGAGCTAAAAGGAGGCCGAGATGGCGACGCATCGTTTCACACCTTCCCGATATCACCTCAGCATAGGATCGCACGAGCCGGCACTCAGAATCGCTGACGGCGATACCGTGATCACCTCCACGATCGACGCTCACGGGTACGACGAGACTGAGACGCAGGTAATCGAGGCGGGAAACCCCATGACCGGTCCGTTTTACGTGGAGGGAGCCGAGCCGGGCGATACGCTCGTGGTGACCCTGGACAAGATCGTGCCGAACAGGGAGTACGGCTGGGCGCGCACCATCGTGGCGCCGAACGTGCTCGAGCCCGAGTACGTGTATCACCTGCCCCCGGAGGACAATTGGAAGGTTGCGCGCTGGCGTATAGATGCTGCTGCGGGAACCGCCACACTCGCGGAACCGGCCGATACGATGCTCGGCGCTTTGGTCCTGCCAATCGAGCCCATGGTCGGCTGTTTCGGAGTTGCGCCTTCGCGCGGGCAGGCGATTTCAACCGCCACATCCGGCGAGTTCGGCGGCAATATGGACTACCGTGGATTCACGGAAGGCGTTACGGCCTGCTTCCCGGTGTTCGTTGCCGGGGCACTATTTCACCTGGGCGACGTCCACGCGGTGCAGAGTGACGGCGAGATCGGCGGCACCGGCATTGAAATATCGAGCGAGGTACAGTTCAGCGTTCAGCTTAAGAAAGACGCGATGGTGCAGTGGCCCGGAGGGGAGGATGAGCGCTACGTCTTTACTGTTGGGAACGCGCGTCCGTTGGATCAGGCGGTGCAGCACGCCACTACAGAGATGCTGCGCCGGCTTCAGCGCGAGTATCGCTTAGACGCGATAAGCGCGCGAATCCTCATGGGCCAGTGCGTTGAGTACGATGTGGGGAATATCTTTGACCCGGCGTACACCATGGTGTGCAAGATTCCGAAACACCTTTTGCCGTACGTTGCCTGAGAGGATGATACATTGAGACAGCTGCTTCACTTGCTCATGCCGGAGGAGCCTGCAAATAGAGAGAGCCCCTACCGTTTGCTGCTTGCGCATTTTTTGGATGCCCTGAGCGGAGTCGAGGGATCTGATCCCCCAATCTCGTCGATACTTGATGACCCCGGGCTAGCAGAACCCGAGCTCGCAGAAGCGGCCGCGCTCGTTTTCGGTGCGGCGCAAACATGCCGCCGCGAGCTCGAGGCGCTCGGGTTGACTGACGAAACCGCCTTGATTCCAACTCTCGGCACTGTTAGCGGTCCGGGCGCGAATATGGCTGCGAAACCCGCCGGAAGCCTGTTCTCCGGCACGCGGCTCGCGACTGCCGATGTTGCTCGAGGTCTCTGGTCTCTGTTCCACCCTGAAGCCGCGGCGGTCGCCGGGAAGGAGCAGGAAGCCGAAGAGCAATTGCGGCGCAAACGAACCGTGCAGATTGAGCAGCTTCCCGCTGACCCGATAACCGACGCGGGTCACGATCTGCTGTTCACCTCCAACGTCCTGCTCTGTCCTCCGACCGAGGCTATGCTCAGTTCGGGCCTTGACTTGGATCCGAATCTGCTTGCCCGGATAGCGAAGATCGCAGAGCAGCCGCAAGAGTACTGGTACGATCATCCCATTCCCGTCGGTACCAAGCCACAAAATAACGAGATTCTTTATGGACTCCAACATCTCGATAAAGCGGTGGAGTTCGAGAAAGCGCGCGGAACCTGCAAGCCGGGCAGACGCGTCCCGGTGGTCCTGTCGGTCAGCGTTACCCATCGGGGCCTCGATGGCGTCGCCCGCGAGTATCTTGAGGGTGAGCTTCGCAGTAGCGGCGGGCTGCGGCACCTGGATATCTTCGTGTTTGGAGAGCAGGACGCCCGGGCTATAGTCGAGCAGGTGTTGGCACCAGTGCTTTGGACCGGCATGCAGCGGTCCGGCAGCGAACGGTCGTCCATGGGAACAGAGTCCAATCTCGAGGAACTCAGGCAGGCGCTGGCGGTTTTTGGGGCGGACGGGGAGTACGGGCGGCATTACTCATTTCTCAAGGCGATTGCACCACTGTGGCAGATCATCAAGGATGAGCGCATCAGAGCTACTTTCAAGATCGATCTTGACCAGGTGTTTCCGCAGGATGAGCTTGTGGAGGAGACGGGCAAGTCGGCATTCCAACTGCTGGCATCCCCGCTGTGGGGTGCTCTTGGCCGAGACGACCATGGCAACGGTGTAGAGCTTGGGATGATCGCGGGCGCGCTGGTCAACGAGCAGGACATCGGCAAAGGGTTGTTTACTCCTGATGTAGACTATCCGCGGAAGCCACCGGAGGGCGAAGAATTGGTTTTCTTCTCTCGCTATCCCCAGGCCATGTCGACGCGCGCGGAAATGATGACGCGCTACGACGGAACCAACGGTCTGGACGGTGAAAGCACATGCCTGCAGCGCATCCACGTGACCGGAGGAACAAACGGAATTCGTACAGATACCCTGCGTAAGTTCAGACCCTTCACGCCCTCGTTTATTGGGCGGGCGGAGGACCAGGCCTATATCCTGTCTACCTTTCAAGACCCGCAGAGCCGGACACCATGCCTCGGGTATCTCCACCAACCGGGATTGATCATGCGTCACGACAAAGCCTCCTTCGCCGCCGCCGCCATCAAGGCGGCCGCTTCAGGCAAACAGGTAGGGGACTACGTAAGGATGATCCTGTTCAGCGCCTACGCGGCGGTTCTTCCCGGCGGGGTGCCGGAGGTGAAGAAGAGGATAGACCCGTTCACCGGCAGTTTCGTATCGCGCCTTCCGGTTACCATCGCGCTGCTGCGCTTCATGGTGAAGGCGGAAGACATCAATCGTTCCTCAGGGGAGGGCGCTGCTCGGGAGTTTTTCGTCATGGGTGCGCGGCGGCTTCGGAAAACCATCGACTTCGTTGAACCTACCGGCGCTATGGAAGCGTCCGGCGAACGTCCTTTCGCTGAAGATCAGTCGGCCGCAACCCCCAGCCCCTCACCAATGCAGCGTCGGCTGGAGCGAGAGCGTACCGGCTGGCATTACTACTATGAGTCGCTTGACATTCTGGATAACGACCGCCGGAACCCCGAGACCGCCCAAGCGCGGATACGTGCGCTCGAGCTGATCGAGCGTTGCCGCGTCCAATTGCGCTAGTTTGAGGCGCCTGCTTGTCGTGCCGGCCGCAACGCTCGGGGCGAGCGTGCGCGAGCCGCTGTGACCGGCGAGCTCCCGATCACGGCAGCGGGTCATAGTACCATGGCTCGTGTTCCTTGCCGTAGTCGGCCCAAGCTTTCTCGTCAAAGCCGGCGTCAAAGAACACTTGTACGTGACTCCATCCGGACCAAGCGCGCAGCTTGTAGAGCAGGGACTCCCGGAACACCTCGTAGCGGTTGTTGTAGTCATAGAAGCCGCGCGCCTCTATGGATGTCGCCGATCCCGCCAAGTAGCTCGCCGCGATCGATATCCACGACGGACATGGTGAAGCCGCGTTCGCTGACGGTGTGACGGGTAACGTACGCCTTCCCCGGCGAACCGATAATGTAGTTAAACGGCTTATGGCCCAGGGGTACTGTGGGGGCGAAAGCGCCGCCGCACGCACACTCCGTGCGGCGAGGTCAACGGTGAGAGCCTGCGATGCAGATCATGAGAAAAGCTCTTGCGGTGTTCTTGAGCGAGCCGAATCGGCTTGTCCGGATCGCCGGCTCGTAAAGCTACCAGGCGCCGCTAGATTGGTGGCCTATTGGTCGCCAGGTGGCGTCCGCCGTCCAGCGGCAGGACAACCCCGGTCATCCAGGAGCTCTGGTCGCTGGCCAAGAACAGCGCTGTGTCGGCCACATCGCGCGGCACACCCGAGCGTCCTATGGGGTGTAAATCACGCAGTTTCGCGTAGAATGCCGGGACGCCTTCGGGTCCAAAGATGGGATCCGCCAGCTCCGTTTCCTCCACTAATCCGGGCGCAATGATATTCACGCGAATCCGGTCCCCGGCCCACTCCAATGCCGCCACCTGCGACATCATGGTAACGGCCGATTTCGACGTGCAGTACACCCCCGCGTTCGGCAGCGACTTGTGCCCAGCGATCGACGACAGATTGACGATAGAACCGCCGCCGCGCGCGCGTAGGTGAGGGACAGCCGAGCGCATTAAGCGCCATGGACCAAGGACGTTTGTCTCCAAGAGCTCGCTCCACAACTCGTCAGTTGCATCAGTCAACGCACCAAAGCGCATGATTCCGGCGCTGTTTACCAGCACGTCGAGACCGCCGAAGCGTTCGACTACCTCGGTCACGAAGTCACTTACCTGTTCCGGTCTGGTAACGTCCATCGTTCCGTACATGACTCTCGACTCATCGGACCCGATCTGCCCTGCTGCAGCAGCTAACACGTCCTTCCGCCTCCCGCAGATAGCTACCGCCGCGCCCTCGGCGTGGAATCGCGCCGCGATCGCTTTTCCAATCCCTGTTCCGCCGCCGGTCACCAACGCAATCTTACCGGCCAATAGCCCCATAGAGACACCTCCGTCGGCCAAGTATTGTGGTCAGCGGTAGTATAGAAAACGAGAACCGACTGTTTCAAGGATGAGTGTGGCTGATTGGGAACTGCCGTCTCTTGCAGCCCGGCTGACTGAGCGGCTGCCGGGTGTAACCATACTGGAGCGGATCTCACCTTAGTAGACGCCATCATCGGTATGGAAGGACAGGGACCACATGTCGGTACTCCGGTAGAGATGAACCTATTCCTGGCCGGAACAGACACGGTTGCCGTGGATGCAGTGAGTTCCTACGTGATGGGGTTCGAAACGATTGAGATCGCGGCGATTCGAATCGCCGCTACCGATGGTCTCGGCGAACGGGATATCGAGAAGATAGAGATAGCAGGAACGCCAATTGCTGATGTTCGCAAGTTCTTCAAACGTCCGATGATTGATCCCACCGGTCTTGTTCCGGGCGTCCACGTAGTTGTGCAGCACACCTGTCCCGGCTGTTTCGCCAATGTGCGTGGTGCGTTTGATCTTCTCACTGTCTCCAGCGACGTAGATCTTGCTAAAGGTGAAGATTCGGAAAGCAGTATACGCAGAGATGGACAAGCACAATCCGGTCAGCGCCGATTATAAGACAACCATAGCGCTTCCGAAGGCGCCGATAACCGAACAGTAACACTCGCCGGCCGTGCAGCTCAACAAAGCCCATGAGGGCCTACGCTCTTGTTACGACCGGAGCGACCGTAATGAGCAATTCCTTCGGATTCAAAGGGCAGGACGCGAGCATAATCATTCAACGGCTTCGGCAGCGGCGGGACCGGCAGAGCTCGTTATGCCGGCAGCAGCAGGGGGTGGATCGCGCGGCGAACAGGCGAACACTCGTTTCCGGCGTCAGCTCGCGGAGTGGCGCTCGCGCGCACCAAACAGCGCCCGAACCGAGTTGTAGCTTTGCAGCGTGCCGATGTCGTGTCGTTGACCCTCAAAACGGAACGCGTACACCGCAGTGCGCGTGAGCAGCCACGGCACGAAAGCCCCCGGTGCGTCGCCGTTTGCACCGGAGCGCAGGAACTCCTCCAGCAGTTCGTGCAGTGTGGCTGCGCGATAACAGTACAGCGGCGGCGCCGCCCAGTTAGACTTCGGATTCTGCGGCTTTTCTTCGAACGAGAGGACTTTGTCGTCGAGATCAATCTCTACCACACCCGTGCGTCGCAGCTGCTCGGAATCATCGATGCGGCCCACGGCAATGCAGTCACCGTTCACCGAGGCGAAAAACGCGGCGAACTCAGCGAGCTCAAAATCGAACAGGTTATCCCCGGCAATCACCATAGCGTCATCGCGGATGTCGCATTGGTGTACCGCGAAACGCAGATCTGCGAGCGCGCCCAGCCGGTTGCTGTCCGCGGTGGAGCCGTCGTTCAAGACGGTGGTTGATATGCCGTAATCGGCGCAAACTGCCCAGCGCTGAAACTGATCGTAGAAGCGCGCGTTGCTGACCACCACTGCTGACCTCAAACCCGGAATACGCGCGGCGTTTTCCATAATACGGTCCAGAATCGTGCGGCCGGCCACGTCCAGCAGCGGCTTTGCCGTGTCGCGCGTCAGGGGATAGAGCCGCGTCGCGTAGCCGGCGGCCAAAACCACAGCCGTCACAGCGTTTCAACCCGAGCGCCGTCGGCGGTATGGGAGAAGAATACCCGGTAGACCTCGCCGAACTCCGGATGCTCTGCCCGGTACGCGTTGTCCATCTGCGCCTTCACCGCCTCGCGCGCCGCGGGTTCGATCAGCCCGATACAGCAGCCGCGGTAGCCCGCGCCGCTGAAGCGCGCGCCGTGTACGCCGTCGGTCTCGCGCAGCGTGTGATAGATTGTGGTCAGCTCGGGGCAGCCGCTCTCGTACTGCTCTATTGAGCTTGCGCCGGATTCAAACATGAAGGCTCCGAAGCGCTTGATATCACCGTCTGCCCACGCCTGCACGCCCTGGTTTACCCGTTCGATCTCGGAAAAGAAGTGGTCGGCGCGGCGCATGAACCGGCCCGGCAGCCGGGCGCGGTGCTCAAGATAGGCCTCAAGGGGTATATCACGGAGCGTGATCTCTTTGAACGGACTGACCGGCAAATCCGCAAGCTCCTGCAGCAACCAGGCAGCCACCTTACACTCGTCAACGCGGTTGTTGTAGTCGGTCTTAATCAGTGAGGTACTGATTCCCGAGTACACGATCAACACGTCGAACGGGGGCATAGCAGCGGCCCTCGGTACCATGTCAAACTGCTCGCTGCGGCAGTCCATACGCATCAGATGGCCTTCCAGGCTAAGGATATTGGCTGACTGATCGAGGATGCCGTTGTTGAGTCCAATGAACTCGCGCTCGACCCAGTGACTAAACTGGATCAATGCGTGCGCTTCTATCGGCAAATCGTTGACCTCGCAGAGTGCCATCAGGTAGGCTGTGGTCACCGCCGCCGAGGAGCTCAAGCCTCCAATCGGCAGCCGGCCGCGCACAACGCCGTTGATTCCGTGGCGTAGCTTGTAGTTGCGCTGCAACGAGAGCACGGCGCCCCGCAGGTAGTTTCCCCAGAAGGTCGGCACCATTTCAGGAACCTGATCGACGTGGAAGTACTCCTCGTCGGGAAAGTCCATGCTCTGCACACGCACGTAACCCTTATCGTTACAGCTGAACACTAGATTAACGCTTTCGGTCAGCGCCATGCCGGTCACGATGCCGTCCTGGTGATCGACGTGCGCCCCGAGCGGACAGATCCGCAGCGGTGAACGCACCGCCATCGAAGGCGAATGCTCAAACTTGGCGCGAAAAGCATCGACGAGCTCGTTTCGTTCGTTCATGGAGCCACGAGTGTAGCGTAGAGTCGGCCGCAAGGCAATACGGGCGATCTCCTTACGCGGTATCCGTCGTTCAACCCTTTACCGAGCCGGCAAGCATGCCCCGGACAAAGTACTTCCCCAAGATGACATAAAGCACAAGCGTTGGTAACGCTGCCAGCAACGCCCCGGCCATCTGTACGTTCCACTCAATGACTTGACTCCCGGCCAGGTTCTGAAGAGCCACCGTAATCGGCTGTACTCCCGGTCGTTGAGTAATCGTAACGGCGAACAAGAAATCGTTCCATATGCTGGTAAACTGCCAAATGACCACCACCACTAGGCCCGGCGCCGACAACGGCACAATTATGCGTCGATACGCCCCAAACAGTTCGAGACCGTCCATATACCCGGCATCGAGAAGCTCCTCAGGAATCTTCGCGTAGAAGTTGCGGAACATTAGTGTGGTAATCGGAATACCATAAACAACGTGTGTCAGAATAAGCCCGCCTAGGCTGCCGTAAAGCCCGATATTCCTCAGGAACACCACCAAGGGAATCAGGATCGACTGATACGGTATGAACATGCCGAAGAGCATCAAGGCAAAGATGGTGTTTGCTCCCCGGAAGCGCCACTTCGAGAATACGTATCCGTTAATCGAACCAAGGGCTGCGGAGGCAAGTGTAGCGGGAATCACCAGCACAAAACTGTTGCGCAGATGCGGCGCTAGCCGCTGAATCGCCGCGACGAACGCCTCGAAACTGACCTGCGGCGGCAGTGACCACATCGCGGCCAGACGGGCATCCTGAAACGTCTTCAGACTCGTTGCAAGAACAACGTACAGGGGAGCTAAGAAAACCGCGGCGAACAGCGCCATAATCAGATACAGCACAAGGCGCTTTTGAAGTGCAACGCCTCGTTCAGTTTTCAGAGTTTGCACGATGGAGCTCATTGGTCTTCCTTCCTGAACGTATGCACAAGATATGGAATAATAACGAGCGCCACCATCAGCAACATAACGATTGAGATTGCAGCACCCTCCCCGTATCTGTTTCCGGTAAACGTTGTCTCAAACATGAAAACTCCGGGAAAGTCGGTGGCGAATCTTGGCCCGCGTCCGGTCATGGCCATGACCAAGTCGAATATCTTGAGTGAGATGTGACCAAGCACGATCACCGCCGAGAGGGTAATGGGTCTCAACATCGGGAGAATAACCTTTCGAACGATGAGAACCTCGGAAGCCCCGTCCATCCGTGCCGATTCGATAACGTCGTGAGGTATACTCCGCAACCCCGCAAGATAGATCGCCATGGTGTAGCCGGCAAACTGCCACGACGCTGCGAGTATCAGCGAAGTCAAGGCCACGTGGAATCCCGCAATTCGGGTGGGATCGGTATACCAGCCCCAATCGGAAGGCAGGCCCAGGTTCGCGAGCAGAATATTGACTCCAAAAGTCGGGTTGAGCATCCAGCGCCACACCACGCCGGTCACAATAAACGACAACGCCATCGGAAACAGATATATTGTCCGGAATACCCCTTCACCACGTACGTCTCTGTTGATCAAGAATGCTAAAAGAAAGCCGAGCACAATGCACAGTGCTATGAAGAAGACGGTGAAGTATGCGGTATTCCAGAGATCGATCTGGAAGCGGGTGGATTGGAACAGATTAATATAGTTTCGTAGACCGACAAAGGTATAGTCTGGTCTAATCCCTTCCCAGGCGCTTACCGAGGTCCGCAGCGACCAGAGTATAAAGCCGTATACGAACACACCGACCAGCACGATACTCGGTGACACTATCACCACGGCTTTGGTAAGCTCCCGTTTTGATCGAATCATGAAAACCTCATATTTCTTTTCTCTTCTGCCGGTTGGTGATCTTTGAGCTTCCGCCCGTCTTCAGACGACGAGCGGAAGCGAATCCCGATGCAGCCCCATGGAAGGGCTGCATCAGCTCAACAGAACTACCGAGCGTACTGGTCCGCAAGGCTCTGCAGCTCGGCGGCCGCAGCGTCAATGTCTTTGTCTTCCACTAAGAAAGTGACGGCGTCGTTAATTCGACTCATCCAGCCTACTTCGGCGGCCGCACCGTGTGCAACGCTCGGAACAATGGAGTCTCTTGCGAAGTCGTCCATTGCCGAAAGCAGGTACACGTCATACTTGTCCCGGTCGGCATCCGTACGGGCGGAAATGGAACCCTTGATCGGGTTAAATGTATCCTGACCCTCACGAGAAGCGACCAGTGTCAACCACCGCTCGACGTTCCCCGGGTTGGGTGCGTCTATGGGAAGTCCGAAGGTGTCGGTCAGCATAATGAAGTTGCCCCCCGTACCGGGAGTCGGCGCCCAACCGTAGTCTTCACCGGGAGTTAGGCCGATCGCGAGATAGAACCCGTGGACCCAGTCCCCCATGACCGTCATCGCCGCTTCGCCTTCGGCGACGTACTCCGCAGCGTCGATATTGGTAATAGCGGACTGGTCGGGGTTAATGTAGTCGAGCATAGCGATAAACGTTGCGAGTGCCTCGCGTGTCTGGGTGCCGTCCCACGCGGTCCTGCCGTCCCAAAGCCCTCTATACGCCTCGGCGCCGAGCTCCGCCAGCAGCACACTTTCGAGTAGGTGGGTCGGCTCCCAACCGTCGGTTCCGGCGAGCGCAAGTGGAGTGATACCGAGCTGTTGCAGCTCTTGGGCCACGGAGAAGAAATCATCGAGAGTCTGCGGGGGCGCGAGGTTGTTATCCTCAAAAACCGCGGTATTGTACCACATCACGTTAGAGCGGTGAATGTTGACCGGAATGCTGTAAATCTCACCTTCGTAGGAAATGATGTCGATTACGTCCTCCGGGAAGACATCGAGCCAGTCGTTGTCTTCGAGAATATGGGTCACCGGCGCCATGAAGTCATCGACGACCCAGGTGCCGATAATCCCAGCCCCGCCGTGAACCTGGAACGTGTCGGGCGGTCTGCCGCCCACCATGCGGCTGGCCAAGACCCCGCGTGCCTGCGAGCCGCCGCCGCCTGCAACGGTCGAGTTCATGACTTCGACGTCAGGATAACGCTCCCGGTAGATATCGATAAGTGCGGCGAGTGCTTCAGCCTCACCGCCGGCCGTCCACCAAGTGACAATCTCGAGTCCCTCTTCGGTCGGCTCCTCTGCTGCGCCGCGCGCCTGCGCGGCCATGGGTACGAGCAACAACAGGACCATGGCGACGAAGAGTACCAAGCGTCGTGTGTTCATAAACACATCCCCCTTTTAGAAAGTTGCATCCTTTCGACGACAACGTCGCCGAGTTTCTGAAAGCGTTCTGATTCTCGCAGGCAAGCCTCCTTTTCGTTCGGGTTTTCGTTCATTTCACAGCATCTTGCGATCTATTATAGCAGTTAATCGTTCGATGCAGTTAATAACCGAGCGTACCGTGTGGTAGTTGACTTTCCAGGAATGACTCATATGGCGCCAAATCGGCTCGCCGCTGCGGTTTAGTAGCGGCCACCACTCACCGGTCGAATGATGGATCATGTGGTCCATTACAAAGCGGTGTACGTTAGCGTAAGCCTCTAGATAACGCGGATCCTTGAACTGTAGGTAACCGTCCAGCATCCCGGTAAGAACCTCTGCCTGCTGCCAGAACTCCTTGGCCTGATCTGTCGCCGGTCCGCTATGCGGACCTTCGACATAGACTCCGCCGTATGTTTCGTCGACACCGTACGAGAGGGTATGATCCAGCGCGTTGCGAATCAACGCTTCGTACGGGTCGGTATCATCGCCAAGCGTTTGAAGCGCTTCGTTCAGCAGCCACGCCAATTCAACGTTATGGCCGTAGGATGTGTTGTCTAAGGGGCTTATCTTTGCCCCGCCTTCGCCGAACCTATCCCAGCCCCAGACGATGTTGAACCTA
>PWQX01000061.1 GCA_003556605.1 Spirochaetaceae bacterium
AACTGTGAATCTCACCTGCCCGCCTGACACAGGTGTTATTTTGTGTACAAAATAATCCGTAGTTGAGGAAATTGCAGGAATTTTAAAACATTTTGTTGAACTGATTATATTATATAACATTGATTCCACTGCATAAATTAGCTTTTTAGACTCAACATGACTCAAATGCTGCCTGTAAACTTACATTGATTACCAATAAACATTCGATTTTTGTTCACAGAGGCGGCAGAATTTAAGATTTAGGCGATGGCATCGCCCGTTTTATCCTTGTTTTCTTCATTTTCTCTCAAAATGTACACACTACTCCTGTGGGAAGGGGTATCTGTACAACTGCATCAGGAATACATGTTGCTTTTTTCTGAGCACGAGCGGCCACAGCCGGATGTTTGCGAACCTTACCTTGAAAGAAGCGAAATACCTAGCGGATATTACGGCCAATCATCTTAAAGCCCATGACCACCTGGACCTTGGGGTGGGTCCGTACTTTAAGCTTGCCGGCACCTTGGGAACGCTTGATAGCGGAGATGGAGACTTCAGAAGCGGCCCGCATGCTGGAGGCCTCCCGGCGCAGGGGTTCACAAAAAATACGATTTCTGGCATTGGCAGCCAAGATGGCATTTTTCTTCACGCGCAAAACAGCACTTGTCTTCTGGATCTTGACGGGGCAGTTTTCATTACGCAGGCATTGCTGGCAGTGTTCCAGGGAAAAGTGGGCATTGACCATATCTTTTTTCAAATTGCTTTTCAAAGCGGGGTGGTTCTCTGGACAGGAAAGCACATGGAATTGCGCATCGATCTCGAATTCTGTTAGGGGGATCTTTTCCGGGCCTGGCGCTTTCCCGGTCATGTTGGTGTAGTGCATCGTCACGTCCTGTTCTTGACTTTCCATTTCTACATCTTCACTGTAATAGCCGCCGTCAACGTAAAGGTCTGTGAGTTCGGTATGCTCTTTGATTTGCGGTAGACGCTCTAACAGCATTTCTGTATCAGAGGCGCTGCTGTTTTTGGTCGTGTAATCTGTCACCAGCTGAACAGGATTCTCATCGGCGCAGGTTTCCGCCAGGTTAACGATGTAGCCTTTGTTCACCTTGCCGTTTTTGTTCCGGAAGGTGGCATCGGGGTCGTAGGCGGATTGCAGGGAAGTTGCTTTGATCTCCTTGGTTTCTTTGGATGACCGGCGCTTTGTTTCCGGGTCAAAAACGGTCTGTTCTTCCAGAAAACGCTGCAAAAGCGCTATTTCCCAAGAGGTCTCTTGGTCTTCCACGAAGGCAAGCAGCTCTGTGCCTAAGTCGAACATCTCCTGCAGGCGTCCCGGGACCTGGCCGCTTCGGGTTTTGAAAAGCAGGTTCGTTTTGAAATCCGGTTTTAAGACGTCTTTGAGTGGTTCCGGCAGTTCTTCTTGCGGGCAGGCTTTCAGGGCCTGCACCAGGACGTCATAGGTCAAAGACAGCCTGCCGGCCAGCTTGATGTTGGACATGAAAAAGGTGGAGTCCATGCGCTGCTGCCGGGTGTCAAGGCCAAGCAGTTCGATGAAATGGTCGGTCAACGTTTTAAACTGGCCGAAGATGAGGTCTTCCTGCTCCGGGTGCTGGATCGTATACTGGTAGAGCTTTTGGCGGAAATTGTAAAAGGTGCGCGGCGCCAGGTAGCGCTCGCCCAGGTTGCGTTCCCCCAGGGCAAACATGAGCTGGTAGTTGAAATTATATTGGTCCAGAAGGATTTCATCGGTATAGTCAAAGACATGCTTGATCAGTTCCAGGGCTAAAAGGATGTTTACGGGAAAGTTGGCACGGCCCCTGTCCGGGCTGTACAGGACAGCAAAAGGCTGTTCGTCTATTTTGCAAAACACTTGCTCGTAAAAGATAGCCGCCCATGAATTTTCCAGCTTATTTTGGGTTTTCGGGTGCAGCGTGGAAAAGCTGTTAAACAATTCTTGCTGGTTGTGGCTGTTATTTTCTTTGAACATCCGTTTAGCACCTCCAGGAGCAGCTAAATCTCAGCTTTTCGCTCAATTGCTTAGTTTTACTGTATTATATTCTATATCAGATTGCAAAATCCTTCTTTTTATGGAGGAGTTATCCAGTTATTTAGACTTTTTGCAGTGGAATCAAATAGTAAATATTTTTTCTTGGTAGGAAGGTATCCTGCGTAATTTGTTGAATGTAAAGAAAATTATAAAGAAAGGCAAGGTTAAAAAAGTCTTCTTACATTCAATTTGTTGTGACGTTGTTCCCATTACGAATGGTAAAACAATGAGGAGGTGTTATGGTGAAAAGTGAAGATTCTAGGAAAAATCGCAAAATACCCATAAATAAATTAAAATCCTTTAGTTTAATACTGATTGCTGTCTTATTCTTGATTTTTTACGCGACAGGCATTGTAAGTGCAGAACAGGCACTTATTGTTGGCTTTGATTTCGAAGATGCAGCCAAGAGAAACGCAACTGATCCTACAGACTTTTTTTATACCGCTGATGAAGGGATTCCCGAGAACAAAGATGTTTCAGAAATCAGGTTATATGGAGCTTCTTTTACAGCCTTTGTTGTAGGTTCTGGAGGTTCAGGTACTAACGCACCCAATTCGAATAATTGGCCTTCAGGGGATGACTATTACTGGTATATCAGTTTTTCGACGAATAACTATCGAGACCTCACCCTTTCTTCAAAACAACGCGGTTCCAATACAGGGCCTCGTGACTTTAAAGTACAATGGAGTTTAGACGGCTCAGACTGGGAGGATGTTGCCGGATCAGAAATTATGGTTGCTAATAATTTTACTTCTGGTGTCATAGAAGATGTTTCCCTTCCAATTGAAATGGAAAATCAAGATACTGTTTATCTACGCTGGATCAAAACCTCAAACACCAGTGTAAATGGGGGCACCGTTGGTTCTGCCGGGACTAACAGGATTGATGATATACGGGTAGATGGTGAACCATTAACGTACACGATTGAATATAGTGGCAACGGCGAAACCGGTGGCACAGTTCCGGAAAACCAGACCAAAAACCATGGGGTTGCCTTGGTTTTACATAGCAATACCGGCTCTCTGGTGAAAACAGGGTATGCCTTCACTGGTTGGAACACAGCGGCAGACGGAACTGGCACACTCTATGCCGAGGGCGGCAGTTTCACCGAGGATGCCGATACGACCCTTTATGCCCATTGGACACCAATCAGCTACAATGTCAGGTTTGATAAAAACCATGACAATGCTGTCGGGACAATGGCAGACCAAACGTTTGAATACGATGCACCACAAAACTTAACAATGAATGCATTTAGCCTTCTCGGTCACAGCTTTAGCGGCTGGACTACACCCGCC
>PWQX01000160.1 GCA_003556605.1 Spirochaetaceae bacterium
CCGTTCGCTGCCGCGGCGACCCGAACACCAGCGGACCGCCGCCGAGCTCACCGGCGACCTCAACCAGGTGCTTCAGGTGGGCCCACGCCGCTTCGCGCACGGCGGCATCCGCCGCAGTGGCGTGCAAACCGGCCGGATGGGCGAGCAGCCAGTGGAATCCCGCGAACGCGATCCCGCTGTCCGCGAGCGCCCGCCGGATCCGCTGCACGCTCCTGGGCCGCAGCGCACCGTCTTGTGCGGCCAGCGTGAACGGAGCGATCTCTATTCCATGAAACCCGTTTATCGCCAAAAGATCGCAGGTCTCTTCAAAGGGCACCGAGCCGAATAGCTCGTTGCACACCGCCCTCTTCATGCACTTTCCTCCAAGGCGACCGTCACCTGGCTGAAGCAGTGCCCGCCCCCGTTACGCTCCCACGTAACGTTCCGCACAACGCGCATCACCGGCTGTCATACATCGAACAGTCCCTGATCGAACATCTGCAGATCATGATACAAGCCGTGCTGGATGTGCCGGTGCATCGCCTCTTGGGCCCTCGCCGGATCTCCGGTGAGTATTTCGTCGATCAGCGACCGGTGCCACCGTTCCCAGTTGTCCACCTTGCGGGCCCATGTTGTCTTGGCGCTCTGATACAGCAGGGTCCGCAGCCCAAGACGCTCCAGCTCTTCCTTCAGCAGCTGGTTACCGGTGCATTCGGCCATATACAAATGCAGCTGACGATGCTCTTCGGCGAAGCGGCTGACACCGTCTGCGCTGTCCGAGCAGATAGCGTCGCACTCGTCGGAACGCTTTTTGAGCTCTTCGGCACGGCGGGGCTCAATCGCGCGAGACAACAAGTAAGCGACCATAACCTCGATGGCCTCGCGCAGCGCGTAGCGCTCGATGATTGATTCCCGGCTATCGTGCGGAATGCGTACCCCCCACCGGGGCACCGACTCCAAGAAACCCTCATACTCAAGCCGTTTGAGCGCCTCACGCGCAGAGATTATGGAGGTGCCGGCCAGCTCGGCCAGCATGCGCTGCGACAGGAACTCGCCCCTCGGGAACTCACCTTCGACAATCGCCTGCTGAATCCGCCTGTAGGCTTTCTCGCTGCTGGTAATCATGTCCATCGGTCTATCCGGCCCTCCCGCGGCACCCGGCACCTTGAAACTGGTCCGAAGTTTGTGGTGCGGGCGTGACCCAAACAACCGCCGGTGCGAGCTTTAGCCCCACGGCATGCCCGGCAACCTCCGCAAGCTGAAGATCCGCCGGCTAACTCCCGCGCCCCCATGCGCTTAGCCGTATACTCACCACAAGCTTTGCTCCAGTCACTGCACGTTATAAGCGTTATTACCGTTATAACGCGTAGGATCAGCATAGCACGGCTTCTCCGGATGTCAAGTAATTTCGTTGCCGCCGGCGGCGCTCGGCCGCCGGCACGTGCGCGGGTCTTATTCGTCGATATACTCGTCTGCGGGATCGAGGGGCGGGTAGACCACGTTGATGATCTCTAGATGCCCTTTCGCCACATGGCGAGTGTACGGTGGGATGTAAACAACGTCGCCGGGTTTGACGGTCACGCGCTCCTCGTTGAGCTCAATCTCGCCCGAGCCTTCTAAGACGACGTAATACTCGGTGGTGTTCTTGTGATAATGCCGTTGCGCGTCCTGGGAAATGGTGACGCGGTGTATTCCGAGCGGGCCCCCGTCCTCCCGGGAAAACACGCGCCGTGCCGCCCCGCACGGACAGTCAATTGCGCTTACCTCTTCAAGACGACGCACCGCCGGGGTGCCGATCGGTGTCTTGTGTTCGCTCATGGATGACGATACCTCCGTGGCTCTATTATTACCGCATTCGCCTGCTCGAGAAAACTATTTGCCGCCGGTAGATTGCGGATTTCCCGATTTCGGGGGCATAATGCAGTACTTCGACGCAGAGAGAGGCGCCCCCGGCTTCATTATCACGAGCAACACGACGCTGCGCGCAGGAGGCGCGATACGGTGACTACCGCTGAGCTGGTTGCCGGCATGCACAGGTCACCGGTTTAGGGATCGAAAAGAGATCGGAAATGAGGTAATGTCACGTATCGGCCTGACAACAGCTCGTTCGGGCAGATGTACGGCGCAACCTCGCGCCGGCTGGCCGTTAAATACTATCGCTCTGGAGAATTGGATGACCGACAAAGAACGATTTCATGCCGTTATGCGCTTCGAAAAACCGGACCGCGTGCTCTATTGGGAGCAGGGTTTCTGGGGCGGCACAGTGGAACGCTGGTACTCCGAAGGGATGCCCCGCAAACACGGGGTCCAGGGGAACCCAAGCTACGGTGATACGGTCAGGGGTCCGGCTAGCCCAAACGCACCGGGAGGCAAAGCGTGCCCCGATATTCTTGAAGCTGCGGGTCTCGACAAGCCCGCCCTCTTGGTACCTGTGGAGCTCTATATATGCCCACCTTTTGAGGAGCGCGTTCTCGAGGAGCATGATGACCGGCTCTTGGTGAGCGACGCCATGGGAATCAACAAGTACATCACCCGCGGAAGAGACAGCATCCCCCACTTTGTCTCGTGGCCCGTAGAGAACCGTGACGATTTCGAACGTCTGGCGGCCGAGCGGCTCAATCCGGATACTAAGCAGCGCTTCCCCAAGGACTGGAAGGAGCATGTTAAGCGGTTAAACGCCTACGACGGAGTTGTGGCGCTGGGAGGACACCCGCTGGGCTTCTTCGGTGCCCCCCGCTTTCTGATGGGCGAGATTGCTCTGCTCATGGGGTTTTTGGATCAGCCCGAGCTGGTTCACAGAATCATAGACCACCTCGCCGATCTCTGGGTCAGCCTGTATAGCCGCGTACTCGAGGAGGTCAGAGTAGATGCGCTCTACATCTGGGAGGACATGTCGTACAAAAACGGCCCCCTGATAAGCCCGCAGCTGTTTCATGAGTTCATGGTGCCGGCGTACAAGAAAATCACCGATGTGGTTCGCAGCTACGGCGTAAAGGTAGTCCTACTGGACACCGACGGGGACTGCACTAAGCTTATCCCCGGCTTCCTCGAAGGGGGTGTGACCGGCCTCTATCCGTTCGAGGTTCAGGCAGGAATGGACGTGAGAGCTGTGAGAGACGCGTTTCCCACTCTCCAGATTCTGGGCGGGATCGACAAGAAAGAGATTGCCGCCGGGGGTGAGCGACTGGAAGCCGAGCTGCACAGGCGGATTCCAGGGTTGGTCCAGCGGGGCGGCTACGTTCCCATGTTCGACCACCAGGTCCCGCCGGACGTTTCCTTCGCCGATTACCTCACCTACCGGAAACGCCTCGCCGAGCTGTCTGCCTATTAGGC
>PWQX01000231.1 GCA_003556605.1 Spirochaetaceae bacterium
GCAACCACCGCGACTGCGATAGGCACTTTCGTTGGTACGCTTTTTGTCGTGTCTGTGGCTCCCGCTATCGCACGGTTGGCTTTGAGGTTCACTTGTCATCGCAGGGCTTGCCGCTGGAATTGAGGGCGTTCCGGTGCTTATCGGCGCCTTCGGCATTCCGCAGATTATTCAAGTGTTAAAAGTCTGTCGGACTTTTCGGCTGGGGGGAGTGATTTTTGTCCCCTGTCAAGTTCCCATAACTCGCTATTTCGTATAGAATTGCGCTCATGAGCGCACGCCTTGTGAACGTAGATCGAGAGACGCCGATGATGCTTCCGCCGAGCCTCAAGGACTGGGTAGCGGAAGATGACATGGTGCATTTTGTCCTTGAGGCGGTAGAGGGGATGCATCTGCCGCAGCTGAAGCTCAATCGGCGCGGAAGCGGTTCGGCGCAGTACCCGCCGCAGATGATGCTCGCGCTGCTGATCTACTGTTACGCGAACGGCATTTTCTCCTCGCGCAAGATCGAGCGTGCGACCTGGAGGGACGTATCGGTGCGCTATCTCACCGGTGATACGCATCCTGATCACGATATGATCTGCTCATTTCGTAAGGACAACAGCAAAGCGATTCAGGAAGCATTTCGGCAATTGCTGCTGTTGGCCCATGAGTTAAAGGTGGTGAAACTCGGCACAATCAGCGTTGACGGCACTCAGATTAAAGCGAACGCAAGCAAGCACAAGAATGTGCGCTACGAGCGAGCCGGAGCGCTTGAGAAGCAGCTTGAAGCGGATATCGCCGAGCTCATGAGTGAGGCCGAAGCCGCTGATGAGGCAGGCGACGAAGAGGATGACCGGCTGCCGCGAGAGCTTGCCCGCCGCGAGGCGCTGCGGGAGAAGATGGCCCAAGCGCGGCGCGATATGGAAGAGCGAGCGCACCGCGAAGAGGCCGAACGCCAAGAGCGCGAGCAGCGCAATTGGAAGAGCAGGCGCAAGAGGTGAGGACAGCAAGCGCGGTCGGCCGAGGAAAACGCCCGCTGACCCCGCGGAGGCCAAGCCGAAGGACACCGATCAGATCAATCTCACCGACGGCGAGAGCCTGCTGATGCGGCAGAGCCGCGGTGGGGGATGGCAGCAGGCGTATAACGCACAGGCGGTTGTCGATGCTGAGGGGTCGCAGCTTGTCCTTGTCTCCTACATTGCCGACAGCCACAGCGATCGTAACGAGCTTGAACGAGCGCTTGAGCTGATGCCGAGTGAGCTCGGTGCACCACAGGTTCTGCTTGCTGATGCCGGGTATGTGAACGCGGCAGTAATAGAGAGGCTGCAGCAGGACCCCGATGCTCCCGAGTTGTATGTGGCGGTAACAAGCGCTGACAATGATTGTCGCCGCTATGAGTTCAGACCGCCGAAGAAACCACGAAAGACACCGATAACCGACCCAACGCTTGTGGCGATGCGCGAGAAGGTCTGCTGTGAAGAAGGGCGCAAGATCTACGGCAGACGCAAGTGCAGTGTCGAGCCGGTCTTTGGGATCATCAAGAACGTGTTGGGCCTCAGGCAGTTTCTGCGTCGAGGCATCGAAGCGGTGAGTTCTGAGTGGACGCTCACCTGTACCGCTTACAATATGAAGCGCCTCTGGGCGCTTACCGGCGGCGGATAGTAACCCACGGCGCCGCAGTGAGGCGAGGAAGCGGGAAGGCGAGCAGTACAGCAGGGGGAAGGGGCCCTCGGTAGCCCCTTACTCCCGCCCCTATCCGCCATACCCCACTCCTATTCAGTCTCTTCTGGACTCCCACTCCGACAGGCTCTTAAAGGATCGGTATGAACCGTTGAAGGCGGTCACGGTACAAAGAATCCTTCCC
The DNA here is from genome assembly GCA_003556605.1 of Spirochaetaceae bacterium. GTDB lineage: Bacteria > Spirochaetota > Spirochaetia > DSM-27196 > SLAA01 > B1Sed10-166. Next base: position 1,844 of record PWQX01000231.1, read on the forward strand.
GGGTTCAAAACCAAACTTCGAAACGTGAAGTACATTGTGCGTTCTGCGTTGGTTGGTGTCGGAATCGGGTCCGTTCCAGGCATCGGGGAGGATATTACCGGCTGGGTTTCATACGGGGTCGCTAAGAACGCGTCGCTCCACCCGGAAGAGTACGGTAAAGGTTCCCAAGAGGCAGTCATCTCCACCGAGAGGGCAAATGATTGCTGTATTGGCGGGGACAATGATACCGCTCGTGAGTTTGGGGATTCCAGGGGGCCCGCCCTCGGCCGTCCTCCTTGGCGCCTTACTGCTCCACGGTGTGAATCCGTGAGGTGGGGCCTATGTTGCGAATCGACCGTCCGGAGTTTATTCTTCAGGTGACAGCCATCATGCTTCTGGCGAGCTTCGCTATGTGGATTGCCGGAATGCTACTGGCCAAGCGGGTTGTCAAGGTGTTGCGTATACCGCCCATGAGCTTGATGCCGATTATCGGGGCGCTGATGGTGCTCGGTTCGTACGCTTTGAATGCCAAGGTTTTCAATCTTTACCTAATGTTTCCGGTTGGTATTGCCGCTTATTTCCTCACCGAGATGAAGTATCCTATAGCGCCGCTTGTAATCGGCGTGATACTCGGACATATGGCCGATGAATCCTTGCGGCGTGCTCCGATGGTTTCCGGTGGGTCTTCTATGCCTTTTGTGACGCGCCCGGTTGCCTTAGCCCTTCTTGTGGTCACTGCCCTCGCGATACTCAGCCGATTTCGAGGGTGGAAGACAGCGATGCGCGCAGTTAATCGTAAGTTGTGGGAAAAACTTCGAGGGCCCGACATAACGTAGCTTGGTGATAGGTCAGTAAGGTGGTTTTGCCCGGCAGTGTGATGCTGTCGACGATAATCGTCTAGGTATCCTCATAGTGTGAGCGTGTAAGTGGCTGATCGCGAGGTGCAAACTTAGCTGAGATTGGGCTCGAGAGCGGCGATATGAACCGCTCGGTAACGAAACTATTTTCCGGGCGGCAACACTGGTCCTGCAAGCAGGGTTTGAGTTGGTGGAGCCGGAGAAATACTCGCCACTTGTTTCACCGCTGTGTAGTTGTGGGGGTATGATGTCCTGTGCTAGTGGCATTATTCGGCCCAATCAACCATCGTCGTGAGCATCAAGCCTCTCGTGAGAATAAGAAATGTCAAAAGCTACGGACGTTGCTCTGTACACCTGTAGCGCCGTAGGGCACAATAATAGTAACTACTCAGGTACCCGCTGGCGTCTGGCCGGCAGCTGAGAGACATTGAGGGTCAGTCGCGTCTGGTACCTGTGGCGCAGATCACGAGGTGTTGACAGGCGGCACGAATGGTTTGCCGAGGAACACACGCTGGAGGGCGTCCAGCGCATTGACGCCGTTCTTGCGCGCGGTAGACACGTAGCCACGGATGCGGCAGAAGTCCACGAGGGCCCGGAAGCTGCGGAAGGTTCCGGA
>PWQX01000275.1 GCA_003556605.1 Spirochaetaceae bacterium
CGCCTCGGCAACTCCTTGCCTGGGGCGCTTCGAGGTCCACGCCCCCGGGCCGGTGCTCGTCTACCTTGCCGAAGACGCCCTGCCTCGCATTCGCGACCGCGTGGTGCAGTTGTGCCGGCATCGTACAGTCTCGCTCTCCGGCCTGCCGCTGCACGTGGTCACCGCTGCGAGCGTGCGCCTGGATCTGGAGCGCCACCGGCGCGCCTTGCAGCAAACGCTCAGCTCCCCGCGGCCCACGTTGCTCATCCTCGACCCCTTGGTGCGCCTGCACCGCCTCGATGAGAACAGCGCCTCCGATGTCTCGGGGCTGCTCGGCTTCCTGCGCGAGATCAACCGCCGCTACCAGCTGGCCGTCGTGCTTGTCCACCATATGCCCAAGCGCTCCCGGCGCGACCTCGGCCAAGCCCTGCGCGGCAGTTCGGGCCTCTACGCATGGCTTGACTCCGCCTGCTACCTGGTGCGCCTCGCCGACCAACGCCTGCGTCTCACCATAGAGCACCGCGCCGCCGCCTCACCCGATCCGCTGCTGCTGCGACTTGCCGCAGGCAACGAGGAACCGTTGAGGCTGCTCGTCGACACCGCTGAGCTTTCAGCACCCGCATCGCTTGCCGAGGCGGTGCGCACGCACCTGCTGCACGCCCCCCACCCGCTCTCCCGCACGACCCTGCGCCAACAGCTGCGCGTGAACAACGCCCGCCTCGGCGAGGCTCTTCGCACCCTCCAACAGCACGGCCTGATTGTGCGTAGCTCCGGCGGCTGGGGCGCGCCGGCCGAGCGCCAACACGCCTCAACCGACCCCCTCAGCTGCCCCCCCGCAGGCCGCGCCTCCCTGAATCGCTCTGACCATCCGTTCCGTTCCGATCATTCCACACCAGCGGCGCGCCGGGAACGGAACGGTCTCGCTCAGACACTCCACGCTATCCATCGTACAACGGGACACGTCACTGGGCGTGCAACGCAACGGGCGTAGCATTCTCGACATACCCAGGTTGTTATGGCAAAGACCGAGGTACGCGGGAAGCGCACATGTTTCCCGCAGAGGATAAGCTCGCTATCGCGAGAGGAGCGCCCTGATGTGCTTAGCTTCAAAGTAAGCGAGTGGTGAACCCCACCCACGGAAGGTACGTTCAGTCGGAGACGTTCGTGGAAAGGAGGTTCCACGGAAGTAACTCCGTGGGGTCGTCATCCGGGCCAAACGTTAACAGTCGCTCGAAGAGCGTGCGCAGATACCACTACGGTTCAACCTTGTTCGCCTTTGCCGTTTATGCCGAGTCTCCGACTATGCCGAAGCTCACCGATAGATACCCGTGGCGAAGCGATTTACGTTTGGCTCCTTCGGCATAGTTCGGCTTAACGCTACGGGTGACCCGGTAGCCAGAGCACTTAGTACCCCGGCGGCAATTGCAGACTCGATAGCTCCGGCTACGTTTTGTACCATTGCGTTAATCGGGCGGTCTCCGGCCGCATTGCCGCCCGATCCGAGCAGCGAGTTTCAAACGGCATTCGCGCAGTTTAGTTAGAGCGTGGAAAAAGAATGGCAAATCCGATTATAATGTGCTGCATACAGCTATCACACCAGGCAGCAAGGATAAAGGGAGCGTCCATGAGTCTTTTTAGAGTATTGAGAGCGGCGGCTATCTTGATGATCGCGACCGTCGGCTGCTCGTCAGCAAACGACAATCCCTCCGGTGGCTTACCGGCCGGACCGATACAAGGAGATACCGTGCAGTTGACAACCGCCGAAGGGGATACGATCGAGCACAGTCTCGAGGATGGGCTCTATGCCGTTATGGAAACCTCCAGAGGCAGTATTCTGCTGCAGCTGGAGTATCAGAAGACGCCGCTCACGGTGACGAACTTCGTCGGGCTGGCGGAAGGCACCCTGCACAACTCGCGGGGCGAAGGCCCGTTCTACGACGGCTTGACCTTCCACCGGGTCATCAGGGACTTCATGATTCAAGGCGGCGATCCGCAGGGCGACGGCAGGGGCGGCCCGGGCTACCGATTCGCGGACGAAATCCGCGACGACCTGCGCCACCATTCGGCGGGCATCCTGTCAATGGCCAACGCCGGTCCCAACACCAACGGCAGCCAGTTTTTTATCACGCATGGGCCTACCCCTTGGCTCGACGGCCGCCATACCGTCTTCGGCGCCGTGGTGGTTGGACAGGAAGTGGTCGACGCGATTGAACAAGGCGACAGCATCGACTCGGTGCGTATCGCACGAATCGGCCCCGATGCCGAGCGCTTCACCGCCGAGCAAACCGACTTCGACGCGCTGCGCCGGTGAGCGGGAGCGGCTCAGCCAGATCACGCGGGAAGAGCGCTGCAACCTGGTTCCCACCGTACGGCTCCAGCCGTGCTTCGCCTGGCGTGAGCCGGACATTAATACCGTGGCGCAGAAAAAGGAGTGCGGCGGTATATCAGCCGCGGGCTTTCATATTCGCGCGCCCTGCTCCGGTCATGTGAGAGCTTCCGTCACCGCGGCCTCGGCGTGGATGCGTGTGGTGTCGTACAGCAGTACCGCCGCATCCGCGGCACTGAGAAGCATGCCGATCTCGGTGCAGCCGAGGATTACGCCCAGCGCGCCGCGCGCGGCGAGGTCCCCGGCAATGCGGATATACTCGGCACGCGAGCTCTCGCGGATCTCACCCAACACAAGTTCCTCGTAGATGATGCGGTGCACGATCTCGCGGTCTGCGGCCGGCGGGGTGAGCACCTCGATTCCGTGCATCTCCCGGAGGCGCCCGGCGTAGAAATCCTGCTCCATCGTGAACCGGGTCCCGAGCAGTCCCACGCACGGCTGTGAATGCTCGGTGAGAATGCGAGCCGCTGTTGCATCGGCGATATGCAGAAGCGGAATCCTTACCGCAGCCTCAACCGCCGGCGCCACCTTGTGCATAGTGTTGGTAGCGATGAGCAGGAGGTCCGCTCCTGCCGCCTCGGCCCGCGCCGCCTTCTGCGCCAGTAGGCGACCGGCGGCCTCCCACTCGCCCGCGGCCTGCATCGCCTCCAACGGTGCGAAGTCTATACTCACCAGTACGATCTCGGCCGAGTGCAAACCCCCTAGGCGCTCCTCCACCAGCGTGTTGATGTAGCTATAGTACTGAGCCGTGCTCTGCCAGCTCATACCTCCGAGCAGTCCGATGGTCTTCATTGGTCGATCACTGGCGCGGTGCCGCGTGAAGCGGTCCGTTTCCAGCGCCTCCTTTCAAACCGTGCGTGCGGATTTCTCGCACACGGCTTACCGGTGGTTTTCTTGGCGTGGCATTC
>PWQX01000198.1 GCA_003556605.1 Spirochaetaceae bacterium
CGGAAAACAGCACGAACGCCACACCCAGGACTGCAGCGCGGCCTATTGCTCTGTTCGCTTTCATCATCACGTTGTCTTCTCCTACTGGTGATTCAATAGCCCCGCAGCAGGGGTATACTCTCCCCACTACGCGCGTTAAGAAACTATTATCAAAATTTGTGCCAACCACACACGACAATACCTCATTCACACAAACAAAACCAACGGCGGACTACCTCACTCACTTCAAGCCGGCCATCGCGTTGCGTTGACCGGTTGAATCCAGGTCAATAATTTTTAAGTCATTTCTCTAAAGAGACTTACGAGCATTCCCAAAGAATCCGTGTTTTACGAGCGTGAACCGCCTTGCGGGTATTGCATGCGGTCTGCACGCCCCGTAGCGGCATCCGCTCCGGTAGTACTCTAGATATAGTCTATGCACACTGCATTACTATGCAGCGTGCATAGCGCGCGTCATGCAATATGACTTTTATTGTATGAAATACGACCATGTATGCAAGCGGTATTGTTGCTTCTTTCCGGTTCTGGACTTGTCTCTGCACATGTACGCTCGCCGCCGGTCAAGCCGCCTCAGAATGCCTGACTGCGTGCGGGTGCCGGCTATTCGCAGGTGCTTGCAATCGGGCCTCCGCCGGGGGGTTAGCGAACAGCGCGGTAAATGTAGTTCGGCTGTACGTGTTCCACTCGCGGATCGCGGGCGAGCTCGCGCGCAACATCGGGCAGTGACCTCTGCGGCGCAACCCGCGCTACCGCAGTCCTGCCGCGGGCGTGCACCGAAGTCAGGCCGTATGCGCGGCCGAGCTCAGCAGCGCTGCTGCGGCGCTGCGGCCAAGCTGCCGGCTCGCCACCGTCATCACGGAAGCGTACGAGTAGTGTGTTGGGCTCATACTCCGCGTTTTCCCAGTCGATCTCGTTGCTCCCCTGCGGCCGGACGCCCCGGTGTTGACTGCTCAAAGCCGTTGTGCTCGTTCCGCTTGCCCAGGCTTCGGTGTGTCCGTGCGTGAACAGGGTGCGCAGCGCGGCTTCGGCGTCTATCAGGCCCCAACCGAACTCCTTGGTGCGGCCATTGGTGCTCAGGCGGTTGGCCGAGCGCTTGAGGATCGCGTAGATGTCCGCCTGAGTGAGTCGCGGTTCGTAGGCGTACAGTAAACCGACCACTCCGGTGACATGAGGGGCCGCCATCGATGTTCCAATTAGCCCCGCGTAGCCTGAGTCCCCCGTGGTGCTCCATACCGGATGGTGCGCACTCCCACCGGGAGCGGCAAAATCTACTTCCCACCCGAAGCTCGAGTATCCGGCGAGGACGTTCTCACTCGTGGTTGCGCTGATTGCAATGGTGTTGTCAAAATTGGCCGGGTAAAGGACGGCAGTATCGTCTTCTGCCCCGTTGTTCCCCGCGGCGGCGATTACCGTTATGCCCTGTTCGACTGCGGACTTAATCGCATCGTATAACGCCTTGTCATTCGGTCTTCCCGGTCCACCAAGACTGAGGTTGATGACGTGCACAGGATCCGGCGTTGTACCGGAAGCATTCTCGAGACCGGCTGCGTAGCGGATCCCCTCGGCGATGTCTGCAGTTGTACCCACGCCGTCAGTGTCGAGAACCCGTACCGGCACCACAGCTAAATGGCTGTTGCTTTCGGTATTGTCTCCGTCCCACCCGATTCCGGCGACTCCGTCCTTGTTGTTGGACACCGCCGCGACCGTACCTGATACGTGCGTTCCGTGTGAGTCTAATCGCGGATCCGTTGGATCGCAGTTGTTCCCTACAAAATCCCAACCGCCGCCTCCAGCGCCGTGACTCCCGTGCGTGATGTTTTCTCTGAGGTCCGGATGTGCCCGGTAGCCGGTGTCCAGCACTGCGATGCGAATCGGCGTAGTACGAGGTTGCAGAACGGCGCCGCGGGTCGGATCCCGCAGGTAGTCGTCCACCAGGATCGTCCATGCCTGCGGCATGCTGATCGCGCCGTAATGCCACTGCTTTGCATACCCGTGGTCGTCCGGCATTGCCAATTCGTCGGCAATTACGTACAGGTCCGCAGCAAACGCGTCCGGCTCGCCGGTTTCTTCAGCAAAAACCGCCTTGGCACGAATGAACTGGGTTCTTGAGACGGTCAACGGCTCAGTGTATCTCTGCGAACTGCTTGTCGGTGTCGTGTTGTCGGTGGTGTAGTAAATCGCTTCCGGCTCGTGATCAATGTTAACAATTTCCATCGACACACGCTGTTCTGCGGTGTACACCCCGCCGGGTGTATTGAAAGCAAGACGTGACGGGCGCTCGGTCTCGAGCTTATCGACTGCAGACTCGTAGCTATCCGAAGCGCCCAGCAGCGGAACGCACCCAACGAGCGCAAGCAGGCTTAGAGCCACTCCAGCAGCCGCGAGCGCAGCCCGCGCCGGCAGTTTATCCCTGCGCCCCTTGGCTAAGCCGAGATCAGCGCTTTCATGCATGGGCAATATCCTCCGGCGATTCTGTGTACACATGTGACAGGCACATTGTCGTATGGCATAATCGCAAGAAGCGTACCAACGATGACACCACCGCTTTACGAGAGCTCACAGACACCGTGCTTGGTCCTGAAAACGCAATGCCGGGCAGCCTGTTTGTTAACTCGTTTTAGTATAAAGAGATAAAGACCGGATTCGGAAGCAGCTGTATCAAGGGCCTCCGCAATCTGCGCTTCCGTGACCCCGAAGGCGGCTAGGTTGCTTGAGCTCACCTATTCACAGTGCATAACTGTGCAAAATGCATAACTCCCCGTGTTCAAGATGCATAAGCGGCGATTGGTACCCGCCGAAGGCTGCATTTGCGCAATCGGCTCTTGCGCTGCCGCGCCGCACAGGGTAGCTTAACGAGAGGAGGACAGTGTGGCGGACTACGATGCGGCGGTCATTGGGGCCGGCATTGCCGGTGCGGTATGCGCAAGCTATCTGGCGCGCGAAGGTAAGCGGGTAGTATTGCTCGAACAAAACCACCAGAGCGGCGGAAACATGTCGGGCTTCAGCCGGAAAGGGTTTTACTTCGACGGCGGAGATCAGTCTTTCGAGAGCCTCGGTATTGTGTTTCCGATCCTGGCGGATCTCGGCGTGTACGACACGCAGGAGTGGGTCAAGGCGCGCTACCGCATGGTCAGCGCAGATTTCGATTTCTACATCGACGGTATCGACGGCGTTGAGGACGCTCTGCGGCAGGCATTCCCCCACGAGCCGGGGATTACTCCGTTGTTCACCGAGATTCGCGAGGTCTCGCGTTTTCTGCAGTCGGTCTGC
>PWQX01000237.1 GCA_003556605.1 Spirochaetaceae bacterium
GCATCCGGCGGATTGCCTGCAGCTACCGCCGTGATTAACCGTTCGTGGTAGGCGTCCCAGGGCACGTGCTGGGCGTCGATTCTAATATCGGGATTCTGCGCTTCAAACTCTTCGATCAGCGGATCAAGACGAGCCTCCGGATCGTCCAAATGGTACCAGAATTCGACCGTTCGCACCGGCTCCTCGCGGGCACCACCGGCAAACAGCAGGCCGATGCCGAGAAACAACACTACACCTACGATCAACGTCCTTTTCATCTTTACTCCCCTTTTCCTGGCCGCCCTGCTTTTGACGGGTTCCTTAACCCGCCGGGCCGGTCAGGTTCTTATACTTCAGTAACGACACCCCCTCGGGATACCGCACGACGAGCAGCCGCCAAAATCTGATTAACGGTTAATCCATACTTAGCCAGCATTTCTTCCGGCTCACCTGCCTCACCGAAGGTATCGTTCACTCCAACACCTTCGATCGGTGTAGGGTGACGAGCCGACAACAGCTCCGCGACCGCTCCCCGCAATCCGCCCAGCACTGAGTGCTCTTCGACGGTCACCAATGCAGCGCACTCGCGTGCAGCGCTTAACACCGCGTCTTCGTCCAGCGGCTTGAGCGTGTGAAGATTGATCACTCTCGCCTGGACTCCCTCCTGTTCCAGCAGCTCCGCTGCTTCAAGCGCATATACCAGCATTATGCCGTTGGCAAGAAGGGCGACATCGTCTCCCGTGCGCACGATGCGAGCTTTACCGAGCTCGAACGATGACCTTCCCTGATCGATGATCGGGCTGGCGATCCGGCCGACACGCATGTAGACCGGCCCTTCGTAATCGGCGATCGCTATCGTAGCGTCATAAGCTTCGTTAGCATCGCAAGGGCATACAACGGTCATGCCGGGGATGAGGCGCATAAGCGCCAGGTCTTCGAAAGCCTGGTGCGTCGCTCCGTCGCCTCCTACGGTTATCCCACCATGACTGCACACGATTTTTACGTTCGCTTCATTGTAAGCCACCGACAGGCGTATGGCCTGATGCGCCAGACTAGCCGCAAACACCGCAAACGTCGTTGCAAACGGTATTAAGCCGTTGAGAGCCATCCCAGCCGCTGTACCGATCATGTCGTTCTCAGATATTCCCATTTGGTAAAACCGATTCGGAAACTCTTCGGCAAACCAATGAACTCGCGTCGGCTCAGAAACGTCGGCGGTTAGAGCGACAACTTCGCGTCTGCGCGTTGCAACTTCCACCAGTGCCCTTCCGAACCCGTCACGTATTGGAGCTGAATCGCGGAAAATCATGCCTCTGCCTTCTCCATAATCGGGAAATCTTGATAAGCGGGCACAGTGCCGATAGCTTCCAACGCCTGTGTCGCCTCGTCCTCGGTGGGGCACGTTCCGTGCCACTTCGCGAGGTTTTCCATAAACGGGACCCCTTTGCCCATCACGGTGTTCGCGATTACGGCCTTCGGTTGATCCGGTTTTGCGTGACGGTTTGTCAGCGCTTCCGCTACTGCGTCGATATTATGGCCATCGATTTCAGTCACGTCCCAGCGAAAGGCCCGGAGCTTATCGGCGAGGGGCTGAATGTCCTTGATATCACTGACTCTGCCGTCGATCTGAAGGTTGTTGTAACTCACAATCAACGTGAGATTTCCGACACGGTGTTGAGCCGCCGATAATAGCGATTCCCAGACAATACCCTCGTGCATCTCGCCGTCACCTACCAGGCAGTAGATATGCCCCGTGAACCCAAGCTGCAGGTTCGCCTGTGCGATACCCTTGGCTACCGGAACTCCCTGCCCGAGGGGACCGCTTGAGTTCTCGATGACTGCGGGCAACTTGGTTCGCGATGGGTGCCCGGGCAACCGACTACCCAGTTGGCGCAACGTCCCCAGTTCTTCGAGCGGCAAATAGCCTGTCCTCGCGAGCGCCGAATACAGCGCTGCACAGATATGGCCGTTGCTGAGAACAAGCCGATCGCGATGCGGATCTTCGGGAGCACCAGGATCATGCTTCATAGCATGGCCGTACAGAACTGCAAACAATTCGGCAGCTCCCAGTGCACCGCCGGGATGTCCCGAACCGGCATGTCGGATCATTCTAATCACATCGCGCCGGATCTGATGCGCGAAGTTCTGCAGCTCATCTTTGTTGTGTTGCATTCGACATGTCCTTTTATTAGTCAACGTCCCTGTTCAGAAGGCGATTCTCCAAACCGTCTCACGAACGCGTTGTCCATATGCCTCTGCATCGCAGCAACGGCGCGCTCCGAATCGTGCGCGTCCAAGGCCTGAACAATCGCCTCATGCTCCGACAGAGCCTCCTCCCGGTTCTGTGGCTGCGGGTCATCCGCATCCCGGTTGATCATTATGACGTCCGGAGTCAAAAGACTTACCAGTGACGCGAGAATCGAGTTTCCGGCGGCTTCGGCGATTTTCAGATGGAAAACATGATCCTGCTCCAGCGCCCTGCGGCCCTGGCGCACCTCATCTCGGAATCGTTCGTGCGCCTCGCGGACTGTCTCGAGAAGCTCCCCATTCGCTCGGATCGATGCAAGCCGGACCACAGCCGTTTCCAGAATGGCGCGCGTCTCGAACAGTGCTCGTACATCGCCTCGGTCGAGGTGTAGAACGGTCGAGATAATTCCTTCCAGCGCCTGAATCCCGAGGCTTGCGACTACCGAGCCTTTGTTCGGTTCGGTACGGAGGATACCGTAGAACTCAAGACGTTTGAGGGCCTCGCGCACCTGTGCCCTGCCGACGCCAAAACGCTCGGCCAAGACTCGCTCGGAGGGTAGGGCATCGCCGGGTCGAAGCTTTCCGTCACGGATCAGGGTTCTGATCTGATCAATGATCACATCTGACGGCTTCTTGACGTTTACTTGCGCAAAATACTCGAGTTTGGCTTCGTTCTCTTTGGCCATCAACCGATCTCACAATGATACGCGCACAGCGACAAACCGCGTCACATGCGAACTACTGGTTGCCCGGTCTTTGGTTTACCGGTCTACCGGTCGACCAGTAGAACCGAGTCTACACCGCGACACACGCGCCGTCAACAGCATTTTTCGCGCCTTTGCTTCCGACGCTCAGGACGCGGTTCGAGAGCGGTACGCCTGGCGGTCCCCCGAGAGTCGTGCTAACCTGAGGCATGCGCCCTAACATCGTTCTCGTAATTGCCGAGAACATGGGCTATGGGGATCCGGGATGCTACGGCGGCAGCCGGATCCCTACACCCAACATCGACCGCATCGCTGCGGAGGGTATGCGCCTCACCGA
>PWQX01000162.1 GCA_003556605.1 Spirochaetaceae bacterium
AGCGATCGTTGAGCTGCATGGGGGAACTGTAGCGGTCACCCAACACAACGACACCACGCGAGTACGCCTCACGATCCCAGGGAGCCCCGCGCTCCGCACCGCTGCGGTGGCCGGCCACCACAGTAGTCGTTTGTGAACATACCCTCCTTAATCATGACTGTTTTAGGTTGACGACACACACAGGACAAGCGTAGCTTAAATCCAGAAGCGGCATGAAGCAAGGCAGACTGTATCCCTCGTCATTCCAGGAATTACTTCGAGTCAGTAATACGCCGGTTCTCGCTAACTTCCGGGCCGAGTGGTGTGCGCCGTGCAAGCAGGTTGCCCCGGAAATCGCCAGAATCGCGCGCGAGTATAAGAATCGCCTTACGGTGGTTCGGATTGATATTGACCGCCACCCGGAGCTGGCCCAGGAGTTCGCGGTGAACAGCATTCCGAGCGTTCTGTTGTTCGACAAAACCACCATTACAATGCGTTTAGTGGGGGCCCACAACTACCAGACGTTGCGCCGCGAGATAGATCGGCACTGCCCGCGGCGAAACGGCTCGTAGCGGTGATGTGCAGCTCACAGGCGGCCCGCCTTACCTGACGTGTTACGAATCCACACTGCAAGGCAGCTCAGATTACATCCTCTGGCAGCGAGGGCATAAGTGAGTAGACCGCTGGGCCACGATCAGCCGTTCGATCGGTGCGGTGCATCGCCGGCACGGCCGGCCGGTACGGCGGAATACACGCAAATCCTCTTGGTTGCGCGCGGTAGCGCCGCTACTCCGCTCGTCAACCGCCGGGCTCGGCAGCACGAAGTTCGCTCGCCCTTCGCCCAAACTTGTTCCGCTGTTTTCAATCCCCCGACGGAGCACCAACTGAATAGCTGCGGCCAAACTCACAGCCTCACGCCGGCTCAGCGTTGCTGCGATCCGTTGTGGATGCAACTCAGCCTCCCACAGCGCCTCGTCAACGTAGATATTGCCGAGCCCGGCGACCACCGACTGGTCGAGCAATAGCGGCTTCACCATACGCCTTCGCACGAGCACACGTTCGGCAAACGTAGTGGCGGAGAACCGTGGCCCAAGCGGCTCGATTCCCAGCAGACCGAGGGGCGGCGGCACGGCAGGTAGCAGCAGCACACGCCCGAACTTCCGGGGGTCGTGGAACCGAAGCTCCTCATCGTGGTCAAGAGCGAGCACAACCCTTTCGAAGCCACTACGCTCTTGCCCAGACGGGCACAGATATAGGTGCCCACTCATACGCAGATGTATCAGCAGGACCGCGAATTGAGACACCCCTGCGCTGTGCGTGTTTTGTTCGGCCGTTCGCAACGGAATGACGATATACTTGCCGCGCCGACCGACTCCGCGAATTATCGCACCGCCCACGGCTCGAGCAAACCACCCGGCGCTACCGCCGACCGTTCGCTCCCACCGCACTTCGCACGACTGTACACGACGCCCCACGAGGCCTCGGCGCTTGAGAATACGAACGACAGTCTCAACTTCAGGTAGCTCCGGCATGATAACGTCACGCGGCCGCACGTGCTGCAGCGCGCCGATTACTCCAGTTCCTCAATCCAGGGCGGGTCGGCACCGGGCCGCGAACAGGTAATCGCGGCGGCACGCGCGCCAAATTGCAGCGCCTCCTCGAGATTGCGCTTAGACAGGCTGCCGAGCGCTTGAAGGCTCAGGTTTCCGGAACGCTGCAACGACGCCAACACCGCCCCGTGAAACGCATCACCGGCGCCGACGGTGTCGGCAATTCCCCCCGGCGGTGGGGCGGCCGGCACCTCAACACTCCCTTCGGGGCATCCCGCGATGATCCCTTGAGGCCCCCGGGTCACGATCACTACCGGCGGCCCGAGCTTTCTCGCCCGGGCTACGGCGCGTTCAAAGCCAAGTCCGGGGTACAACCACTGCAGGTCAGCGTCACTTAGCTTGAGAATCGTGCTCACGGCAGCCAACCGCTCAAACCGCTCCCAATAACGGGCGGCATCGGCGATCAGCGCAGGTCGAATATTCGGATCAAACGACAACACCCGGTGTCCGCGCTCACGAAGCACCAACTCAGTGATCGTTTCGCTTGCAGGCGCAAGGACCAACGATATCGACCCAAACTGTAAACACGATACACTGGCCGGTAAACTCGGCGGAATATCGGTTGACGCGAGCAGACGATCGGCAGTTGCAGCGGTGAAAAACGCATATTGGGCTTCTCCCGACTCGTCGTCGCGCTTTACAAACGCCAGCGTACTAGGGGCCTCGGCTCGGACGACATAGCGTGTTGAGACACCATTGTGCTGCAGGCGCGCGACAAACTCATCGCCGAAGAAATCGGACGAGAGCTTACCGAGAAATCCGGCCTCAACTCCCAGCCGTGCGACCGAGATGGCGGTATTCAGCGGCGAACCGCCGGGCGCCGGAAGGTACGCCTGTGCTCCGCCTCTTGTCTCAACCGGTATAAAGTCCATGACTGTCTCACCACACGAAAGCACCATACGTTATGTCCTCCATCGAATCATCCGTTATCCATCCCCGGCATTGACCTTGCCGCTGCGCCGAGCACCGGCATTGTAGCACAAGCGCCGGCGGTTCGCGCGGCCGTACACGGCGGTTGGCTGCGTCTCGTGTGCGGCAGTATCTTTACTATAGAATGGCAGCACAAGTCGAGCGGCCGGCGGAGGCCGCGCGCGGGGTACAGCGCTATACGCGCGCGGCACCGGTTACCAACTTCTACCCGAACTACAGGGGTGAAGAGCGCACTGAGCGGATCGCCCGAATTCAACCCGCGCGCTTTCAAGAAATCATCCCGCGTTATAACCTTTCAACCGCAGAGACGCGAACTCAGGGAACCGGTCCGGCCCTGTACGACCTGCCGAGCGGTTGGAGGGAGCAACCCGAGCCGAGCAGCCTGACCGGCGATCGAGCCGACGAACGCAGTGCGCAGCGCGACGCCGAGCGTGCGGCCGCAACGCGGGTTGTCGAACGCGCGGCGGCGGATCGCGATCTCGAGAGGGCAGCGCGCAATACTGGGCCCCAAGCTGCGAACCTGCCTTTTGCTCTAAGAACCACGCGCCAGGTCTTGGCAGCGTACCGCAGCCAGGCGTCCGCCGAGAACCGCGCGATTCGCTCGAACCGCGGGGGGCCGGCGATGCCCGGCCGCTATCTCAATGTAACGGTCTGATCTCTCAGCAGGGCATTTTCGTGCTACAATGCGGGGCTCGTACACCAACACTCGCATTTTGCAGCGATGCTCGCCGAGCACTGCTGTCCGGCAGCGCTCTCGGGCGGGAGGACCAACCAATGCTGACAGACTGTCATATGCATACCCCCCTGTGCGGCCATGCAGTCGGAGAACCGAGCGAGTATGTTCGGGCGGCGGCGGACCGCGGAATCGCCGTTGTTGCGTTCACCTGCCACATACCGATGGAGAACGAAGGGTTCGGTCAGGCAGGTAATCGCATGAGACGTGATCAACTGCCGCTTTATCGCCGTCTTATTGAGGAGGCGCGCGAGCTCGGACATGATTTCGACGTTACCGTACTGTACGGTATTGAAGCTGAAGTGTTTCCCGACGAGCGTGAGCTCACTGTGATGGACCGAATTCTCGCGGACGAGCAGTTCGATTTCGTACTCGGCTCACTGCATCACCCTTCCACGGCATACCGAGACCGGTTGGAGCGTCAAGGGCTGACCGATGATGCCGCTATTATCAGACGCTATTTCGAAGACTTAGCCGCCGGAGCGGAAACCGGTCGTTATCACAGCTTGGCACATCCGGATCTGATCCAGATCTACGATACCGTTACGCCGTTTGCACCTGAATCGTACGCGTATGAGATCCAACACTTCTTGCGGCGCGTCAGGAACGCCGGAGTCTGCCTGGAGGTCAACACCAGTGGTCTTACCAAGAGCGTATTCGAGATTCATCCGGCCCCCATCATTATTGAGTGGGCCGCCGAGCTTGGCCTGGAGTTCACATTAGGCTCTGATGCTCACCGTCCCGAGTCCGTCGGCCAATATTTCGGCAAGGCGATACATCTGCTACGTGAGTGTGGTGTTACTCGTTACCGTTACTTTGAGCGCGGCAAGCCGGTCACTCGTGACTTGCCGGTGTTTTATTCGGAGTGAGCACGTATGCGTATCCTGGTGATACTCGGGCATCCCCGCACCGATAGCTTCGGGGCTGCTCTGGCGGCAGCCTTTGTTCGCGGGACACAAGCCGCCGGCGCCGCGGTGCGCCGGATCACGGTGTCGCAGCTTAGGTTTGATCCGGAAGTGCGAACCCGCGATCCACGCGATCAAGAGCTCGAAGCCGACCTGCTATCCGCTCGGGAATCGATACGATGGGCCGACCATCTGGTGTTCGTTTACCCTACCTTCTGGGGCGGCATGCCGGCGGGGTTGAAAGGATTCGTCGACCGCGTTTTCACCGCGGGCTTCGCTTTTCGGTACACTCGCGACGGCGGCGGCCGCCTCAAGCTGCTGCGCGGTAAGACTGCCGAGATCGTGACGACTATTGATATGCCGCCGGAAGCCTACCGCGCCCGCTACCGTCAGCCGGGGGTCGAGGCGCTGCGGCGCGCAACGTTACGTTTTTGCGGCGTACAGACCACACGAGTAAGCCTGATCGGACCGGTCGGGGGCTCGAGCGCTGAAACGCGCGCCGGTTGGTTGCAAGAGCAGTACCAAGCCGGCGAGCGTCGAGCGCATGGAGCGCGCACACCGTTGCAGCGTACCGCCGCAGTTGCCGCACGGGCAGCTGTTCGCCATCGCGTTACGCTGTATCTCGCGCTGGTCGCGGCGTTCCCGCTTGTGCAACAAGTCGCTCGCCTCCTCACGGCCGCTGCCCGCGAGCTGCCGCCGCTGTGGATGCAATTTGCCGAGACACCGGCGGCGTTATTCGGCTGGGCGCCGGCGCTGATTCTAGCAGCGGAGTTGCAGCCGAGCGAGAGTGCCGTACCCGGCAGGATTAGCGAAAGACGATACAAGGCGGCGCTGGTGACCGCCGCCGCGGCGCTGCTGTGGGTGGTTGGCCTGCAGCTGTTTGTCTATGACCTCCAGCGGCAGGTCTGGCTGCTGATTCTGATGCTCGCGGCCGGCAGATCGCTGTTCAACGAGCTCGCGTTTCGACTGCGCCGGCCGGAGCCCCGGCAGGAGCCCGAGCGCGCCGTCGGTATCGCGGCGGTGTTCGGCGTCACCTGCGTTCTGCCGCCGTTCCTGGCGCAACTGATGCTGTAACCGCGAACCGCACGGGGCGTGGGCACAGTGAGGCGGAATGACCGAAACCCGGGCGCCCGCGCCGGCGTGTGCCGGTTGCCGCCCGCGCCGGCCGCAGCTTGACAAACGCAGCGCAAAACAGAAACACTCGAGGTACCTTGAAACGTCCCTGGGCA
Source organism: Spirochaetaceae bacterium (assembly GCA_003556605.1). Classification (GTDB taxonomy): domain Bacteria; phylum Spirochaetota; class Spirochaetia; order DSM-27196; family SLAA01; genus B1Sed10-166. The sequence goes on from PWQX01000162.1 coordinate 5,387, forward strand.
CATCACCCCGCTTCCGTTATCCGGTGCCGTATGGCGCTGCTGTGCGCCGCAATCGTCGTGTTGATCATGCTCATTCCAGCTTCCCGATCGACGCTTGTTGCCGAGCACGCGTATCCCTTACGCGCAACCGGCTTTGAGCTCGGCTACGGCGACGGCTACCGCGTTCTAACGGTCCGGCGACCTTACCCGAACGCCGCCGCGCCACGGCAGTACTTGTTCGTCGAACGTGGTCGCCCGATACCGGAACGCTATCGTGACTTGCCGAGTATCCGTATTCCCGTGGAGCGCGTGATTACCGCCGCAAGCCCGCTCTTGGCCCACTTTGAGCTGCTGGACGCGCCCGACCGGGTTGTTGGGCACGACCGTACGGATAGGATCTATTCCCAAACATTCAGAAAGCGCAGCGCCGAGGGCGTGCTTCGCGAGGTCGGCGAGCCCCCGCAGATGGATGTCGAACGGCTGATCGCGCTCGAGCCCGATGTTGTCTTGATCAACAGCTTAGGGCCACACAGTGAAACCGAGCACAAGCTGCGCGACGTCGGGCTTCCGGTTGTTATCGTCGGCGACTGGCTGGAGAACGATCCGGTAGGCCGCGCCGAATGGCTCCTGGTTGCGGCGTGCTTACTGCAGCGCGAGCACAAGGCGCAGCGCTATCTCAGCGAGCTACGCAGCCGCTACGACGCGCTCCGCTCCAAGGCCGCAGAGCACATGCGCAGAGACCAGGCGCCGACCGTGCTGGTAAACGCGCCGTATCAGGGCGCGTGGTCGGTGCCGCGAGGCGGAAGTTACATGGCTCGGCTCCTGAGCGACGCCGGAACCCGCTATCCATGGATGGAACACGAAGGCCGCGGTGCGATACACCTGGAGCTCGAGTCGGTAATCGCGCGCGCCGCCGACGCAGACATCTGGTTGAACCCGGGCGACGGCACCTCTCTCGCAGATATCCTGCGAATAGACCCGCGTCTGCACGTGTTTGAGCCGCTGCGGTCCGGCCGTGTATACAGCTTCACCGCCCGCACACGCCCCGGCGGCGCCAACGATTACTTCGAGCGCGGAGCACTCGAGCCTGACAGAATTCTCGCGGACCTTATCAGCATTGCGCATCCCCATGCGCTGCCGGGGCACCAGCTGCGATACTTCCGGCGCCTGAGGTAACGATGTCCGATAAGGTGAAGCCGCTGCCGATCGTTCTTGCAACCACGGCGGCATTAGTTGCGGCAATTATGTCCGCCATGGTCTTCGGCTCGGTGGCCATTCCGGTGCGCGACGTGGTGTGTGCGGTTCTCGAGCCGAGCGCCGCCGCACCGGGTGTTCGCGTCATCGTCTGGGTCGTCCGAATGCCGAGGGTCATTGCAGCGGTTGCCGGCGGGGCGGCGCTTGCGCTGAGCGGCCTGCAGATGCAGACCCTGTTTCGCAATCCGCTTGCAGGACCGTTTACGCTGGGAATCAGCTCCGGTGCCGGACTCGGCGTGGCGATTGTGGTCCTCGCCTCGGGAGCAGGCGGGGTACTCGGTGCGGTCGCGGAAGGATTCGGGGGCTACGGTCCCTACGCCCTAGTGGCGGCCGCTACCGCCGGCGCCGCTGCGGTATTGATAGCGATACTGTTCGTCGCTCGTCGCATGGCCGACATAACCACGATCTTGATCCTCGGTATCCTGTTCGGGTACGCAGCGAACGCAGTAACTACCGCGCTCCTGCAGATCGCCGAGCCGCAACAGGTTCAGAGCTACGTCACCTGGAGCTTCGGTAGCTTCGCCGGCGTAACGTGGGACCAACTTCAAGCCTTTGTTCCGGTTATCGCCGCAGGCGTGCTGTTGTCTTTTGGTCTGATGAAGCCGTTGAACGCGTTGCTGCTCGGCGAGCGCTACGCCGAGACACTCGGCATGTCGGTGACCCGCAGCCGTTTCGCGATCATCGCTACCACGGCGCTGCTGTCGGGGGCTACGACGGCGTTTTGCGGTCCAATCGCGTTTATCGGTATCGCTGTTCCACATCTGTGCCGCTTCGCGCTGCGCAGCTCCGACCATCGTATCTTGATTCCCGCGTGCGCCGCGACCGGAGCGTTGATCGCAGTGTTATCCGATCTGATTGCGCGTCTGCCCGGTCACGATATCACCTTGCCGTTGAATGCGGTCACTGCGATGCTCGGTGCACCAATCGTCGTGTGGGTAATCTTCCAACGCAGCCGCGTGCACAGCGGAGCCGCTCAATGACCGAACCAACCGAAGGGCCGCTTCCCCTCGTGCTGGAAGCGCGCGATCTGGCGATTGGGTACCGGCTTGGGCCCGGGCGGGAGCGCGTCGTGCTCGAGACACCGGCGTTTCATCTGCGCCCGCGCGAGCTGGTGTGCGTTCTCGGGCCAAACGGCTGCGGCAAGACGACGCTGCTTCGAACACTGGTAGGGTTGCTGCCACCCTTACGCGGCGGCGTGCTGATCGACGGCACACCGGTTCAAACGCTTGAGCGAACCGAACGCGCCCGGCAGCTGGCGGTGGTACTGACCGACCGGATTGATCCCGGCTTTCTCACCGTGTTCGAATTGGTCGCGCTCGGCAGATTTCCGTATACCCCATGGAGCGGCCGGTTGAGCGGCGCCGACCGCGAGGCAGTCCGCGCGGCCATCGATGCGCTTGGATTAGGCGCGCTGGCCGAGCGCCGCATCTCCGAGCTGAGCGACGGTGAGCGCCAGAAAGTGATGATAGCTCGCGCCGTCGCTCAACGCCCCAAACTGCTCGTGCTCGACGAGCCGACAGCGTTTCTGGATCTGCCGTCGCGAGTGGAAATCCTACAGCTGCTCAAACGTCGGGTCACCGACAGCGGCGCGGCAGTTGTGCTGTCCACCCACGAGCTTGATCTCGCACTGCGACTCGCCGATCGTCTCTGGCTTATCGACCGTGACGGCCGTTTCGTGTTGGGTGCGCCCGAAGACCTGGTGCTCAGCGGAACCGTGGGGCAGGCCTTTGCGCGTCCCGAGCTCGAGTTTGAGGTGGAAACCGCCACGTTCCGCCCCACCCGAGCCACACGCGGGCGGATTCAGGTAATCGGCGCGGGCGCCGTCGCGCTTTGGACCACGCGCGCGCTCGAGCGCATTGGGTTCGAGGCGCAGCGGACCGAGTATGCTACCGAACCCCGCGCCTCCTCGCCGGTGGTGGCAATCACCACCGCGCCGCAGCAGCCGGGAGGAACCTGCTGGAACCTCCGCTACGTCGATACTCACGACGATAACCGCGTGCTCGAGCAGCGCTACTTCACGATAGACGAGCTCACGCGTGAATTGCGGCACGGTGGCGGGGCCCACCGGTGAAGTTGAGCGCCGGCTGGGCATTCCGGTTCTCGGCCGCGGCGAGTCCGGCGGTCGCCGGCCGCGAAACCGTCCGCGCCAAACGCGGCGCCGTCAGTAGGCGAGCACTTGCCGCAGGTGCCGCTCCGCGGTCTCGACGTCGACTCCGCGGCGCTCGGCATAGTCCTCGACTTGGTCCTTGACAACCTTCCCGACACCGAAGTATTTGGCATCCGGATGCGCGAAGTACAGCCCCGAGACCGAGGCCACCGGTACCATCATGCAGCTCTCGGTAAGCCAGATACCGATATTCGTGTCAGGGTTGAGCAGGCGCCAGATAATGTGCTTGTCGGTGTGGTCCGGGCAGGGTGGATACCCGGGCGCCGGGCGGATGCCGCGGTAGTTGATGTGTAACAGATCCTCGATTCCGAAGTGCTCGTCCGCAGCGTAACCCCAAATCTCTTTGCGCACTTTCTCGTGCAAGCGCTCGGCGAAGGCTTCGGCGAGGCGATCGGCGAGCACGCCGAGAAGAATCACGTTGTAGTCATCCGTACGGCTCTTGTAGTACGCCGTCATCTCTTGCAACCCGTCACCGGCGGTCACCGCGAACGCGCCGACGTAATCTTTCACACCGCTCGATTTGGGAGCAACGTAGTCAGCGAGAGAAAGATAGTACGGCACCGACTTTTTGCGCTTTTGCTGACGCAGGCACGGAACGCGGGCGAGGATTTCGCGGCGGCTCTCGTCGCTATAGATCTCAATGACATCGTTTGCGGTGGAGTTCGCCGGCCACAGCCCCACGACCCCGTGCGCCCTCAGGATCTGCTGTTCTCCGATCTCGCGGATCATCGCCTGGGCTTCGTCGTACAGCTTTCGCGCAGGTTCGCCTTTCACCGGATCGTCGAAAATATCCGGGAACTTCATGTCCATCTCCCAAGCGAGGAAGAAATAGCGCCAATCGATGTAGCGCGCGATATCTTCGATCGGGTAATCATTGAATACGGTCACGCCAAGTGTCTTCGGAGCTTCGGGCTGATACGCGCTCCAGTCCGGATCAAAGCGCCTCGCGCGCACCTCCTCGACCGGCAGAAACTGCCGTGCCGCGTGTTTCTTATCGCGCTTCTCGCGCGTCTCTTGGTGCAGCGCGTTGATCTGCCTGACGTAACCCTCGTGCAGCAACGGATTCGAAAGCTTATCGACGACGCCAACGGCTAGAGAAGCATCTTTCACGTGCACCACCGGCTGCGAGTAGTGCGGCGCGATCTTAACCGAGGTGTGAATCTGCGATGTGGTGGCCCCGCCGATCAGTAGCGGAGTGGTGAACCCGGCGTGCTCGAGCTCTTTCGCCACATGCACCATTTCGTCGAGCGACGGGGTGATTAGGCCCGAGAGTCCAATGACGTCTACGTTGTGCTTTCTCGCTTCCGCCATAATCTGACCGGCCGGCACCATTACGCCGAGGTCTATCACTTCGAAACCGTTGCACTGCAGCACCACGCCGACGATGTTCTTGCCGATGTCGTGTACATCGCCTTTTACCGTTGCCATCAGGATTGTGGCTTTACCGCTGTCGTCCTCGCCCTCGACCTTCTCTTCCTCAATGTACGGTAACAGGTACGCGACCGCCGCTTTCATCACGCGCGCGCTCTTCACTACCTGCGGGAGGAACATCCGTCCCGATCCGAACAGATCACCCACAACGTTCATGCCGTCCATCAGCGGCCCCTCGATTACGCGCAGGGCCCGCTCGGCGTTCTGCCGCGCTTCCTCAACGTCTTGTTCAATGTACTGAGTGATGCCCTTTACAAGCGCATGCTCGAGCCGTGTCTCAACCGGCGCTTCACGCCACGTCAGATCTTCTTCGCGAGTCTTGCCCTTGCCCTGATACTGGTCGGCGACATCCACAAGCCGCTCGGTGGCGTCCTCGCGGCGATTGAGCAGCACATCTTCAACCGCCTCGCGCAGCTCTTCGTCGATATCGTCGTACACCTCGAGCTGGCCGGCGTTGACTATTCCCATGTCCATGCCGGATCGCGTAGCGTGATAGAGGAAGCACGCATGCATAGCCTCACGCACCGGGTTATTGCCGCGAAACGAAAACGAGACGTTGCTCACACCACCCGAAACCTTGGCGTACGGTAGGTGCGCCTTGATCACTTTCACCGCTTCGATGTAGTCCACCGCGTAGTTGGCGTGCTCCTCAATGGCGGTGCCGACCGCAAAAACGTTGGGGTCAAAGATGATGTCTTGCGGGGGAAAGGTAAGCTCCTCGGTGAGCAGCTTGTACGAGCGCGTGCAGATCTCAATCTTGCGCTCCCTCGTGTCCGCCTGCCCGCGCTCATCGAATGCCATCACTACGACCGCGGCGCCGTACTTCATTACCTCGCGCGCCTGCTCGAGAAAGGGCCCTTGACCTTCTTTGAGGCTGATGGAGTTCACCACGCCTTTGCCCTGCACGCAGCGCAGCCCGGCCTCAATCACCGGCCACTTGGAGCTGTCTACCATGATCGGCACCCGGCTGATGTCGGGCTCGGAGGCAACGAGGTTCAGAAAGCGCACCATCTCGCGCTCGGAGTCCAGCATGGCCTCATCCATGTTGACATCAATCATCTGCGCGCCGTTTTCTACTTGCTCGCGAGCAACCGCAAGCGCCGCTTCGTACTCCTGTGCCTGAATCAAACGCGAGAACTTCCGCGAGCCGGCTACGTTGGTGCGTTCGCCTATGTTCAGGAATCCGAGGTCGGCGGTCATCTTCACCGGCTCGAGTCCGCTGAACACCGTCATGTGATCAGGGTCCGGTATCTGCCGCGGCGCGTGGTCTGAAACCGCCTCTACGATTGCCGCTAAGTGCTCCGGCGTAGTGCCGCAACAACCACCGACGATGTTGACCAGCCCCTCCTCGGCGAAACCGCCCAGCACTTTCGCCATGTGCTGCGGTGTGTGGTCATACTCGCCGAGCTCGTTCGGCAAACCCGCGTTCGGGTGTACCGACACCGGGAAGCCGGCGTGCTCGCACAGCGCTGACACGTGCTCGTGCAACTCGTCGGCCCCCAGGGCGCAGTTGAGCCCCACCGAGAAGGGTCTTGCGTACTGCACCGAATACAAGAACGCCTCGGCGGTTTGACCGGACAGCGTACGCCCGCTGCGGTCGGTAATAGTGCCGGAGATCATGATCGGGTATTCTACCCCGCGCTCGCCGAACAGCGACTTGAGCGCGTAGATCGCCGCCTTGGCATTCAGGGTGTCGAAGATGGTCTCTATCAAGATAAGGTCCACACCGCCCTCAATCAGTCCCTCGGCAGCCCCGCGATAAGCGGCGGCGAGCTCTGCAAACGAGATGCTGCGGAACCCTGGATCGTTAACGTCCGGAGAGATTGAAAGCGTCCGGTTCGTAGGACCGAGCACCCCGGCGACAAAGCGCGGCTTGTCAGGAGTTTCAGCGGTCTTCTCGTCTGCCGGCTTGCGGGCCAGCTCGGCGCCGACTCGATTGAGCTCACGCGCCAAGAACTCGGTATGGTAATCGGCTTGGGAAACGGTAGTGGAGTTGAACGTGTTGGTTTCGATGATATCCGCACCGGCGTCCAGAAATGCGTGATGGATCCCGGCAACGAGCTCGGGCTTTGTGATATTCAACAGGTCGTTGTTTCCGGCGAGATTCGGGTCGTCCTTGACCGGATTCTTCTCCCGCCAGGGCTTCGCCGCCTCAGCGTCGGGCGCTTCGAGCTCCGTGAAGCTCTTGAAGCGCTCGCCGCGGTACTCGGATTCCTGCAGATTATGCGCTTGAATCATTGTCCCCATCGCGCCGTCCAAGATGACAATGCGCTCCCGCAGCGCGCCACGGAGCCCGCTGATATCAGGTCTATCTGCTGTGCTCATAGGGTCGTTACTCTCTTGTTCTGTTTGCGCTAAAACCAGCTCGCTTTACGAGGTACTATACTAGCACCAGCAAATACTTTCAACTGAAACTATTGCAGCAGCTAATGACAAACGCCGGTCAGCTCACCACC
>PWQX01000097.1 GCA_003556605.1 Spirochaetaceae bacterium
CCCGACCGGACGCATTGGAGTCATTCATGAACCGCCGTATACGGAACCGTACGTACGGTGGTGTGAGAGGACGGCGGGGGTAACCCCGCCTCCTACTCGATTTTCGCGTGTTTCGCGTGCCCAAGAGGACTCGAACCTCCGACCTTTAGATCCGCAATCTAACGCTCTATCCAGCTGAGCTATGGGCACGTACCGTACGGAGAGGGAGGGATTCGAACCCTCGGTACCCTCACGAGTACAACTCCTTAGCAGGGAGCCCGATTCGACCGCTCTCGCACCTCTCCATGCTCGCTAAATCGTACCGACGGAGAGAGTGGGATTCGAACCCACGGAGCCTTTCGGCTCAACGGTTTTCAAGACCGCCTCCTTCGACCGCTCGGACATCTCTCCGTGTATGCCAAGTGAGGCCCCAACTATAGCGATTGTGGCGCCGCTTGTCAACGCCTCGGCCGCAGCGGCACAGCCGCGCACGGCTCATAGGCCCCGGTCACAGAGTCGGCCCAACGCGTTGCGCGGCAACGCGGCGCCGCACAACAAGCGATTGACATGCGCTTTGCTTCTACGCTACAAGACAACAGGTGAGCGGCGGCCGAGGCGTTACCAAAGGCCTTGCGTGTGTAACCACCGGTGCCGGTCAGCTTTCCTCTTCTGCCAGCTGGTGTACACCCTCCGCCATAAGCCGTTGAGACTGGGGGCCCGCTATGACAACGACGCCAACGACATCACTCTTACCGCGTGAGATTCGACAGTACATCGAAGACCGTAACTGGCGCGCGCTCGCAATGTACCGAAAAGCCTGGCCCGATTTCGAGATCGTGGCACCGGAGATCGTAGACGAGCTCTTAGAGCTCGACAAAAACGATCGCGTGCTGTTTTTTCGGGCACTGCCGATCGAGCTCGCGGTGGAGGTCTTTTCGTTGCTGGACACCGACACCAGCGATCGGCTGCTGCTCGAGCTGACCGATTCCGAAACGCGCGAGCTGCTCAGCAACCTCGACCCGGACGATCGCACCGAGCTGCTCGGGGAGCTTCCGGGCCAGGTCACCCAGCGACTGTTGACACTGCTCAGCCCTGAGGATCTGCGCGAGGCTCGGCGACTTCTCGGATATCCCGAAGAGAGTGTCGGGCGCTTGATGAATCCGGATTATGTCGCGGTGAGAGCAGACTGGACCGTGGGCGCGGCGATCAACCATACTCGTGAATACGGGCGTGAGATAGATACCATCAGCATGGTCTACGTAACCGAGCGCTCAGGCCGCTTAGTCGACGCGCTCTCGTTGCAGAGTCTGGTACTTGCCGACCCTGACGCGCCGCTTCGCAGCATCATGGACTATTCGTTCGTGAGTATCAGAGCGTACGAAGACCGAGAAGAAGCGGCACGCTTGATGAAGCGCTACGACCGCGAGGTGCTTCCGGTGGTCGACTCGCGCGGTATTCTGCTTGGGCTCGTCACCTTCGACGATGCGCTCGAGATTACCGAGATCGAAACCACCGAAGACTTTCACCGCACCGCCGCAGTTACCCCGCTGAAGCGCAGCTACTGGGAGACATCGGTGTGGGGGTTGTTCCGCAGCCGCATCGGTTGGCTCACGATCCTGGTGTTCGTTAACTTGATCTCCTCCGGGGTGATTGCTTCTTACGAAGCAACGCTGGAAGCCGCGGTGGCCTTGGCGTTCTTCATACCACTGATTATAGACACCGGCGGTAACGCGGGCTCACAGTCGGCCACCATCATGATCCGGTCGATCAGCTTGGGCGATGTGAAGATGGACCAATGGTTTCGCGTGTTCATCAAGGAGATGGCAATAGGCGTTGCGATAGGCGTCGCGCTCGGAGCGATGGGACTGCTCCTCGGCACTTTCAGGGGCGGTCACTTGATCGGCTTGGTGGTTCTCGCCACGATGCTCACGATGCTCGTGATAACCAACCTGGTCGGGATGATTCTGCCGTTTCTCTTAACCCGCATGAAGCTGGACCCGGCGATCGCGAGCGGACCTTTGATCACCTCTCTCGCCGACGCAGTGGGTCTGGTCATATACTTCGGCTACGCCACAATGATCCTCAGTCTATAAGACGAGCCGCTGCGATTCGCCTACAACAGCCTCTCGCGCAGGGCGTAACGCAGGAACTGCAGAATCGGGCGCCATGCTTCGCGGCCGTAGCTGCCGGACTTCACCCACGCCTGCGGCATCGCGTGATCCTTCAGAAACCCGTACACCATACGGTCACGCCGGCCGAGCTGTTCCAGACTGAGCTTCAGCAGCGCGGTCGACGGCAGTTCGTCCTGCTCATACGGGTCTACGCCGCCCAACACAATCGCGAGGTCGGCACTGCCGTAGCCTGTGAACTTCGCAAGCCCAGCCTGCAGCTTCTCGAGATACAGCGCCTCCTCACCTTCGGCGACCGGAATATCGAGATCGCTCGGCACGAATGACTCGTGCAGGCTGCCGTCCGGCAAACGCGGGTCACGGTCGAGCGGCCAGCCGTGCGCCATGTGGATACTCAAGGTCAAGATGCCGTCATCGCCGTGACACAACGGGGCGGTACCGTCACCCTTGTGGGCATCAAGATCAATGATCCAGGTGCGCCTAGCGCGGCCTTCTGCGGCGAGCCTGCGCGCGGCGATCACCACATCGTTGATCAGGCAGAACCCGTCAGCGGTTGCCCGCTTGGCGTGGTGAAACCCCCCGCCGAGAAAGTAACAGAAATCGCGCTCCAACGCGATTCGCGCCGCCTGGTAGGTTCCGGCGCAGGCGTTCAAGAGATCGAGAAACAGATTCGCCAAGGGAAGCTCGGCGCGTGCAGGGTCGTAGCGGTGAAACCGGCCGTCGCTGTCGATGAGCTCAAACGCCTTGATCAGCTCTTCGGTTACCTCCGACGAATACAACCGGTTTACGTAATCGGGATCGTGTACGCGCAGCAAGTCTTCTTTGCTGATGCTGTGCTCGAGCCGATCAATGTACCACTGCTCGCGTTTCGCAGCCAGCACGTTGTCTTTCATGAGCTCTTCCACTACTCGGTTGGGGGTGGAGGCGTAGGTTGGTACACCGATGCCGTAGCCTGACAGCTCATTCCGATGCTCAGGTAAGTGCAGTAGCATCACACAGGCTCCTTGGTCGCAGAGTTGGAACGCAGAGGCACAATCGATCAGCGTTTGCAGGGGATCCCGAAGCGTGCAATGTAGTCATGCACAATCGCGAGGTCCTGGCTGTCGATCTTCGCTTTGTAACGATCGAGGTAGCTCTCATCAAAGCGCAGCGCCGAATACAGCAGCCACCTCGATTTGTCACGCTTCATCCGGCCGAGCTTGCGCTGCCAGGCCCGGCTGGTGCGACGCCCTTCCAGCAGCAGCTCATCGCCGACGTGCTGGTAGGCCCGGTAGGCCTCCAAGTAGGCCTCAAATAGCCGGTCGAGCTCGGCGTCTTGAAACTCGCCGTCGGGCGCAAGCCGCGGGTAGATCGCAACCACATCGCGTTCGGCGATGAAGTCGGGATCAGGAAAGCGCTCTTTGTTTAGACTCCACAGATCCGGCCAGAGGTGCTCGTCGTCCCAGTAGCGTCGAGCGAGCGTGTAGAACGTGTCACCCCAGCGAACGTAATGCGTAAACTCCGCCTCCCGGGCGCCGGGATCACGCACCGCCGGCGGTTCAGGCTCGGGCTCCGCTTCCGGATCCGGAAGGAGCTGGGGCTCAGGTTCGGCAGGCTCAACCGGCCGCGGCTCCGGTGCAGCGGCCGGATCGCGATGCCACAGCTCCTTCGGGAGACCGGGTCCCTCTATTAAATACATAATCCCTATAAAATCAAGAAGGGCGATCACGACTAACATCAAGATGACGTGACGGCGCCCGACGCGATAATTCTCGAGGTTACGAATAGCCTCGGCGCGCAATAACTCAGACTGTGATCCGCTCATGCTTGGTACCTATTCCTCTATGATAGTATAATCGCCGCAAGCTAGCAATCGAGGGCCTGATGGAGTATAGCGCTTGCATGAGGGAACAAAAACCCGGCTACCGGCACCCGAGTTCTATCTGTGTAATTCGGTAGAGCTCACACCCGCGCTGCTCGGGCTGCTGCTGCGGCGCACGGCTGCAGGCGAGATAATCGCCGCGCAGACCGTGTTACAGCAACAAGTCCAACACACGCTCGAGATCGTCGGTAGAGAGGTAGTTGATCTCAATCGCGCCGCGGTGGTTGCTTCCTTTGACACTGACCTTGGTGCCGAACCTCTCGATCAAACGCTGCTCAATCTCCTGTAGCTCAACCGGCTTCGCATCGCGCTGACCGGAGGCGCCCGAGCCGCGCGCGCGGCCAGGCGCACCCTCGGTTCCGGGGTCAGCCTCAGCACCCTCGCCGGCGGCAGCACCGGCGCCTCTCCCATCGCCGAAGGCATCCAAGCTGCCGCCGGCGGCAAGCGTTTCAACCTGGCGAACCGAGAGTCCTTCATCGACAACTCGGCGATATAGCGACACTTGATCGCCCCCGTCCTTGACGGCGAGCAAAGCACGAGCGTGGCCCGCGCTCAAGCTACCCGCACGCACCGCCGCCTGCACCTCCTCGGGCAGCTTCAACAGCCGAATGCTATTGGCAACCGACGAACGATTCATACCCAAGCGCTTAGCAAGCTCTTCCTGCGTGAGCTCGGCTGATTCCTGCAGTGACCTTAACGCGGCTGCCTGATCAATGGGGTTGAGATCCTCGCGGTGTACATTTTCGATCAGGGCAATCTCGATCTTTTCCTGCTCGCTGAATCGGCGCAACAGCACCGGCACCTGCGCGAGCCCCGCGATCCGCGCCGCGCGGTAGCGGCGCTCACCGGCGACGATATGGTACGCACCGGCGGCGCTATGCTCGGCAAGAATCGGCTGCAGCACGCCTTGCGCCTCGATCGACGCGGCGAGCTCTTGCAGCGCCGCTTCGGCAAACTGCTTGCGGGGCTGATTGGGATTGGGGTGGAGTTGCTCGATCGGGACTTCCACGATACCACCGGGTTCGGCGCTATCCTGGAGCTCGCGCTCGAGTTCATGAGCGCTGTGCGCATCGAGCACGTCCTTACCCTGCAGCAGCGCATCAATGCCCTTTCCGAGTCTTCTTTTCGCCATTTTAGCCACGCGCCAATACCTCCTGCGAAAGCTGCTCGTAGGCCCGTGCGCCGCTGCATTCGCGGTCATAGAGCGGGATCGGCACCCCATGCGAGGGGGCCTCGGACAAGCGCACGTTACGCGGGATGATGGTACGAAAAACCGTTTCCCCGAAATACCCGAGCACCTGCTCCACCACCTCTTGCGCGAGGCGTGTGCGCCCGTCGTACATCGTGAACAGGATCCCTAACACCGCAAGCCGCTTATTGTGCGAGCGCTGTACGGCGGTGATGCTATCGAGCAGTTGTGTAAGCCCTTCCATCGCAAAGTACTCGCACTGCAGTGGGACAATCACGTTGTCGGCCGCGACCAAGCCGTTGAGCGTCAGGATGCCTAGCGAAGGGGGACAGTCGATGTAGATGTAGTCAAACTGCCCGCGCAGCGGGTCGAGCGCCTCGTGCAGGAAACGCTCACGGTTTTCTTCATTGACGAGCTCAACGTTGGCGCCCGAGAGATTAACGCTTGACGGTACCAACATGAGCTGTTCAACCGGCGTCTTACAGATCACCGACTGCGGCTCGACCTTGCCGCTGATAATCTCATAGATACCTTCACCGTCGTTACTGCAGCCGACGCTGCTGGTGAGATTCCCCTGCGGGTCAAAATCTACCAGTAGTACGCGCTTGCCGGCTTGGGCGAGATACGCGCCAAGGTTCGCAGCAGTGGTTGTCTTACCGACACCGCCTTTCTGGTTCGCAAAAACGGTTATCATGCCCATAGCGAGTGTGCCGCCCAGTATACACGATTCGCCGCGGCGTGACTATCGTGCGAACGGTGCCCGATCACTGCCGGGCACGACTACCGCCGCGCTGACGAGCCGGAGGCTGATTGACGACCCGAACGGGGTTGCGCTTGTGTTTGCGCTTGGGAATGGCTCGCATGACGGAGCAACCGGGATCGCTGTAACGCCGCGCTCGGCAAGCGCCGGGCACGTGCGCGTTCTCGCACCGCCACTGCGAGGCCCACAACCGCTACCAGCACGCCCTCCAGACTTCGTGGCGGGTGGTGTGAATGCGGCCAGGTGGAATACAGAATGATGTCCTGCTCCACCGACGAGAACGGCCCCCAGCGCTCCCACTCGCCCGCAAAGTACCAGCGTGTGAACGCGGCCCAGCTTTCGCGGGCGCGGCGGTCTATCGCGGGTTCGGGCAAGCGCAACAGCGCTCCCCGGAATACCGCCATTGCATCCAACCCCAAGCGCTTGGCGACACGGTACGCAACCCGTGCGACGCGCTCGTTATGCGTAAACAGGCACGTGTCGCCGAACGGCACCTCGATCAAGCGCTGATAGCACTCAGTCCCCGTGATGGCTTCAAAGGCCGTGCGGACGTCGTTGAAATCGGCCCGCGCACGCTCTTCGCGGGTTTCCGCAGCGTGCGGCTGGCGAATGCGCTGCAGCGCATGCTCCACCAGCTGCTGCACTCCGCCGTGACCTGAAACCAGCGCGGTGAGGTGCTCGGGCAGGATGCTGGAAATTTTGGACGTTGGATGGAGGATGTAAGTGGTACGCGAGCGCACCGTTGAGCGTACCTGCTCGGCGAAGCGTTCGAGCTCAGCGCCGGCCTGGTCACCGAGCCGCTCGAGCTCGGTACCGGCCTGCTCGGCCCAGCGCTCAAGCCCGGCACGACTCTCCTCAGCCAGGGTCTGAAGCCGGCCGGCGAAGCGCCACAGCGCCGAGCTGGAGATCACGAGGTCGATCACCATATACAGCGTCAGACCGCCGGCCACAGTATAAGCAACACGCGGCGGTAACGCCGCGATGAACTCTGCGAAAAACGGCCGTATGATCTGCGTCACCACGAACGCGAGGCCGAGCCAGTACACCGAAAAGCGCGGACAGATGTAGCCACCGAGGCTGAAGCGCTCGTCGGAGTAGTCCCAGAGCATAAGACCGAACAGCCGGTGCATCACCCACCCGGTGACCAGCTCGAGTAACGTAACGGCGAGGGTCATGATTACAAGCGCAAGCAGATACGGTATACCCGCAAGCGGCACATACAACAGATGAATGATCAGGCCGCCGAACCCGAACACCGGAATAAACGGGCCGAATAGAAACCCGGAGTTAACCAATCGCCCACGATTCACGGTACGATAGGTGGACTCGATGATCCATCCCAGAAACGCGTAGCCGCCAAAATACAACAGCAGTTCAACGAGAACATCCACGACGCATCCGCCTTATCTCAACTTATGTCTGCACAGATATCGATCTCGCATATATTGACGTCACGTTGGATATTTATCAATAATGCGCCCAGCCCCAAGAGCTGAGAAGGAGAGTTCGCTTTATGAAAAAGACGATAACCGTTTTGCTACTGTTCGCGTTCGTCATTGCCTCGCTGTTTGCAGGCGGTGCGGCCGAGCCCGAAGAGCGCCCGGATAGTATTGTTGTTGCTACCGACGCAACATGGCCCCCCATGGAGTTTCTCGATGAGAACCGCGAGATTGTGGGGTTTGATATCGACCTCATGAACGCGATAGCAGCTGCGGCCGGGTTCGAGGTCGAGTTTCGCAACACCGCCTGGGACGGTATCTTCGCCGGCCTCGCCACCGGCGAGTACGACGCGGTGATCTCTTCGGTAACGATCACCGAAGAGCGAAAGCAGAACATGGATTTCTCAGAGCCCTACATTAACGCAGGTCAGGTGCTGGTCGTCAGAGTAGACACCAGCGATGTTGAGACGCTCGATGACCTGGTCGGTCAAACCGTCGGTGCGCAGATCGGCACCACCGGCGCTTTTGCAGTCGACGCGGCCGAGGGCGTTGAGACCGCTACGTACGACGAAATCGGTCTTGCGTTTGAGGATCTCGCCGCCGGACGACTCGCCGGTGTGGTGGCCGACACCCCGGTTGCGGCAAACTACGCGCTGCAGAACGAGGCCTATGCCGACTCACTGATGATTGTGGGCGAGCCGTTCACCGACGAGTACTACGGCATAGCGCTCCCTCAAGGACGCGATAAGCTGCTTGAGATGATCAATGATGGTCTTGCGCAGGTGCAAGAGGACGGAACGATTGAAGAGCTCACCGAAAAGTGGCTGAGGTAGATCACAATCCGCACCCTGAGGTCGCCGCCCCCCGGGCGGCGCCCGCACACCGCATTACGGTAACAGTCAGCGACGGCGCACTGATTCCGGACCGCGGCGAGAAATCGCTGTTCTCCGCCTGGCGCATATCGTTCTTCGGCGCGATTGCGATGCTCGTCACGCTGCCGATTGTTTCTCCGACTCCCTATCGTGATATCCTCGTTTTCATCCCTGACGGGGTAGTTACTACCTTCCACGTCACGGTGGTCTCGATCCTGATATCACTCGCGATTGGACTGATCACCGGTCTAGGGCGGATCTCACGGATCACTGTGATCAACCGCATCGCGACGATCTACGTGGAGGTGATTCGCGGAATTCCGCTGCTGGTGCAGCTGTTTTACATCTACTTTGCGCTCGGGCAGTTGGTGCAGGTACCACGTCTGACCGCTGCGATAATTGCGATGTCGGTCTGTTACGGCGCCTATATGGGCGAGATTTTCCGCGCCGGTTTGCAGTCGGTACCGAAAGGCCAGATGGAGGCCGCGCTGGCGCTCGGCCTCAGCCGAAGGCAGGCGTTACGGAAAGTGATTCTCCCACAAACCTTCCTGGTCATTTTGCCTCCGGTGGGTAACGAGTTCATTGCGCTTCTCAAGGACTCCTCGCTGGTGTCGATCATCGCGGTCTCGGATCTGCTGCGTCGTGGACGCGAATATGCGGCGGTGAGCTTCAACTACTTTGAGACCTACACCGTGGTCGCGTTGGTGTACTTGGTGATTACTCTGTTTCTCTCGAAGATTGTAGCGTTTATGGAAACATGGGTGGATAAACGTGGCGTACAACCCTGAAGCTCTCGGCTCTGAACCGCGCGTGCGCATCCGCAGTGCGGGCAAGTTCTTCGGCGCTCGAGCTCAGATCGTAGCGTTGCGAAAGGTTGATCTCGATATTCACGCCGGAGAGGTCGTGCTGATTATTGGTCCTTCGGGCAGCGGCAAGAGTACTCTCCTGCGCGCTATCAATCGCCTCGAGACTTTAAGCGAAGGTGATATCTGGATAGATAACGACTGCATCACCGACCCCAAGGTCGATATCCGCAAGATCCGCGAAAACCTCGGGATGGTGTTCCAGGCCTTCAATCTGTTTCCGCACCTCACCGCACTGCATAACATCACGATGGCTCCGCGCACCGTCAAGCACGAGAGCAAACCCGAAGCCGAGGCGAACGCGCGGCGGCTGCTCGCCCGTGTCGGTCTCGGTGATAAAGCTGCAGCGCGGCCGGATGAGCTGTCGGGTGGGCAGCAGCAGCGGGTGGCGATTGCGCGGGCACTCGCGATGAACCCGAAGGTGATGCTGTTCGATGAGCCGACCTCGGCGCTCGACCCCGAGATGATAAAAGAGGTGCTCGACGTGATGCTGGATCTCGCCAAAGAAGGGATGACGATGGTTGTTGTATCGCACGAGATGGGCTTTGCTCGCGCCGCGGCGGATAAGGTGGTGTTTATGGACGAGGGCGAAATCGTAGAGACCGGAACCCCCTCAGATGTCTTTGACCACCCCCGGGAAGCACGAACAAAGCGCTTTCTTGAGCACATTTTGTAGAATATCGCCGGCGCAGAGGCTCTTAGAATTGATTTTTTTGTTTGATGTATTATGATTTAGCACTACTGTGGCGATAAGGATAATGCGACTATGAAAAGCGAGCCGCGAACCACTGCAAATCGGGACAAACTGCTCGACAAAACCATCATGCGCGGGTTCCCGAAGGCCGAGCTACACCGGCATCTCGAAGGCACCTTCGCGCTGGAAACTCTGCACGCGATCTCTGTTAAAAACGAGTTACCGCTCCCACAGGACTTTGAGGCATTCAAGCGCGAAGTGCAGTTCCCGAAAGACTCGGAGCCGGATTTCCTGAAGTTCCTCTCGAAGTTCAAGAACGACTGGTATCGCTCGATGGAGGATGTGGAGCGAATCACCTATGACTCGGTGAAAGAGTTCGCCGAGGACGGTCTATTTTATATTGAGGTGCGCTTTTCGCCCGAACACTTTGCGTACTACAACAACTTTGATCGCCGCGAAATCACGAAGCTGATCACCGCCGCCGGAAATGCAGCAGCTAAGGAGATCAACTGCGATGTGCGCTACCTGATCACATTCAACCGCATGAAGCAGCACCAGCGTGAGATGACTGAGCTCTACCGCGAGTTACTTCGCATGGAGCTGCCGGAAATCGTAGGCGTTGACCTTGCGGGTGACGAAATCAACTACCCGCCCGAGTTATTTACCGAGTTCTTCGCCGAGGTGAATCGCGACGGGATCTATCGCTCGACGATTCACGCCGGCGAGGTCAGCGGCCCAGACCAGATCTGGCGCTCGCTCAAGAGCCTTGGAGCCGCACGCATTGGACACGGGACCTCCATCGTCGATGATCCCGAGCTGCAGCGGTTTGTAGCCGAGAAGAACATCGTGCTCGAGCAGTGCATCACCTCGAATTATCAAACCGGCTCGTGGGTCGATGAGCGCAACCACCCGCTCGGCCGCCTGTACCACGCCGGAGTGCCGGTTTCAATCAACTCCGACGACCCCTTCATTCAAGACAGCGACCTCACCGACGACTATATCAAGGCGGTTGATTATTTCCATCTTTCGATTGACGACTTGATTAAGCTCAATGAGATCACGATCAACGGAGCATTTGTCTCAGACGAGGATCGGCGCCGACTCTTAGACGAGTTTCACGCACGGGTACAGCAGTTTCGAACCCGTCACGCGCTCTGAGCTGTGAGAACATTTCCACACGTGCCGGAGCTTCACGCCGTCGTTCGTCTCTCAATCTACCCGCAGCCGTAATGTTCCACGTGAAACATCACGCGCGCGGTCGCGCAGCTGCGCAAAATCCGCTTCGGCGACCACCAGCTGCAGCCGAACCGTCTCGCCATATTGGTGATCCACGATCTGTGCCCGATATTCTCCGATCAGCCGCTTCAGCGTATCGGCATACTCATAGCCGACTACGAACTCGGCGCTTACCTGCGCTACGAGCGATTCGGTAGGCAGCTCGGCGAGAACTGCTTGGGCCGCTTCGGTGTAAGCGCGAACAAGCCCGCCGGTACCGAGTTTGGTGCCCCCGAAGTAGCGCACCGTGGTCAGCACGACATCCGCTATTCCGTTTCCTTTCAGAACCTCGAGCGTCGGCCGCCCGGCGGTGCCTTTGGGTTCGCCGGCGTCGCTCATACCGTACTCTTCGGCCGCGTAACCGCCGACGCGGTAGGCATACACCACATGCGTTGCGTTCGGATGCGCGCCCTTAACTGAGTCGATCACAGCTTTCACCGCAGAGATGTCGCCCGCCGGCTCAGCGCGAGCGATGAACTGAGAGCCCTTGATGCCGAGGGTGATTTCTGCCGGGCCGAGAGGGACTCGGAGACTTGAGTCGCCGCTACGCATGTTTCACGTGAAACATAGCAGAGCTATTTCTGATCGCGCCCAACGCCCACGAGATAATCCGGGCGTTCGATATTGACGACACGCACGCCCATCGCTGAGCGCGACTGCACCGACACATCATCAATTGAGGTGCGAATCGCGCTCCCCTGCGAGGTAACCGCGAGTAACTCGTCCTCCGCTTTGACCGAAAGCACACCGACAACCTCGCCGGTTCTTTCGTTGACGCTGTACGCATTCTGACCTCGCGTCCCTCGCCCGTGCGGGTTGAACGCATTAAACGGCGTGCGCTTGCCGTAGCCGTACTGCGTGACAAGCACCATGCGCTCCTCGTGGTTGACAACCACCGCGCCGGCGAGCTCGTCGCCCTCAGCGAGCCGGATACCGGCGACGCCTCGGCTTGGACGTCCCATAGGCCGAACGCTGTCCTCGGAGAAGCGTAAGCCGCGGCCCTTGCGCGTGACGAGAAACAGCTCGTTGTTCCCATTGGTAAGCATCGCGGTAATAACCGCATCGCCTTCCTGCAAGCTGATCGCGGCAATCCCGCGCGTCTTCGCGCGCGAAAACTCCGAGCTACGGACTTTCTTCACCACCCCGTGAGATGTTGCAAGTAACAGATACGTGTCGTCGCGGAACTCGGTCAGCGATACCGCCACTGCAACCTCCTCGTCGGCCGATACCTGCAACAACCCGCGCACATGATGTCCACGTGCGACTCGCGATCCCTCGGGAATTTCGTGCACCTTGAGCCAGTACGCCTTCCCGGCGGTGGAAACGAACATAATGTAGTCGTGCGTGGAACCGATGAATACTTGCCGGACGAAGTCCTCGCTCCTCAGCGACGCTGAGCTGCTACCCTTTCCACCGCGCCCCTGCACACGGTAGGCCGATAGGGGGATACGCTTGATATACCCGCTGTTGGTGATTACCACCACCATATCTTCCTTCTGAATGAGGTCCTCGATATCGATGCTCTCAATCTCATCAGGAACGATCTCGGTGCGCCGCTCATCACCGTAGCGCTCGGCGATATCACGCGTTTCTTGTTTGATGATATCGAGCACCTTACGCTCGCTTTCGAGGATGCTCCTGAGTTCACGAATCAACGCCCGCACTTCCTTAAGCTCGTCGATAATCTTCTGAGTCTCGAGCGAAGTCAGCTTCTGCAGCCGCATATCGAGGATGGCTTGCGCTTGAGCGTCGCTGAACTCAAAACGGTTCTGCAGCGCCGCCTTTGCCTGCTCCACCGTTTTTGATTCGCGAATCATGCGAATGACCTCGTCGATGTTATCGAGCGCGGTTTTCAGCCCGATAAGGATGTGCTCGCGCTCCTCCGCCTTCTTAAGATCGAAGCGAGTACGTCGCAGGATCACCTCTTTGCGGTGTCCAATGAAACACTCGAGCATACGCCGTAGCGACAAACTCTCGGGGCGGCCGTCTACAAGCGCCAAGGCGTTCACGTTGAAGTTCACCTGCAACTGAGTGTGCGCAAACAGGTGATTGAGGATAATCTTTGGACTTACCCCTTTCTTCAACTCGATCACGATGCGCATGCCGCTACGATCGGACTCGTCACGAAGATCGCTGATACCGTCGAGCCGACGCTCGCGCACCAAATCGGCGATGCGTGTGATCAGCGCCGCCTTGTTGACTTGGTAGGGAATCTCGCTCACCAGAATACGATCGCGCCCGCTCTTCGTGCTCTCAATCGTAAACCGCGCGCGCACGGCGATACGCCCGCGACCGGTAGTGAACGCTTCGCGTATGCCCTTACGGCCGTAAATGATGCCGCCGGTGGGAAAATCAGGACCCGTAACCAGGTTGCACAGCTCCTCGCTGCTGATCTCGGCATTATCAACCACGGCGCACACTGCCTCGGCAATTTCATCCAGGTTATGCGGCGGAATATTAGTTGCCATGCCAACTGCTATGCCGCTTGCACCGTTGGTAAGCAGATACGGAAACGCTGCCGGTAATACCACCGGCTCTTCCATGGTGTCGTCGTAGTTTGGCGCAAAATCAACGGTATCCTTTTTGATATCGCGCAGCATCTCCTCCGCGGCGGCGTGCAGCTTGGCCTCGGTATAACGCATCGCCGCCGGCGGGTCGCCGTCAACCGAGCCAAAGTTTCCCTGCCCGTTGACCATTGGGTAACGCATAGAGAACGGCTGCGCTAGGCGTACCAACGCGTCGTAAATAGACTGGTCTCCGTGAGGGTGAAACTTCCCCAGCACGTCTCCGACGATGCGGCCGCTCTTCTTGTACGCTTGGTTGGCGCGCAAGCCCATCTCATTCATCGAATGGAGAATGCGCCGATGTACCGGTTTCAGACCGTCGCGTGCATCCGGCAGCGCTCGGCTCACGATAACCGACATTGCATAGTTCAGGTACGATTCTTTTATCTCGTCCTCAATCGCAACCGGCACCACACGTCCGTGAAACTCTTTGTCAGCCACAAGCTACTCCTGTTCCCTCGACGATCGAGCTTTCCCGAAACAGCACACTAAACATCGAGATTCGAAACGCTCAAGGCGTTCGCTTCGATAAACAGTCTCCGCGGCGCCACATGCTCGCCCATCAAGGTGGTGAAGATCTCTTCGGCCTCAACTGCGTCGTCTAGGCGGACCTGGATGATATTGCGCGTGTAGGGGTTCATAGTGGTCTCCCACAGCTGCTCGGGATTCATCTCGCCCAACCCTTTGTATCGCTGTACCGCGATCTTGCTCTCAGACTCGCCAAAAACCTCGGCTACGGCCTTTTCGCGCTCGGCATCGTTGTAGGCATACACTACCTGTTTGCCGCGGGCGAGCTTGTACAACGGCGGCATCGCAATATACACGTGGCCGGCTTCGATGAGCTCAAACATGTACCGATAGAAAAACGTCAATAGCAGCGTACGAATATGTGAGCCGTCGACGTCGGCATCGGCCATGACGATGATCTTGTGATAGCGTAGCTTACTAAGCGAGAAATCGTCGCCCGCACCGGCGCCGATCGTCTGAATGATGGGGTGTAGTTTGTCGTTGGACAGCACCTTGTCGATCCGCGTTTTCTCGACGTTGAGCATCTTTCCCCATAGCGGCAGGATCGCTTGAAACTCGCGATCACGGCCCATCTTGGCGCTGCCGCCGGCCGAGTCTCCCTCTACAATGTACAGCTCTGCACGCCGGGGATCTTTCTCGCTGCAGTCGGCGAGCTTGCCCGGAAGGCCGCTGCTCTCTAAGAAGTTCTTGCGCCGGGTAAGCTCGCGAGCCTTTCGCGCTGCCGCACGAGCCTTGGCGGCGAGCACGGTCTTTTCCAGAATGGCCTCCACCACTTTCGGATTGCGTTCGAAGTACTCGCCTAAGGCCTCATTCACAATTGCCTCAACCGCCCCTTTGACCTCGCTGTTACCGAGTTTGGCCTTGGTTTGCCCCTCGAACTGCGGTTCAGGAACCTTCACCGAAACGACGGCTGTAAGCCCTTCGCGAACATCATCTCCGGTGAGCGGCTCATCCGCCTTCTTAGCGTGTTTTGAGCGCTTCAGAAACTCGTTCAGCGTACGCGTCAGCGCCGACTTGAAACCAATCAAGTGCGTGCCGCCGTCGCGGGTGTTGATATTGTTTGCAAACGAGAACATGTTTTCGTTGTATCCGTCGTTGTACTCAAGCGCGATCTCGATCCCGATATAGTCTCGGGTCCTCTCGAAGTAAATCGGATCTTTATGGATCTTGCTCTTGTTCTTGTTGAGGTACTCAACGAACTCACGCACACCGCCATTGAACTTGAACTCGTGAAACTTCTCCGTCGGTAGTCGTAAATCGCGAATCGTTATACAGATGCCTTTGTTGAGGAACGCAAGCTCTCGCAAGCGTCTTGAGAGTATGTCAAAGCTATAGGTGACCTCGTCGAATATGTCGGCATCGGGCCTGAAGATCGTCACCGTGCCGTGCTTATCGCTCTTGCCGATCTCGGCCACCGGCTTTTCGGGAACTCCGCGGCGGTAGCGCTGGAAGTAAATGATGCCTTCTTTGTGTACGTATACCTCACACCACTCTGAGAGCGCATTCACAACCGAGACCCCCACACCGTGCAAGCCACCGGATACCGCGTAGCTCTTTCTGTCGAACTTACCCCCGGCGTGCAGACGGGTCATAACGATCTCGAGCGCGCTTACACCTTCGTCGGTGTGGATGTCTATCGGGATCCCGCGTCCGGTATCTTCTACGCGAATAACGTTGTCTTTCTCGATCCACACATTAATCGTGTCACACTGACCCGCGAGCGCCTCGTCAATACTATTGTCTACCACTTCGTATACCAAATGATGCAGCCCATCAGGACCGGTTGATCCGATATACATTGCCTGGCGCTTACGAACCGCCTCCAGACCTTTGAGAACTTGTATATTTTGGGCAGAATACATTTCCACGGCGTCGTCCTTATGTTCCCTGTGACTACCAGTTACTCGATTCAAAACTCGACGAGCTGGGGACGGGTGACAGCTTGCTTTTCGTAGACCCCCAAATTATACCCAGTATGGGCGTTAAAGTAAACATAGCCCCTGGTCGGACCCGCCGAACATGGGGTAAACTTGCGGACACTATGTCTTGGGATTACAGCGTATTCTGGCACGAAGCAATCAAACAACTGCACGATGAAGTCTCGGAACAAGAGTTCGATATGTGGTTTAATGGTATCGAATATGCCGAATCCGGCGACAACTGTATCATCGTGCGTGTGCCCTCGAGCTTCTACCGAGACCAGGTTAAGCAGCGCTACCTTACACGGATACAAAACAAGCTCCTTGAGCTTTCAGGAATAGCGCTTGCTCTGGAGTTCCGTGTTGGGCGGCCGAGCTGCGAGTATGTGGCTGCGGCAAATGGGGTAAAACCCCGGCAGGTTTCGTCGGAAAACCCTATTTCCTCGGTATCCGTGCCACCCGGCGGCAGCCCGGTTTCCGCCGGCCGGGCTTCGCGCTACGATGAAGGTGTCGCGTCCTTAGGTGTAAGCGCGCGCAAATCGCCGCATCAACAACTGAGACAAGAGTATACCTTCGAGAACTTCGTTGTTGGCAATAACAACTCGTTTGCGGCAAATGCCGCCATTGCAATCGCTAAGAATCCCGGAACCGGCTACAACCCGTGTCTTATTTACGGCGGGGTCGGTCTCGGTAAGACGCATCTCATCCAGGCTATCGGCAACTCCGTGCACCGCGAATTCGCAAACCTCAAGATTGTATACGTGACAATGGAAAGCTTCACCAACGACTTCATTCAGTCGATTCGTGAAAAGCGTATGCAGAACTTCAAGAACAAGTACCGGTATGCTGATGTGTTGTTGATCGACGACATTCATTTCCTGCAAAAGAAGCCGGAGACGCAAGAAGAGCTCTTTCACACCTTCAACGCGCTGTATGACGCCAACAAGCAGATGGTATTCACTTGTGATCGGCCGGTTTCGGAAATCCGTGACCTAACCGACCGCCTGCGTAGTCGATTCGAGCGTGGGTTAAATGTCGACCTGCAACCGCCCTCCTACGAAACCCGCTACGCAATCCTGCGTAAAAAAACCGAACGTGCCCAGATTGATATTCCCGAGGAAGTAATCGAGCTGATCTGTAACAACGTAACCACCAACGTGCGCGACCTCGAGGCCGCACTGACAAAACTCATGGCATACGCTGAGCTGGTGAACAAGAGAATCACTTTTGAGGTTGCTCAGCAACAACTCAAAGACATGTTCGTCAGCCCACAGCAATTCAACATCACCGTAGACGTGATCCAGCGCACGATAGCAGATTACTTCGGCCTTTCGATGCAAGAGTTGAAGGGCAAGAAGCGCACCAAAGTTATTGCCTTTCCGCGTCAGGTTGCAATGTACATCTGCCGCGAGTTGACCGAGCTTTCAACTACCGAAGTTGGGCTTGAGTTTGGAGGGCGCGATCACACTACCGTTATGTACGCATGCCAACGCATCGAGAATCGCATGCGTACCGACCCAACGCTCGAGCCGACCATTCAATCGCTCATTCGAACCATAAGAGACCAAGGTACTAAGCAATGAAAAAGCGGTGCAAAAGCTCTTTAGAACCGGCGAGGCGATTGTGGAAAACCATGGGCCACTGTGTAATTGTGGAATTCCGACTCCACAAAGCAATAGAGTTATTCAGCCGTTAAGTTATACCCAGGACGGTACTTAGGGCGTGTTTGCACATCCTAGCTTACCCTATGACTAAAACGACTAGAATATATATAATGAGAATCATAAGAACAGGGTACGGAGCAGGAGCAGCATGAAGTTCACAGTTGACCGCGAAACCTTGATGAAAGAGATTGGAGTAGCATCGGAAATCATTTCCAGCAAGAATGCGCTTTCGGTACTTGCAAATGTATTACTATGGGCCGAGGAAGGTAACCTCGGTATACGTGCTACCGATCTCAAGGTCAGCTTTGAAACCCAGATACCGGTTGAAGTACAGACGCCCGGGAGAACTACCGTATACTGTGACAAACTGCTCAGTATTTTACGCTCTCTTCCTGCCGGCGACGTTGAGCTTGAACACGCCCACGACCACATTACGATCACACCTAAAGAACGCGCGGCGGATTTCCGACTTCGCAGCATCCCGGCGGAAAAGTATCCCGAGATTCAGCTTACAAGTACCATATCGTATTGGGATCTCCCGCAAGCGGAATTCATCGAGATGATTACCCAAACAGCATTTGCGGTTTCGGACGATGAAACGCGGTACTTTATGAATGGCGTGTTTTTTGAGCAGGTCGAGGGTGATCTCGTGATGGTTGCAACCGACGGGCGGCGGTTGTCGTACATTAAGAAAACCCCTGAGAGCGAGCCGCCTGATTTTGCGGGCGTTATTGTGCCGCCGAAGGTCCTTAATTTAGTCAAAAAACTCGCCTCGGGCGAAGGCACTGTTTCACTGGCTATTACCGAAAAACATCTATTTATCGAGTTCGAGAATCAAAAGCTGTCATCAGCCTTAATTGAAGGTCAGTTTCCGAACTACCGCCGGGTCATTCCTGAAAAGCAGGATCATGTGCTTACCGTTGACCGCGCACAGCTATCAGAGGCGCTCAAACGCGTTTCGCTGCTGGTGGATAAGTCACGTCGCGTTTATCTGATGCTTGCTGAAGATTCCGTCACCCTGAGTTGCGACGAATCCGATATCGGAACCGCAAGCGAGCAGTTGGTATGTTAATATCGCGGGCCGCAGATGCGGATAGCGTTAAACTACCTGTACTTGAGTGAGCCTTTGCGGGTGATAGAGAGCGAGAGCATTGTTCTCAAGTTTACTGAAGCGAACAAAGCATTGCTCCTCGTACCGACTCCGGAGCAGGATTACTTTCATATTGTAATGCCGATGCAGCTTGACTAAGCCCCGGCGCTATTCCTACCGCTGATGGGTATCGTTTCGATCAAGACGGTCGGTTTCCGCAATCTCGCCGACGCTGAGCTCTTTATCAACGCGCCTGAAGTGTTTCTTGTAGGCGAAAACGGCCAGGGTAAGACCAATGTGCTTGAGGCACTCTATCTGCTTTGTTATGGCTCTTCGTTTCGTACCCGCAAAGACGAGCAACTCCGGCGTGTCGACTCAGATCTTATGAGCGTTGCCGGACACATCGAAACCCAGGCCGGATCTTGTACTACTGTGATTGTGCGTCTGGACCACGATCGTAAGAGCATAGAACGCGACCGTAAGCCCATTCGTGACCGCAAAGAGCTGCTGGAGGTTATGCCGTGCATCGTGTTCTGTCATGATGACATTAGTTTTGTAACCGGCGCGCCGGAGATGCAGCGCACATTCTTCGATCAAACCCTGAGCATGTACCAGCCGAATTATATCGACCTCCTGCGCCGTTATCGGCGGATTCTCAAGATGCGCAACAGCGCGCTCAAGCTACAGCAACGCAGGCTCGTCGATGTTTACGACGAGCAAATCGTTGAGGCTGGAGTCGACCTTCAAACTCGACGCGCACGCTTGATTGAAGAGTTCAACGTCACGTTTTCACAGGTTTTTCGGATGGTATCAGGACTTCCGGAGGACCTCTCGGTGAATTATCTGCCGTCGTGGAAGCTCAGCACTAAACCAGGAGCTCATAGCACAAAGCAGCACATGCGGCGCGAAGCCACCGATGAGTATGCGCAACCGGCGGGAACGCCGCAAAGCGAGCGTGCTAACCGGGTTGAAACTGCACGGATGCTCTTGAGCGAGCGGCGCGAGCGCGATTTCGCCTTCGGTACCAGTACCAGCGGTCCACACCGTGACCGATTCGAGTATCGATACGCCGGTAAAGACTTCACCGAGATCGCCTCAACCGGTCAGGTGCGCTTGATATCGCTTATTTTACGCACCGCTCAAGCCGAGTTCTTTGCCCTCAAGACCGGTCTCAAGCCCGTATTACTGCTTGATGACGTGTTGCTGGAGCTTGATCCTCAGCGGCGTAAACGATTTCTCTCACGCCTTCCGCACTACGAGCAGGCGATCTTTACCTTTCTTCCCGATGAACCGTTTTCGCGCTACGCGAAATCTGATACCCTGATTTATAGAGTACATGCAGGCAGCTTCCGTATAGAGTCGTAGCATCGTCGCAGAGGACAGCAATGGAGCATCAAAGCAAGAGTGTCCGCGATCTCCTGGCCCGTTTATTCAGTAGTGTTGACGATCGAGCCGGCCGGCAGTACGTTGAGCTGCATCATAAATGGCAATCGCTGGTAGGGTTTGATATAGCCGCTCACAGCGAACCGGTGGACGTGAAGCGCAGCGCGCTCGTGGTGCAGGTTGATCATCCCGGCTGGATGCAGATGCTGCAAATGCGTGAGAAAGCGCTGATCGTACGGCTTCAGCGGGAGTTTCCCGAGCTGAGTATTACGTCATTGCATATGAAACTGCAGACTGAAACGAGCGCGGCTACCGGATTCCCTACAGATAGTGCGCCTCCTACAGCTAAGCCGTCTCCGGCCCAAGACGATGAAGCCGTGCCCGTGACGCCTGCAGATGCTGCCGCCGGTATTGAAAGAATCAGCGATCCGGTCCTTCGTGAACGGCTTGAGCGACTCGGCAAGGTAATTGCCGAACGGAACGCGCTGTCTGAGGACAACGGGCAAGACAATTCGGGTGGTAGAGAGGACAATCAAGGCTAAGCTAAGCAGACGTCCACACCGGCGGGCGCTAATTAAAGCATCAGTTCATGCGTTGACACCTTGGCGACGTGGCAGATATACTGTTGATTCCAACAGAGTAATATCAGCACATAGCAGGAGCAGATAGATGAAACGCACCTACCAACCCAGTCGCGTCAAGCGAAACCGGAAGCTCGGTTTCCGTGCGCGCATGAAAACAGCCGCAGGACGCCAGGTGCTTAAACGGCGACGAGCCAGAGGCCGCAAAAAGCTAACTGTAGCGGATGAGAAGAAACCCTACTAAGGACACGTCCAGTCAACGTTTTACCAAGCGTGAGCGCTTAAGAGAACGATCAGAGATAGATCGCGTGTTTACCCAAGGCCGAACAGTTAGTTGCCAAGGGATGAAATTGCGGTATATTAAGAATAGCCGGGATTACAACCGTATAGTAGTTGTACCCGAACGAAAGTATAAGAACGCCGTACGGCGTAACGCCGCCAAACGCGTCGCCCGCGAGCTGTTTCGCACTGCCAAGCCGAGCTTTTCCGGCGGGCACGACTGTGGGTTGATCATGTTTGTCGGACCATACAGCTTTCACGATCGGCAGCGGCAGTTTTTGTATCTGTCCCGCAAAGCGGAGCTGTAAGTGGTGTCCGCTTCCAACCCGCGTTGTCGTTTGCGCCCGGCGTTTACCACGACAATCTGAGCAGGAGACATATTAATCATGGATAAAAACACGCTGCTTGCAGTGGTCCTCTCGGTCATCGTAATTGCGATCGGGTTTTCCATTCAAAACGCACTGTATCCACCCGAGGAGATGGCGCAACCGTCTCCAACCACCGAAGAGGCCCCCACGCCCGAGGCGCCCGAACCACGTGAGCCGGCTGAGCCTCGGCCGGACGAAGAGCCGACCGAGCCGAGAATCGCCGCGGCGGCGCCTTCGTACGAGGTTGCGGCGGTAGAAGAAGAACTTGAACCGGAGGAGTACGTCTACGAGAACGACATCTTGTCGGTCCGTTTCGACTCTCGCGGCGGAGACATCGTCTCGTTCCGGCTCTTTGACCACTGGGATAGTGATGAGCCCGTTGAGATGATCAAGCGCGGAGCTTCCGATGATCGTGCTTTTACCCTTGCATTCGGCGACGAAACCTCCGAGCCGATAGACGCGGTATTCCGGCGGCGTCAAGATACGGATGAGCACACCGTAGAGTTTTATCGCGATTTTCGCGTCCAAGACCGGAGCGCCACGGGCGAAAACGGCGAAGCCGTTGAACACGGGTTTCGTGTGCGCAAGATTTATCGATTTGCGCCCCGCGAGTACCTCTTTGAGATGGATATCGTGCTGGAAAATCATGGTTCCGGAGCTGTTCCAGTTAACGTCAACAACCGCGCCTACACCCTCGGGATCGGTCCCCAGATAGGGCCGAGCTGGCGAGAGCTGGACGGCCGTCACGAGTATCGCCGGTTTGACCACTACGACGGAAACCGCGTAAACAGGGAAACCCTGCGCGCGGGCGAGCGTGAACGGCTTGATATCCGTCCCAACTGGATTGCAATCGCCGGCAAGTACTTTGCCGTCATTGCCGTACCCGGCAACGTTGATTACGCGATCACAATCTCAAAAGACGATGTACCAGGGCTCGAAGAAGGCGCCCAGATGTACTTCAGCAGGCCGCCGATTCGCAGCCAGTTTCAGACCGACACCTTCCGCTTTTTTGTGGGGCCGCGTACCGGAGAGGCGCTCGCGAGCTATAACACTGCGCGTGACAACGCCTTCGGCATTCGCAACCTCGACTTGGACGAGATGGTTGAAACTCGCTTCATGCTCGGCTGGCTCGAGGATATCCTCAAAGCGGCGCTCAATCTCATATATCGGGTGGTGCCGAACTTCGGTATCGCGATCATCATCCTCACGCTTGTGGTGAAGGCGCTGCTCATGCCGCTCACACGTAAGAGCCGTGACTCTATGGCGCGGATGCAGGAGCTCAGCCCCAAGATCCAAGAGCTACGTGAAAAACATAAAAATGAGCCGCAGAAGCTCAATGCCGAAACCGCTGCGCTGTACAAGAAAGAGGGCATTAACCCGCTCGGGGGCTGTCTCCCGATTCTGCTGCAGTTACCGTTCTTCATCGCGATGTTCGGGTTGTTCAATAACCACTTCGATCTGCGGGGTGCCACGTTTATTCCGGGTTGGATCACCGACCTCTCGGCCCCCGACTCAATCCTGAATTTCGGCGATTTCACGCTCCCGATGCTTGGCTGGAACGACTTACGTCTGCTGCCGGTTATCTTCGTGCTCACTCAGATTGTCGCCAGCCGCTTCATGCAGAATCCGGCGGCGGGAAGCAATAGTCAAATGAAGATGATGATGTATGTCCTGCCGGTTGTGTTCTTCTTCGTGCTGTATAACTTACCGTCCGGACTGCTGGTGTATCTGATCTTTTCGAATATTCTGATGGCGGCTGAAAACATCATAGTGAAGAAGAAACGCGCGGTCGCGAGTGCGTAACGGAGACACCGCTAATGACACATGAGTTTGAAGGTCGAACCGAGCAAGAAGCCATCGACACTGCGGTGGTTGCGCTCGGTCTAGAGCAGGATCAGTTTGACATTGAATTGGTCGAGACGCATAAGTCGGGATTTCTGAATCTCAACAAACGCGTAACAATTCGCGTACATATCCACGACACCGCGGAGGCGCTTGCTAAACCCGGCGAAGACAGCCGGCAAGCTGCGAAGCAGGCTCCCGAAATAAGCGCCGCTTACGCCGACACCGGTTTTGACCCCACACAAGTGGCTCGCCGGCATCAAAACGCTTCGCCTGAGAACGACTTCGAGCACGGGATGGTTGATTTTGTGCAGAATACGCTCGAGAAAATGGGTTATACCGGCGAGGTGGTGATTGCTTATCGCGAAACCGGGAAGCTTGGGCTGCGGATAGACTCTGAACACTCGGGCATGTTGATCGGCCGCAAAGGGCGTACGCTCGATGCACTGCAGCTTGTCGCTAATGTGGTAGCCGGGCGCCTCGACGGCGGTGACACTAAGATCATCCTCGATACCGAAGGGTATCGCTCGAGGCGCGAAGAAGGGCTGGTCCGGCTGGCGGAGAAGGTCGGCGACGAAGTCAAACGCAGCCGCCGGTCACAGCTATTGGCTCCGATGAACCCCTTTGAGCGGCGACTGATACACACCACGCTCAATAATGTCGAAGAAATTGAAACCGCAAGCGAAGGCGAGGGACTGTACAAGCAGGTGCGTGTTTCGTATCGCGGCGGTGGCGGCGGACACGATGACGGTGGCGGGAGGCCTGGTAACGACACGGTTGGTAACAAGGCGGGCCGCTCGGATAACGGAAACCGGGGTGGTTCGCGTCGCGGGGCGCGCGGCCGGGGGCGGCGGCGTACGCGCTAATTTCGCCCCCTTACAACGCGGCCCAGCTAAAGCGCTGTACAGGTTACATATACAGCTGTCGTACTGATCGGAATTGAAAATAGCGGGATTTACTTATGTGAGTAACCTGTGGAAAACTTCAGAGTGTTCGCCAAGCTGCTGCACGATTTTGCGGCTCTACAATCGTTTCACAAAAGCATTAGGTGTACCGCTAATAAAAAATATCTATTTACTTTACTATCGTGGTACACAGTGCTAGGATTCGGCACGTAAACATCTGTTAATCACCTATTCGGTTCACCGACTCAGCTACGCGACACCGTGCTGCTAATGGGGCATTCCAGCTGAGCTTGTGTATAAATTGTGGATAAAACTGGGAGAACCCGCAACCTCCTTGTGAGTATTTGCCCGAGGAACTCCAACTCCTCAAACTGTCAAGACTATAACCCCATTTTTTTGAAATAGCACCGCATTATCGCAGCGCGTGCCACAGTAGTAGCAGCTGTTTCGGGAAGGCATGTCCTTGAGATATGCTTCGACGGCAATTTTGGTTTGTGTGTCCTCCCAAACCTAGAGTATACTGCCAGGCATGGAAACACACTTAAAGCACACCCCGTTAAGGGAATGGCACGTTCGGCACGGTGCTAGGATGGTACCGTTTGCCGGCTGGGAGATGCCTGTTCACTACGCGAGTGGGGCCTTGCAAGAGCACCGTTTGGTCCGCACCAGTGCCGGGATCTTCGACATCTCGCATATGGGCCAGCTTGAAGTCCGCGGCACCGACACCGTTGCATACCTCGAACAGATCATTTCCAGCACCATGGAGACACTGGGGGTAGGAAACTCGCGCTATGGGCTGATTTGCGACACCTCCGGTGCTGTGCTTGATGATCTGTTCGTGTATCGTCTGCCTGACAAATGGTGGATCGTGGTGAATGCTGCCAATACTGACTCCGACTATGCGTGGTTTACGCAGCATCTTAACAGTTATATGGTAGAGGTGAGCAATGTCTCGGACCAAACTGCAATGCTTGCGGTGCAGGGCCCGGCGGCGATTGAAATCATGGACGAGGTTTCCGGCGGCGCAGTTTCGCCGATCGCACGCTTTGCAGCGGCTGAATGCAGCATCGCCGGCGTGGTGTGTCTGGTTGGTCGTACCGGCTACACCGGCGAGGACGGAGTTGAGCTGTTCTTGGACGCCGGCGATGCCCAAACGGTCTGGGACGCGATTCTCACCAGTGAAGTCGGCCGCCGGGCCGACCTCGCGCCGATTGGGCTGGCCGCACGCGACAGCCTCCGCTTTGAACCGGGTTTCGCGTTGTACGGCCACGAAATCAGCCGTGAAGTGACCCCGGTGGAAGCACGCCTCACCTGGGCTTGCGACCTCCAGCGCGACTTCATTGGTCGTGATGCCATCGCGGCGCGCAAGGAGGCCGGGCCGCAGCGAAAGCTCTGCACTTTCACCCTCACCGACCGCGGTGTGCCTCGCGAAGGATGCGAGATCTACGCCGCCGGTGCGAAGATCGGATCGGTAGTCACCGGGATGTTTGCCCCTACCGTTGAGGCATACGCGGGAAACGCGTTTGTCGACAGTGCATATGCCAAGGTGGGCACTGAGTTCGAGGTTGACATCCGCGGCAAGCGCAAAGCCGCTGTGGTCGTCAAGCGCCCGCTGTACAAGCCGGCGTACAAATAGAATCGCAATCTAAACAGATACAGGAGATAGAGATGACATTTGATAAGGATGTTAAGTACCTTGAATCACATGAATGGGCTCGCAAAGACGGCGATGTTGTAGTTTGCGGTATCTCCGATTACGCCCAAGACAGTCTCGGTGATGTAGTGTTTGTGGAGCTGCCGGAAGTCGGCCAAACTCTGAAAAAGGGTGACGCCTTTGGGGTGGTAGAGAGCGTCAAGGCGGCGAGCGATGTCTATATGCCCGTCAGCGGTGAGATTGTCGAGACCAACGGCGTATTGGAAGAGACGCCCGAGACGATCAATGAGGATCCGTTCGGCGACGGCTGGCTGATCAAGATCCAACCGAGCGACGTCTCGGAGTACGAGGGGTTGATGTCGGCCGAAGACTATAAAGCCTATACCGAGGGTTTGGAGGACTGAGACCGCGCGGAGCGTTCGCCGCCATATGCGCCGCCTGCTCAGCGTTTCCGTCGGCGCAGCCAAGATTTCAAGGAGGAGCGATGGGCTACGTAGCCAATACCAACGCAGATAAACGTGCAATGCTTGAGAGCATCGGCGTCAATTCGATTGCTGATCTGTTCACGGATGTTCCCGAAGAGCACCGGTTCCCGGAGTTGCCGTTGCCGCCGCCGCTTTCGGAGCTTGATGTTAGCCGCGAGATCGAGGCCCTGTCCGAGCGTAACATGCGCGTTTCCGGGATGTCGTTCTTGGGTGGCGGTGCGTGGAACCACTTTATTCCGCGCGCGGTGCCGTATCTTGCCTCTCGCAGTGAGTTCGCCACCGCCTACACGCCGTATCAGCCCGAGGCGAGTCAGGGAACGCTGCAGGCGCTGTTTGAGTACCAAAGCATGCTTTGCGAGCTGCTTGGAATGGAGGTGGTCAACGCCTCGCATTACGACGGTGCCACCTCGGTTGCCGAAGCTGCGCTGATGGCGGTGAACGCCGCGCGCGGAAAGCGTAAGAAGGTGCTCGTATCCGGCGGCCTGCATCCTCAGTACCGGTCGGTGATGCAAACCTACCTGCAGGCGATGCAGGTGAAGCTAATGGCGCTTTCGGCGGGCATCGCCTCTGCCGAGGCCTTCCACAGTGCCGGCGGCTCGCCCGACTATCCTTTCGGTCAAGCCGAGCTCAAACAGCTTGCAGCGGCAGCCGATGAAGAGACTGCCTGCGTTATCGTGCAGAACCCCGACTTCTTCGGAAGTATTCGGGACCTCGCGGGTCTCGCCGATGAGCTACACGCCAAAGGGGTGCTGCTGGTGGTCCACACCGACCCGATCTATCTTGGACTATTTCGTCCTCCGGGTGCCGACGGCGCGGACATCGTTACCGGTGAAGGCCAGCCACTCGGCATTGACCTTTCGTTCGGGGGGCCGTATCTCGGCATATTCGGCTGTACCAAGAAGCTGGTGCGCCGCATGCCGGGACGCCTGACCGGCCAGACTACCGATACGGAGGGCACCCGCGGCTTCGTCTTGACGCTCAATACTCGCGAGCAGCACATCCGCCGTGAGAAGGCCACTAGTAACATCTGTACCAACCAAGGGCTGATGGCGCTGCGCGCCTCAATCTACCTTGCGCTAATGGGTCAGGCGGGCCTACGCGAAGTGGCTTCGCTGTGCTACCACAAGAGCCACTACGCCGCCGCCGAGATTGATAAGCTCACAGGTTTTGCGGTGCCCGACGACATACGCTTTTTTCGGGAGTTTGTCGTTCAGGTGCCTATACCGGCCGCCGAGATCGTAAAGGGCTTGTCGCAGCAGGGCATCGTGCCGGGCTTGGATCTCGGTCGTTACTTCAGCGGCCGCCGTAACGAGCTGCTGGTAGCGGTAACCGAGATGAACACCAAAGACGATATCGACGCGCTCGTCTCCGCGCTAGAGAATGTAGCCTAACAAGGAGGTCACGTCGTCATGATCAAACCTATTCCCGCACTTCTGTACGAGCAGTCTGAAAGCGGCCGCCGTGCGGCTGTAATGCCCGACTGCGACGTGCCCGAAAGCACCTTCCCCGAGGAGCTGCTGCGCGCCGATCTCAAATTGCCCGAGTTGAGCGAACCCGGTGTGGTGCGCTACTTCACACAGCTCTCGCAGTTGAACTTTTCAATCGACACCAACTTCTACCCGCTCGGCTCCTGCACCATGAAATACAACCCCAAGGTCAACGAGGCGATGGCCTCGCTGCCGGGCTTCTTAGGACATCACCCCTTGCAGGAGGAGATGCTCTCACAGGGAAGTCTCGAGCTCATGTACCGCCTGCAGGAGCAGCTTGCGGCGGTTTCCGGATTTCACTCGGTGAGCCTGCAGCCGGCCGCCGGCGCGCAGGGCGAGTTCGCCGGAATCAGTATGATACGCGCCTACCACGAGTCACGCGGAGAGGCCCATCGCCGCAGAGTCCTGATCCCCGACAGCGCCCACGGCACCAACCCCGCAACCGTAACAATGGCCGGGTACGAACCGGTGGAACTGCCGTCCGACGCCAACGGCAACGTTGATCTCCAGGCTCTCAAAGAGGCCTGTGACGACAATCTCGCGGCGCTCATGATCACCAACCCCAATACGCTCGGGTTGTTCGAGGAGCATATCGAGGAAGTCACCGGAACGATTCATGAGTTCGGCGGTCTGGTGTACGGTGACGGAGCTAACATGAACGCCCTGCTCGGTACGCTGCGCCCGGGCGATGTCGGTATCGATGTAATGCACTTCAACCTGCACAAGACTTTCTCCACTCCGCACGGCGGAGGCGGCCCCGGTTCCGGCCCCGTCGCCGCAGCCGAGATCTTAGCGCCGTTCTTGCCGGGACCGGTCGTAGAGCGCGAAGCGGAGGGCGGACCGTACAGTTTCGTCACACCGGCGCAGTCTATCGGTAGCATCAAACTCTTTTACGGCAACTTCGGCATGAACATCCGCGCGTTCACCTACATCCTGATGCACGGCGCCTCGGGTATGCGGGAGCTCGGCGAGAACGCCGTGCTCAACGCCAACTACCTCAAGAGCCGCATCGAGAAGCTGCTGCCGGTTAAGTACAAACGCAACTGCATGCACGAGTTCGTTGCCGGCGGCAAGATCGAGGGAGCTGAAGAGATCACCACCAGGGATATCGCCAAACGCCTGCTGGACTACGGCATGCACGCTCCCACGGTATACTTCCCGCTAATCGTCAAGGAGGCACTCATGATCGAGCCCACCGAGAGCGAAAACAAACGTACCCTCGACGCATTTGTCGAGGCGCTTGAGACGATCATTTCCGAGGCACGGGAGCACCCCGGTCTCCTGCACGGTGCGCCGCACGAGATGCCGCTCAAACGCCTCGACGAGGTCAAAGCAGTGAAAGACCTGGTGCTCTGCATGCACCCCTGATTCGCGACTGTGATAGCAGGCGAAATAGTTCCGAGTGCGGCGGGACCGGCCGGAAATCCCGCCACGCGTGCCCAAATCAAGCGCTCTGTGGTTGCGTTACTAAACCCAGAGCGTTTTTTTCAGCCGTTATTCATCACCAATTTGCACGATCGTTAACATGTCGGTGCCCGGTTCCAACCGGCTCTAACACCACATCGCGGTCGGCCCGCACCTGTCCGGCCCCCGTGCGGGCGAAGCCTTGCGCCGGCGTTTTGGCTCTCACCCCGTGGGCTATGCGCCAACCGGGGGGCGTCTGGGCTTTCGCGCACTCGCGCGTACCCCGGCACCAGCCCGCGCGCCCGCCGGGCGCGGCTGCGCAGCGCCGCGCGCGTTGGAGGCGGTCTGCGCCTGCCGGCAGGGAATGTCCTAGTGTAGCGGTTGTTGATTTGGTAGATCGTGGCCTGCACGATGGCCGCTCGCAGCGCGAGACTTGGTTGTTAGCAAAGGCGCATGTATACATAGTAACAACACGTCGGACTTCGGCAGCATGATGGTCGAGATAGCGAGCTGGAAGCAATTCGCATAAGTGATTATCGATTATATGGGTAATGCACTATAGAGTGCCCGGTTTCTAAGCCTTGACTGAAAAACGGCGATGATGCTCGCGCTTCTGATCTATTGTAAGGACAGCACAGCTATCTGCCAGTTGCTGTGGTAGTTATGCTTCACCACAGCGTTCTTTCTCCGGGACTATCCTCCCTTGGGCCCCATCTACGCGGTCCCATTCCGGCACATCCCGGTCTGGAACCCGAGCGAATATCTCAAATCCGCTTGGCAAATGCGCACATGGCGAATTGATCAACAGAGATGCCCTGCTGTGCAGCGAGGGTCTCTATGCGTTCTTTGAGTTCTTCGGGAGCTCGAATCCTGAGGGCCTTTCTGTGTGCCATGTTCATTCCTCCACATGCGCATGAACTCACCCGGTGTGACCACGTTGACCTCTTCATTCAAGAGATCGGTGTCGAGCAGGAAGTCACGTGCAGCGTGCGTGATCAGGTACTCACTCCCACTGGAAAGCGTCGGTTCCATGATCATGTTGGCGTTCTCATCTCGTGGGTTCGGTCGCCAAGCACAACGTACGCTCGTGTCGATGATGACAAGCACGACAGTATGATAGCTTATTTGCCCGCAAATCCAACCGATCCCCCTGCTATGGGGTCACCACCGTCCACAGGCGTCACGACAGCCAGATAACATGTATACTTGCGCGTAAGTTAACATCCCAAACCGGTGTTAACCTTGATGCAAAATCGTGAGGTACATGCCTGTGAAAAATCTCCGGGCGGACGGGGAGGGGGGTAAGGCAAGCTACTTTGGTTTGGGTTGGCAGGGTGAGCTTGGGCCGGCTGAGCTGGCTGGGTGCTACTACCTCGACGGGCTCGCTGTTTGCTTTCTTCACGAAGCCGGCGGAATGCGCTACACTACGGCCTCACACCAGATAATGCTAAGGAGCAGATAGCAGACATGGATCCAAAGAACAGTCGAACCGGACACTCAGGGGCCACCGGCCAAGAATCGGGCGCCCCCGAGAAGGTTACGAGTGCGAGCGGCGCGGCGCGACCGAGCGGCGCGCAGGGGCCGGGCGGTGCGGCGGCCGCGAATAGTGCGACCTCCGTGGAGTACCGTGTTCGTGACTTACGCCTCGCTGATTGGGGGCGCAAAGAGATTGAGATTGCCGAGAAAGAGATGCCGGGTCTCATCGCGGTCCGCGAGAAGTACGGGCCCCAGCAGCCGCTTGCGGGCCTGCGTATCGCCGGCAGTCTCCACATGACGATTCAGACTGCGGTCTTGATTGAGACGCTGGCGGCCCTCGGGGCCTATGTGCGGTGGGCAAGCTGCAACATTTTCTCTACGCAGGATCATGCTGCGGCCGCAGTGGTGGTGGGGCGTCCCGAGAGCGGTGGGACGCCGGAAAACCCCAGGGGTACTCCGGTGTT
Source organism: Spirochaetaceae bacterium (assembly GCA_003556605.1). Classification (GTDB taxonomy): domain Bacteria; phylum Spirochaetota; class Spirochaetia; order DSM-27196; family SLAA01; genus B1Sed10-166. The sequence continues at coordinate 31,155 of PWQX01000097.1, forward strand.
CGCCTGGAAAGGCGAGACGCTGGAGGAGTACTGGCAGTGTACCCTCGATGCACTGAGCTGGCCGGACGGCAGCGGGCCGCACCAGGTTGTAGACGATGGTGGCGACGCTACGCTGCTGATCCACAAGGGGTATGAGCTCGAACAGGGCGACGACTGGGTGGATCAGCCGGCGGACGCGGCCGAGGAGCGTGTCGTCAAAGCACTCCTGAAGCGCATAGCCGCCGAGCGACCCAGTTGGTGGCACCAGGTGGTGTCGGAATGGCAGGGTGTCAGCGAGGAGACCACCACCGGGGTGCATCGTCTCTACCAACGCGCCGACGCCGGAACGCTTCTCGTGCCGGCGATCAACGTGAACGACTCGGTTACCAAGAGCAAGTTCGACAATCTCTACGGCTGCCGCGAGAGCCTGGTGGACGGGATCAAGCGCGCCACCGATGTGATGATCGCCGGCAAGGTCGGGGTGGTCTGCGGGTACGGTGATGTCGGCAAGGGTTCGGCTCAGAGCTTGCGCGGGCTCGGCGCGCGCGTGATAATCACCGAGATCGACCCTATCTGTGCGCTGCAGGCCTCGATGGAAGGCTACGAGGTCAAGACCGTTGAGGACACGCTCGGCTGGGCCGATATTTACGTAACGGCAACGGGCAACCGCGACGTTATCACGGTGGAGCACATGGAGCGTATGAAAGACCAGGCGATTGTGTGCAACATCGGTCATTTCGATAACGAAATCCAGGTTGAGGCGCTGAACGAGCGCAGCGATGTCGAGCGTATCGAGATCAAGCCGCAGGTCCACCAGTACCGCTTCGCCGACGGACACTCGGTCTTCATGCTCGCCGAGGGTCGCCTCGTTAATCTCGGCTGCGCTACCGGCCACCCGAGCTTCGTGATGTCGAACAGTTTTGCAAACCAAACGCTTGCGCAGATCGACCTCGCCGCGCAGCGCGGTGAATATGCCATCGGGGTGTATACGCTCTCGAAGGAGCTCGACGAGGAGGTTGCGCGGCTGCACCTGGAAAAGATCGGCGCCACGCTGACGAACCTCACGCCGGAACAAGCCGAGTATATCGGCGTTCCGAAGAAGGGGCCGTTCAAGGGCGAGTCGTACCGCTACTAGAGTCAACACCTATTAGGAGTTACTATGGAAAAACGAAGATACTTGTTTACCTCAGAGTCTGTCGGCGAAGGACATCCTGATAAGATCTGCGATCAGGTTTCAGACGCGGTGCTTGACGCTTGTTTGGCCGACGACCCTGAGTCGCACGTTGCCTGTGAGACCTACACCACTACCGGTCTGGTATTGGTGGGCGGCGAGATCACCACCAGTACCTATGTAGACATTCAAGAGGTCGCGCGCGGGGTGGCGAAGCGGATCGGGTACACCGATCCGTCCTACGGGCTCGATTATGAGAGCATGAGCGTAATGAACGCGATTCATTCGCAGAGTCCCGATATCAACCAGGGTGTCTCGGGTAAAGGGCTGTATGAGGGCGAGCAGGGCGCCGGCGACCAAGGCATGATGTTCGGTTTTGCATGCGACGAGACACCGGAGCTGATGCCGGCGCCGATCATGTACGCGCATAAGCTGTTGTTGCGCGCGACCGAGTGCCGCAAGGGCGGCCTCATCACCTGGATGCGTCCCGACTCCAAGAGCCAAGTCACGGTCGAGTATCACGAGGGCAGACCGGCGCGAATCCATACCATCGTATTGAGTCATCAACACGACGACAATGTCGGCTATGACGAGCTGCGCGAGACCATTATTAGGAAGGTAATCAAGCCGGTGCTGGATCCTACGGGGCTTCTGGACGACGAAACCAAGTACTTCATCAACCCAACGGGGCGCTTTGTTATCGGCGGGCCCCATGGCGACTCGGGCCTCACCGGACGCAAAATCATCGTCGATACGTACGGCGGAATGGGCCGCCACGGCGGCGGCGCGTTTTCGGGAAAGGACCCAACCAAGGTAGACCGCTCCGGCGCCTACATGGCGCGCTACGTGGCTAAGAACATCGTCGCAGCCGGACTCGCGGTACGCTGCGAGGTAGAGCTCTCCTACGCCATCGGCGTTCCGTTCCCGATCTCGGTGACGGTTGACACCTTCTCCACGGCGACGGTGCCGGAAGCCGCAATCGAAGCGGCGGTGCAGAAGGTCTTCGATCTTACTCCCGCGGGCCTGATCCGCATGCTGGATCTCAAGAAGCCGATCTATCAGGAAACCGCCGCTTACGGCCACTTCGGCCGTGACCACTTCAGCTGGGAGGCTACCGATAAGGCCGAAGAGCTGCAGCGCGAGATTTCGTAATGCGAATCCTGGTAACCGGAACGGCCGGGTTCATTGGGTTCCACCTTGCCGAGCGCCTTGCCGAACGCGGTGACGAGGTGGTGGGCATAGACAACCTGAACGAGTACTACGATATTCGGCTGAAGTACGCGCGGCTGACGGACAGTGGTGTGGCACCGGCGGCTGCCGAGATCCATAACGCCATCACCGCGTCCAACAAGTACCCGAATTATCGCTTCATTCGCATGGACATCCAACAGCGCGATGCGCTTGACGAGCTGTGCCGAAGCGAGCGCTTTGACGCGGTTTGTCACCTTGCGGCGCAGGCCGGCGTGCGCTACAGCCTGACACATCCGCACACCTACGCTGAGACTAACGTGCGCGGCTTTCTCAACATCCTCGAGGCCTGCCGCGCCTACGACATTCCCAACCTGAGCTACGCATCGAGCTCAAGCGTGTACGGCTTGAACGCCGGCATGCCGTTTTCGACCGCCGACAACGTCGACCACCCGGTGAGCCTTTATGCCGCCACGAAGAAGGCGAACGAGCTCATGGCGCATACTTACAGCTACCTGTACGGGATACCCACCACGGGCCTTCGGTTTTTCACGGTTTACGGCCCGTGGGGCCGCCCGGATATGGCGCTGTTCTTATTCACGCGCGCGATCCTCGCCGGGCGGCCCATCCAGGTCTTCAACCACGGCAACATGAAGCGCGATTTCACCTACATCGACGACATCGTTGAGGGCGTGGTGCGTGTAATCGACAACCCCGAGGAGCCGGCAGACGGCCCGCCCGACCGCGACGCGCTGGAATCACTCGAAGACCTTGACCCGTCGTGGTCACCGGCGCCGTACCGCGTGTACAACATCGGCTACGGTGCGCCGGTGAGCCTGCACGAGTTCATTGAGGTGCTCGAGGCCGAGCTCGGTATGCCGGCCGAGAAAGAGTACCTGCCGATGCAGCCGGGCGACGTGCCGGCAACCTGGGCCGACGTGTCGGCGCTTGAGCGCGACTTCGGCTACAAGCCCAGGATCGAGATTGCCGAAGGCATCCGCCGCTTCGTCCGCTGGTACCGAACCTTCGGCTTGCATATCTTCAGTCACGGTTAATAGCGAACTTGGGATCGTTAGCAGCGTAGCTCGCAGCCGCTTGCGTAATTCCGCGAAACCTGGCAGACTGTTCAGACCGTGAACGTTTCGCCGCGGTGAGAGCAACGCTCCCGCCAACCCGAACTCCCGGTTTCGCGGCGCGGAAACTATGTGATCAGGGCAGCCTGTTTCGGCGGCGCCCGGAATCCTCTTTGAGTCTTTGCTAAGCGGAGCTGCAGGCGCCGAACGCGATTTCTGCTGCAGCTTCATGAGCCCCGGTGCGCCCGCGGCCGCTCACAACCGTATCCGCCGGCGCTGTTCCTCCCAACCCACTTCTTCGTCAACTATGCAAAACCACGATAACCAAGCGGCCGCGGACGCGGCAGTTGTGCCCACCGCGGCAGATACCCCGGACGCTTTTGACGCCGTTTCCGCCGCGCAGCCCGCCGCAGTGGTTCACACCCCAGAGGAGCGAGATGCCACGATAAGCGAGTCTGACTACCAGGTGCTGGGCGAGATTAGCCGGCGCGAGCAGGTGCGTGAGCCCGAGTCCAAGAACGCGGGGCGCGAAGGCCGGCTCCGTGACCCCGGGCAGCGCGACTTAGCGCGGGCGGTGGGACTGTCGCTGGGGATGACCAATGCCATCCTAAAGCGCCTTGCGGCGCGGGGTTGGCTGCTCGTGAAGAAGGTGAACAACCGCAAGCTTGCCTACGCCGTGACGCCGGCCGGCGCAGAGGCGCTCACGCGGCGCAGTTATCGCTACGTTCGCCGCACGGTAGGCTACGTGGTGCGCTACAAAGAGGCCGTTAGCGAGTTGATGGCGCGCCTAAGGTCCGACGGCTACAAGCGTGTTATCTTAGTAGGAGAGAGCGACTTGAGCTTCATCGTTGAGCATGCCGCCGCCCGGAACAGCTTGGAGCTCGTTGAGCGGCATGCAGGCAAGAAACGCTTAGCCGCGGCCGAGGTGGATAAGCTCGAGCTCAAAGCGCGGGCGGAGGACTTTGTGCTGTTTTCGGAGAAGCTGGACGAAAAGCGCGTGGCGCGGGCCGACCATGCAGTTCCCGGCGGGGCCCAGTCGCGACCGGGGTATGCCTATCTGCACGCGGTGCTCGCCGAGGTGACCTAATGCGAGGGGACCTAAGGCTAGGCAACGTGAGGTACCACCAGTGACACCACGAGAGCTGGAACAGCTATTGTACGAGTTTGCGCGCCAACCGATGAGCGCGGCGCAGATCCACGGGTTTTTCACCGGGCTGCTCTCGGGGCCGGGCGATCCCGAGCCGACCGCCTGGGTAGAGGAGCTGCTGCGCGCCGACACGGGACTGGAAGTTCCGCAAAAGGCATTCCGGAGCGAAGAGCAGCTCAAGCGGGTGCTTCGTGCAATCGTTGAAAGCTACGACTCGGTGGTGCAATCGGTTACCGGCGATGAGCTTACCCTGCCGTTTCGTACCGAGAGCCCAAGCGCCGACGACCGCTATCAGGCGGCGCGGTGGTGTGAGGCGTTCTGGCGCGGATTCGTGCTTGCAGACGGTGACAGCTTTGTCCGCGACGACGACGACGTACGGCAGGCGATGATTATTCCGCTCATTATCCGCGACCCCAAGGACGCGCTGTCGGAGGTTGAGTTCGACGTAGAGCCGAGCGCGGCGGACCTCGCGGAGTTCGTCACGCAGCAGCTCGCGCAGCTGCCGAAGGTGATCCGCTTAGTCTCAAGCCGGGCGCAGGCGCGCTATATACAGGAGCTCGAGGCCCGCCGCCGACGCGAAGGCAATGGTGAAGAGTCTAATAGTGATGATTGAGCCCGAAAAAGATGTCGGTGCGGCCGTCGCCGCGCAGTTGCCCGTCGCCGGCGACCTTTTCCAGGTCCCACCCGAGTGAACCGCGAATGTAGAACGCCCGAGTAGGCAGCGGAAAAGCAAACAGCTCAAAGCCGCCGCCGTAGCGCATATCCTTCCAGCCGCCTTCATAGGTACCGGCGCGGCCGGTGTCAAAGAATAGGCTGAAGACGATCTCGCCGATTGGGCGTAGGCGGATGACGCTGACTGCAGCGTCCACATTGGTGTAGAAACCGTACTCACCTTTCAGCTGGTCGAACCCGTCCCACGTCTCGCGAATACCGCGCACCTCGTCGGCGAACTGAGCGTCGTCGGCTGCATCGGCGAAACCGGCCGCGCGACTCGAAAAGCCAAAGGCCGAGACCGTTTCGTGTGCTTCGAGCTCAGCGACTACGTCGATGGTGTCCCAGCCGAAGCGGCCCCCCAAATCGGCCCCGTCGTAGAAATTGTATTGATACGTGTTGGACAACGAGACCTCGCGACCACGGCGGAAGTTGCCGATCCAGTCTACGCGTCCGGCCGAGAGCGTATGTCGAAAACGGGCATCCGGGCCGTATTTGTCGCGGTCAAGCGGCCGGGCAAGTAAGAAACCGTTAAAACGGTAGCGCTGGCGCACGCGCCAGTCCGGACGGTAGGTCACATCGCCGAAGGCCGGCAGGGTCCAGGGGGTGCTCACCCGTGTGCCCAGCTGTACCGAGTTCTCAAGCAGGTAGGGGTCGGGATCGGCGGGGAGAAAATACGTGTAGCGCTGGCGAGCGCCGAGCGTCCAGTCAAGGTCGAACAACCACGGGAAGGTCCACGCCCAATCGATGCCGGTGTCGATCTCAAGCTCGGTTTCCTCGTCTTCCAGATCGAACTCTACGTCAAGGCCGGCGAACCAGCGCCAGTCGTACCCGAAGCGCTGAAACGGGTAGGCGATATCGGCGCTGATTGCAACCTCGCCGTCGGAGAAGTCGGTAGGCCGGTCACTTTCACGGTCTAGGTCGACACTGAGGCGCTCCATGGTACCGAGAAAGTTGTAATCGCGGAGCCGCAGGCTGAGTAGCAAGCCGTCGTCGGTACTGTAGCGCAGGTAGGGGAGCGCGATGATATTCCAGCTGTCTTGGGTGCGGACGTGCACCGCCACCTCGTGATAACCGTCTTCCACCTCCTCCGTTTCGTACGTTACGCGAGCGTCGGCGAGGGTCCGTTCGTTGAGCAGGATCTGCTGTTGGTCGGTGAGAAACCCAATCAGCGCTGCCTCGGTCGCAAACTCGCGACCCACGCGCAGGTCCTCCACCACTGTCTCAAGTGCTATGCGCAGCGTAATGCCGCTGATGTCGTAGTCTATGCTGGTGATGCGGTAGCGCTCGGCTGTGATCTCGGCGGCCGGCTCGCTGTGCTGTTGTTCTTCCTGGCTAAACGATAGCGGCGCTGCGGCGAGCATCAGAAGCGTGGCCACACACGCCCATGTCACGATTGGACGCAGTAGATTCACCGGTTGAAAACTCCTGTCGGAAGCAATAGCTTTTTTTGTGTGCACGCTCATCTATTCGACGAAGCTATCCGGCAAATACATTACGCGCGCAAAAACGTTTCTGCTAAGCATAATCGCATAAAACCCGTTGCGCAAGCGCGAAGGATAATCCATGGCGTTTTCTGTTTCAAAACAAAGTAGTCTAGAAGAGAAGTACGGCAGCGCCGATCACGGCGTTGTGAGCGGACTGTACAAACTCTGGCGAATATTCCTCCCCCGTGAGTGCGTAACGCTGGTGTTGTTGCTCGGCATGATTGTTTCGCTCGCGGTGGCCTGTTTCATCATATTCGACAATCTGTACAAGCTTGCGGTCAAGTACGTGCAGTCGCGGTGGTCACAAATGCGCGGGCACGCGCTTTCAACACGCTTGCTGGAGAGATACCTGGCGCGCCCCTACGTCTTTTTCCTCAACGAAAACAGTTC
>PWQX01000290.1 GCA_003556605.1 Spirochaetaceae bacterium
AGCAGGAGCTCGAGAACAACCCCGCGCTGGAGATCGCCGAGGATCCCGCTACCACCTCGCTTGAGGAGGCTGTCCCTACTCCGGAAGAGTATGAGTACTTTGAAAACAGTTCGGACCCCGGGTTTACCAGCTCCTCGTACGATGAGAGTGCCGGCGACTCGAAGCGCCGATTCATGGAAGGGGCCTTAGCGCGTCCCGAGTCGCTACAGGAACACCTGTTATGGCAGCTACGCTTGCAGCCGATCCCCGAGGCGGCGTTTGAGATTGGAGAGCTGCTGATCCGGAATCTCGACGAAAATGGCTTCGATCTGGAAGACCCGAACATGTTGGTAAAGCCGGAGCACCAGCAGGAGCTCCGGCGCGTCCGTGCCATGATTCAGTCGTTTGAGCCGGTCGGAACCTGCGTGCGCGATTATCGTGAATCATTGATTGTGCAGGCGCACTTGTCGGAGGAACACACGCCGCACGCCGAAGAGATTCTCGAGAAACATCTTGAAACGCTCGAGAAGGGGCGCCACAGCGAGATTGCCCGCAAACTGAGGATCAGCGAAGAGGAGCTGGAGGAAGAGATCGCCTTCATTCGCACGCTAACCCCGTTTCCCGGGCGCTTGTACTCCAACGAACAGCCAACTTATGTTATCCCGGACCTCCTGGTGACGATTAAGGAAGGGCAGCTTGTCATCATCCTCAATGAGGAAGAGATCCCGGTCTTGGGGATCGACCCTTTTTTCGACGCACTCGCCGGAGACGAGGAACACCGCAAGAACAAGCAGGTCAAGCGTTTCGTCACCAGCAGTGTCAAGGATGCGCGCTGGTTCATTCACAGCATACAGCAACGCAACCAAACGCTCTTGAAGGTAGCGCGGGCAGTTGTTGAGTTCCAGCACGAGTTCTTTATTCGCGGACCAAAGTGGCTGGCGCCGCTCACGCTGCGCGATATTGCCGGCGAGGTCGGTGTCCACGAAGCAACCGTTTCGCGCATCACCACCGGTAAGTACGTGCAAACCGAATGGGGTATCTTCGAGCTGAAGTACTTCTTTTCGAATGCCGTTTCAACGACTACGCCGGGCGGCCGGCAGTTCTCTAAAGAAGCGGTCAAAGAGAATATCAGAGAGATCCTGGAACAGGAGTCCGGGAAAACACATCTGTCGGATCAAAAGATCGCGGACCTACTTGCGCAACGTGGGATCAAGATTGCGCGGCGTACGGTAGCCAAATACAGAAGAGAGTTGGACATTTCTTCGTCTTACGATCGCTAGAAAGGGGCAAACATGGATGTCGAGCTAAAGGGCGTACACCTCGATCTTCAGGACGAGACCAAGGAGTTCATCGACAAGAAACTTGAGAAATTGGATTTCGCGCGTGACTATATCGTAAGCTTAGATTTTACGATCACAAAGGAAAAGAACGAGTATGTGCTCGAGGCCAAGTTGCGCTTGCGCTGGGGAGTCTCGAGTGTGGTGAAGACCAACAGCTTCGACCTCTATGAAGGGCTGGAGCGGTTGTTCGATAAGCTCGATAACAAGGTTCGTAAGGAAAAGGACAAGATCAAAGACCGGTCATGATATGCAGCGGTTTACCGTACTCGACCTGCTTAACCTCGATCTCAAAGAGCACAACGCTCTCGATCTGCGTTGTCTCGGCGGCCGGCCGGGGCTGTCACGCGAGATTCGTGTTCCCGACCTGAATCGTCCAGGACTTGCGCTCACCGGGTTTTTCGAGAACTTCGGGCCGGAGCGCATTCAGATCTTTGGGCGTGGCGAGACCGCCTATTTGGAGAAGCTTGCCGAGGCCGGCGAAGTCGACAATATCCAGCGCTTGCTCAGTCGTGAGGACGTGCCGTGTGTGCTATTCACACACACACTGGAGCCGACCAAAGACTTTTTTGAGCTCGCCGAACGCTACGGCTGCCCGATCCTCCAGACCGATCTGGCGTCTTCGGAATTCCAGTCGCGTTTGATGCGCGCCTTGAGTAACGTTTTTGCAGCTCAAGAGACGAAGCACGGGGTGCTGGTAGAGGTATTCGGTATTGGTGTGCTCATTCTTGGTGACAGCGGTGTCGGCAAGAGCGAGGCTGCGTTGGAGTTGGTTGAGCGGGGGCACAGACTGGTAGCCGACGATGCGGTCGAGATACGTTGCGTCGCCGGTAATATCCTGTTAGGCTACGGTACTAACGCGTCGCTCGGTCATCACATGGAGATTCGAGGGCTCGGCATAATCAATATTACGCATCTGTTCGGCGTGGGTGCGATCCGCGACAAGAAACAGGTTCAGTTGATCGTTGAGCTCGAGGTTTGGGATTCCGATAAGAGTTACGACCGCATAGGTGCGGAAGAGCGTACCCGTGACTTACTCGGGGTCAAAGTTGCGTATCTCCAAGTTCCGGTAAAGCCGGGGCGCAATATCCCGGTGATTATCGAGACCGCGGCCATGAACGAACGGCTGAAGAAGATGGGCTACTACTCGGCGCGTGAGTTCAATCAAAGTGTGCTAAAATGGCTGGAGACGGAGAGCGCGCGTTCGCGGCATTTTCACGAGCGCGACCCAATAGGTTTTGACGACCTGAGCACCGGGTAGATCTATGACAGAACGTGATGTGGTCATTAAGAACCGGGCGGGGATTCATGCCCGTCCGGCGGCGTTGATTGTGCAAACGGCGAGTAGGTTTAAGTCGAAGGTTGCATTTCGCAACGAGCACGAAGAGATTAATGCTAAATCGATCATGGGCATTATAACCTTGGGTGCGGGCTACAACTCATCGCTGACGATCAAAGCCGACGGTGAGGATGAAGCGGAGGCCGTACATGCGCTGTCACAGCTGTTTGAGAACCGTTTTGAGGAAGAATAGACTCGGCTTGCGGTTCTGTGCGTCAGGGATCGCCGTGCTGCTGCTGACGTTGATACCTGCTCAGCTTGAGGGTCTGGAGAGCCAAGTCGCGGCCGAGTTTGACGGCTCAGGTGTTCGCGTGAACGTTATGCTTGCCGGCTACGACGCCGAGCAGCTGATGCAGGCCGCCGCGGAAGGTCTGCGCTCGGAGATCGAGTACACTTTCCGCGTCTACGGGCGTACCGACGGTCTATTCGGGATGTTCGGCGACACGCTGCTGCATGAAGAATCACTACGGCTGCAAGGCCGCTACGATGCGTTCAGTAAAGCCTTCGTGATCGAGAAACCCGATGGTACCACGCGCGAGTACGCCTCGGCCGGTCCGTATCTGTCGAGCTTGGTG
>PWQX01000017.1 GCA_003556605.1 Spirochaetaceae bacterium
CTATGTAGAGCATGCGACACGGCTTGCGCTCGCCGGAATGTTCGATGCGTTTGTGACCTGTCCGGTGAATAAGGAGGCAACACGGCTCGCTTTGCCGGGCTTTACCGGACACACCGAGCTGATTGCGGAGCTGTGCGGCGTGTCGGACATTAGTATGATGCTCGCGTCGAGTAAGCTGACTGTTTCCCACGTCAGCACGCATGTCTCACTTGCCGAAGCCATCCAGCGGGTAACGCGTGAGCGTGTTCTTTCGGTTATTCGCCTGACCTATCAGGCAATGAGGCGCTTCATGCCTACTCCGCGTCTGGCGGTGTGCGGACTCAATCCCCATGCCGGTGAGGGTGGGGCGTTTGGGTTGGAGGACATAACGCAGATCACTCCCGCCGTAACCGCCGCGCAAACCGAGGGCATAAACGTCCGCGGCCCCGAGCCGGCCGACACCGTGTTTCACCGCGCCGTTGCGGGTGAGTTTGACGAGGTGGTGTGTATGTACCACGATCAGGGCCACATTCCGATGAAGACTCTGGATTTTCACGGGGGGGTGAATATTACCATGGGTCTCCCGATTATCCGAACGTCGGTCGACCACGGTACCGCCTTTGATATCGCGTGGCAAGGTGTCGCGTCGACTGTTAGTCTCCAGGCGGCGTATCAATTTGCGAAACGGCTGATCGGACCGACGGAAAGGCACGAAGCCTAAAATAACGGGGGGACGTAGCAGTGGACCTTGAGACATTGGAACGCAAGCTGGCGGAAAGAAACGCTAAGGTGGGAAAGCTCAAACAGAACCTGTATAGAAAACTCGCTGCGCAGTTACCGGACGATTTGGAAGTGTGCGCTGCCGGTGAAGGGTTATCCAATGAGAACGGAAGCTATGCGCCGGTGATTGTATCGCCGAACACCGTGTACATTGCACGCGGGGCCGGCGCCTTCGGGCAGGCAGAACTTGTGGGGTTCGCGCGGGACACCATCACCGCGGTGGAGGTGAGCGGACGGATACTCAGAAAACTGACCATCGTCACCGTCGAGGGCCCTTTCATCGTCACCGCCATGAGCAAGAAGCAAGCGCGCGCGATTGCCGAAGAACTCGAAGCCGGTGGCCGGTAGCCGGTTTCGGGGTTTCACAGCCTATTCGCCGTTATCCTGCGTTACCGCTCCGTGCATGGCGCGGCTCATCCGGGCAAGCATAACCGCAGCTGTCTTGCCCTTTAGCAAGTCCTCACGCACCTGCTCGTCCCGTATAGCTGCTGCAATACCGCGTGCGATCTGCACCTGCCTGCCTTCATCTTCCTGCGGGGTAAACGCCATGAATATGAGGCGCACCGCGCGACCGTCGTGCGCGCCCCATTCTATTCCCCTGGCGCTGCGGGCCAGCATCACTACCGGATACTTTAACCCCGCCAACTGGGCATGCGGAAAGGCGACTTCACGGTCAAGCGCGGTGGACATCAGGTTCTCGCGTTGCAGCACGGCTTCGGTAAGCTCAGCCGGCGAGAAACCAGGTGTTGATTCTGCAGCAGCCGTGCAAATCTCCGCTATCGCCGATTCACGATCCTCAGCCTGGATGTCAGGAAGAATCTTGTTGGACGATAGGTAAAGGAACCAGTCGCGGGGCCGGGCCCTTTTCAGGGTTCTCCTACTCAGCATTCCCACGATCCGCTGCGAGCCGTCATCCGCCAAGACCGGTATAATAGGCAAATCAATGTGCTCTAGGCGTTTCAAAGCCTCGAGGAGCGTATCAGCTTCATGAACGCCGGCAGGCGGAATATCGGCGATATCAGCGACCGGTGTGTTTTCTTCGTGTTCTCCAATCAGGTGGTGAATGACGTTCCGGTATTCCAGCAGTCCGGTCAGTTTTCCGGTTCGTTCCTCGACCACCGGAAGGATGTCTGAGAAGGTTCTTCGAAAAACCCCTTCTGCCTCGGCTACGGGAGTACTCTCGCTCAACGTAACGAAATGCGTGTTCATCGCTTCGCCGACGTTCAAACTCGTCAGCGCTTTCTGTGACTCTATCTCCTCGATATCCACACCCCGGTTGAGAAGTTTTGTGGTATAGATATTCCTCTTCTGCAGGCGGGCGGCGACCGCCGAGCTGACGATACAAGTGAGCATCATCGGCAGCAGTATTCGCGGGTCCCGAGTCATCTCAAATAGGATGATAATGGCCGTCAAGGGGGCATGCGTAGCACCGGCAAACACGGTTCCCATTCCTACCATGGCATAGGAGCTCGCTCCGGCGGTGATGCCCGGAAAAAAGGAATGCACTATGATTCCATATGTACTCCCCATCATGGCGCCGATAAACAGACCTGGGGCGAAGATTCCGCCCGATCCTCCGCTCCCAAGGGTAAGGCAAGTGGCCAGGATTTTCGCGAGCATGAGGGCAAATACCAGCTGCAGAGGGAGCAGGCCGTGCAGAGCACTTTCCATTACCGGATAGCCGGTGGAATGGATCTGCGGTATGACAAGAGCGAGCGCCCCTAGCAGCAGGCCACCGAGAGCCGCTTTCGATGCGATGGGTATGCGTATTTTTTCGAATAAATGCTCCACCCTATACAGCGAATTGCCGTATAGGAGTGCCACAGCTGCCCCCAAAAGGCCAAGCCCCAAGTAGAAGAAAAGCTCCCAATACGTCACGAGCTCGTGAACCGGGATATCGAAAATGGGTCCGGTGCGGCCGAACAAACTGTTGGCCACCGCAGTGCCTACCACCGCCGCGACCACGATCGGCGAGAAGGAATCCAGCTTAACTCTCTTGAGCAAGACCTCCAGGCTGAAAATCACTCCGGCCAGCGGGGCGTTGAACGTTCCCCCTATCCCGGCAGCGGCTCCGGCAGCCAACAAGGTTTCAACCTTTTCGGGGGTCAATCTGAGATATCCGCCTACTGCAGAACCGAACGCGGCGCCAATCTGAACGATCGGCCCCTCGCGGCCGGCGGAACCTCCGGAACCAATGCAGATTGCCGATAAGAGGGCTTTTAGCGGCACCACCCGAAAACGGATCTTGCCCCCGCGCAGCGCCACCGCTTCCATGACTTCCGGTACTCCGTGGCCGCGGGCCTCCTTGACCACGTAGGTTACGAGTGGCCCCACGATAAGGCCACCTAAGGCCGGCGCAACGAGGCGGTATTGCCAGGGAAGCGCCAACACCGCATCTAGGAACGTCTCGGTGGAAGTGGCGCCGTAAAACAGATACTTGAAGCCAAGTATCAAGTGATGAAATCCAACTGCCCCCAGGCCGCCTACGACCCCCACAAGGGCACCCAGGATAACCATCCGGGGCATATAGCGGCTGTCCGAGTAACGGTATAGCACGGCGGCACCCTTTCGGAAGGCATGGCCAAGGCGATTGACCATGCCGGAAATACTGCCGTTGCGACGCTGCGACTCGATACTCATAACTCCGTTTTCAGCTCGGCGCGAGCCCCACTTTAGCGATTGTTCGGGCCACGCTGTCGCCTCTTTGGATCGACATACCCGAGTTGGGGTCCCGCAAGCCCCCCGAACTTCTTGAAGCGAAAGCACGTTATATCTGAAGTTCAGTCTCGCTGTCAACACAGAAATCATGCCGCTGCAATCTGATCGGATATCTGGAGTTGCTGTCCGTCTGAGAGCTTACGGCAGTCACGATTGATGATTTCGGCGAGTGCGCAGATCTCAAGCGCGTTTTCGTTTCGCAGCGTTAGGTTCCATTCATAAGATGCGGGCTCTCAAGTTCACGTCAACCAACGCGATTGCGTGAATGATCATAGAGCAACGAAGGCTTGAAGTTGCAGCATCAATAGATTAACTTGATTAGAACAGGCAGGTAAAGAATGGCACGAATCGAAGCAAAGTCGATATCGCAGTACCCATGGTACATCCGCTGGTTTTTTCGCCGGCAGCAGCGTAAGTACGGGCGAGTGCTCGCTCCGTCGCTTCTCTGGGGCCGGCTCCCTGGTCCATTCCTGGGGATGCTTGCTTCGCTGGGCTTTTTTCAGCGTCAAAGCTTCCCCGCTGGTGCGGCGCTGCGAAGCTTGGTTTCAATTCGAATCGCTCAGCTCAATGGCTGTTACTTCTGTGTAGATCTGAACTCATACAACTTTCTGCTTGCAGCCGGTGCCGCGCAAAAAGCGGCCGCGGTTGAGCGATGGCGTGAAAGCAAACTGTACAGCGAACGCGAGCGTGCAGCGCTTCAATACGCCGAAGCGATGACCGAACGCTGCGCGTCGGTGGGCGACCGCGATATCGAATCGCTCAAACAGCACTTCAGCGACGACGAAATTACCGCGATCACCGCGTGGATTGCCTTCCAAAACATGAGCGCCAAGTTCAACGCCGCACTCGGTGCCGAGGAGTACGGTTTCTGCCGGTTGCAACGAACAGTGTGAGATGGCCTAACAGGTAGTAAAACCCGCAGCGGGTTCGCGAGGTGGTACACGCCGACACCGGCGGCGGGGCTTCGCCTGTTTCGTCCAGGGGTGCCGTCGAGCTTCTTGTAGCGTGGCATCGCCCCCTCGGCGGGCAGGATTATCCGCCGCCATCACCCGGAGCTCAGAACCGAAGACGGGGCACCGAAGGCCGGGATCGCGATATTCTGTTGAACCGTGTTGAACTTCTTTCCCGCCTGAACGACTGCGGCTTCCCGGCGGTTTGTGCGCCCGGCGCGATCCGCGCGGCGGCTGGCGCATTGCTGCGGTTGCGTGGCTGCAGCGACTTAACCGCATACTTACCCCCGCACCGTCTCCAAAACAATTTCGGCGGCCTCAACAATGTCCTCGTTTCTACTGTATTCGCGCGGATCGTGGCTGATGCCGTCGCGGCTGCCCACAAACAGCATCCCTGCAGGCAGGCAGGTCGCAATCCTAGCGGCGTCGTGCAGAGCGCCGCTGGGAACCTCCGGCAGCGTCTTCCCTAACCGCCGCGCTGCTTCCTGAAAGAGCTTGCGGAGCGTTTCGTCCAACGGTGAAGGTGATACCCGCTCGTTCACCGCCACCTCAACCCCGAGATCCCGTTGCACGGCAATGCGGTCTAACTCTTCACGCAGGCGTTGTTCACCGTTATCGAGTATTTGCTCCTCCTGTGCACGGAAATCCACTGTGAAGATCGCCTGCCCGGGGATAACGTTCATCGCGTTCGGTTGTACGCGCACGCAGCCGACGGTCATAACGCTGTGCTGTTGTTCTTGATCGAGCCGGCGTCCGAGCGCTTCAATCATCAGGATCGCCTCTGAAGCGCCGGTGAGGGCGTCGCGTCGGTCAGTCATGCGGGTAGAGCCGGCGTGATTTCCCTGGCCGGAAAAACGCACCTCGTATTCCCTCCGACCATTGATCCGTGTTACCGCTGCCGCCGGAATGCCGGTCTTCCAGAGCTCAAGACCCTGTTCGGCGTGTACTTCAATCATTCCCCGGTATTGCTCTCGGTGGAGTCTGTCGGCTTCCATCCGACGCGGATCTACCCCGTACAGTGCGCCGGCCTCCACAAAGCTCAGGCCGTGGCGGTTCTTCAACGCAGCCAACTGCGTAGGCGAAACTTCTCCGGCCCAACTCCGGCTGCCGAGCATTCCCACCCCAAAGGTGGTGCCCTCTTCCTCGGCAAAGATGATCACTTCCAGGGGAACGTCGGGGGCGACGCGAAATACCTCGAGCGCTATTACCACGCCCATCACGCCGTCATACTTGCCCCCGGAGGGTACCGAATCAAGGTGCGACCCACAGAGCCATACGGGGCGGCCGCCGCCGGTTTCGGCTCTGCGGATATGGACATTGCCGAAGGCATCGATCCGGGTTTCCCCGCCGAAACGCTCTCCCTCGGCGATTACGTAATCTCGCGCTTCCCGCCAGGGGTCAGAGAAAGTGGGCCGGCTGTACCCGATTGCAGGGTCGCACTCTGAAAGACTGCCAATTGTCTCAATATCGGCGGCAATCCGTTGGGCACTGATCTGCGTAGTATTCATACCAACTTTCCTTTTGTACGATTGACATGATAGTGGCAGTGATCTCGCGCTGCAAGAGAAGGAGGTCTTTCTGATGGAACAATTGCACGCTTTGCTCCAGGAAACGCAACAGGAGCTGATTGGATTCGCTCAGGAACTGGTGCAGACCAAGAGTTATTCCGGACAAGAAGAAGCGGTTGTCCGGCGCATTGAACGAAAAATGAAAGAATTGGGGTACGACGACGTGGTCCTCGACAGTATGGGGAACTTGCTCGGCCGCATCGGCAGCGGCGAGCAGGCGATTATGTTTGATTCGCATGTGGACACGGTAGAAGTCAACGATGAGAAGGAGTGGTCCGTTCCCCCCTTTAGCGGTGACATTGTGGACGGGCGGCTCTACGGACGAGGTGCCGCTGACATGAAATCCGCTGCTGCCGCCTCGCTGTATGCGGCTGTTATCGCAAGGCGTTTAGGGTGGGATGCAGGTAAAACGATCTATGTGTCTTGTACCGTGATGGAAGAAGACTGTGACGGAGAGAACCTCAAACATCTGTTTCATGAGAAGAACATCCGGCCGGACTGGTTGGTGGTCTGCGAGCCTTCGGGTAATCTGATTACCCTTGGGCACAAGGGCAAGGCCCAGATGGTTGTGAGAACACAGGGGGTTTCGGCTCACGGGGCAACGCCGGAAAGAGGGAAGAACGCAGTCTATGAGATGGCCGACATCATTAAGCGGGTAGAAGCGTTGAATGAGAAACTGAGCCGGCGAGAAGGCCGAAGAGGAACACTGGTGCTTGCAAAGATTTCCAGTCTCAGCGCCTCTTTGAACGCGGTGCCCTTTGAATGCGAAATCTATCTGGACCGGCGGATGGTGCCGGGCGAAACCGTAGAAACCGTACGGAACGAGATGGCCCAAATCACTGAAGGCAAGAATGCTGTGTGGGAGGCGGGAACTCTGCAGCGTACCAGTTGGACGGGACTGCCGGTGGTTTATGAACCCGTGCACCCGCCCTGGAGAATTGACGACGATCATCCGCTTACCCGGGCCTGCAATGCGGCGTACGA
This sequence comes from Spirochaetaceae bacterium, assembly GCA_003556605.1. Taxonomy (GTDB): domain Bacteria; phylum Spirochaetota; class Spirochaetia; order DSM-27196; family SLAA01; genus B1Sed10-166. Next base: position 6,980 of record PWQX01000017.1, read on the forward strand.
GAAAACCTTCGGCCGGCGGCCGGAAACGTACGACTACTGGGATTTTAGTACCAACGCTGTGGCTGCGGTCGCCATGGGCGTTCCCACCATCGGGTTTGGTCCCGGCGAGCACATATTGGCCCACATGCGCGATGAGCACTGCCCGGTGAGTCAGATTACCGATGCCTGCCGCTTCTATGCCGCGCTGATTCAGGAGATGAGATAACACACCGCTCATCATATCCAGCAAGCCGATTGAATCACTGCTCACTTCCTCGTATGCTCTTGGGTCATGAGGTGCCGCCCGTATGCTGCAGCCTTCCGGTAACAACGACCTGAGCACCGGCGACCCGCGGGAGTACCCGCGGCGGCCGTTTGTCGGGGTCGGCGTGGTGGTATTCCGCGATGATACGGTGCTGCTGATCCGCCGGGGGAACCCGCCGCGGGCCGGGGAGTGGAGCCTTCCGGGTGGAGCACAACACGTGGGGGAGACGGTCAGGCAAACCGCGCTTCGCGAGGTCATGGAAGAGACCGGAGTGCGAGTCGGGCACCTGGAGTTTCTGGCAGTCATCGACGCGATTTTGCGCGACGAGCAGGGCCGTGCGCGGTATCACTACACGCTGGTCGACTTCTGGGCCGAGTGGGAATCAGGCGAGCCGGCGGCCGCGGATGACGCGCAGCTCGCCGAGTGGATACCCATATCGCGCGTGAATGACCTCGGGCTTTGGTCCAAGACGGTAGAGGTGATCCAAAAGGCGCAGCGTATACGCCGCATTTGAGTCCACAGGTACCGCATCGGCTGACGCGCTACAGAAGGTAGGAGTTCTCGTTACAACTGACGCGCCGGTGCGGCGAGGAACCGTTTTTGGTGAATACGTGCAGCTTTTCAGGGACGATTGGGTTCTGGCCGTTGTGGCCACTATCTTCTTAGAAGAGGCGCTCTTTCTGGTTCGCTCGCGTATGTTGGAGCATACCTGCAATACCGATTTGGTCTTTCCGTGGCCGTAAGCGGCGCTATTCTTGCTCTTCATGGAATCGGCGGCTTTTCGTGCAGTCTCTGCGTACGCCTCCTGTTAGCATGGATGAACGAGCGGCGATTCGTGGAAGTCTGCCGAGACATTCTTCTGGTCTTTTTCGCCGCAGTGGCTTGGTTGCCGGCATGCGCGCGGAACGGCAATAGCAGTTTTCGCTTTCTGTTGGTGTATCGGCCAGGCGTTTGGAGTAACCCTCTCGGGTTGGGGGGTGTCACCCTCCTCACAGAAGAATAGCGTCGCGTCTCCAGCTTGCTACTTTTATAATTGACACCACATTGAAAGCTGGTATAATAATTTGTACCGTTAATGTTATAAAAGGAGGCAGACGATGATTCGAAAGCTTGTCGTATTGGTAATTGTAGCGTTACTAGCGTTCAGTTTCATTCTTGTGGCGGGGGAGCGCGAGATTGATCCCGAACGCTTTCCGGAAAGGCCGATAACGGCCTGGGTTCCATGGGGAGCCGGCGGAGGGTCCGATCTTGTCTTTAGGGCTGTCGGCCAGGTGTTCCGGGACCATTCGGGTGGCCAGCCTCAGTTGATAGAGCTCCGCCCTGGTGCCGCGGGAGCTGTCGGCATTCCCGAGTATTTGGAGACTGTGCGGCCGAATGGTTATCATGTCATGACATGGAATGGAGCTCAAACAATAAAGACTCATGTCTCAAGGGTCGACTATTCGGTGCACGATTTCAAACCCGTCATCAGGCTTATCTCCAATTACACGTATATTTTGGTTCCGGATGACTCGCCGTTTCAGACTCTCCAGGATTTTGTCGATTACGCAAAAGCAAATCCGGGCGCGGTGACTATGGGCCATGCCGGAGTGGGCGGAGGCGCACACCTTTCCTTACTCCTCTTCTGCATGGAGGCGGGTATAGAGGTTACGGAGGTGCCGTATGCCGGTTCCGGCCCCTCACTTATGGGCCTGATGGCCGGTCAGCATATGGTAGACATGAACATGCCCCCGGTGGGACTGTCGAATATGGAAGCGGGTCAGGTACGAGCACTCGCCACGCTGTCTCCTGAAAGGCTGCCGCAGCTGCCGGACCTGCCGACGGCGAGAGAACAGGGGATCGACTTTGTTTACCCGCAATCTCGGGGAGTTGTCGTGCACAAGGACACTCCGGATGAGATTGTCGAGAGACTTCACCAGATCTATAAGGCATGCCTCGAAGATCAGAGACTCCAGGATATATTTTACGAACAGATAGCAACGCCCACTTACGGCGGCCCCGAAGAATACGGACGAGAGCTCGTCCAGGAAGACGAAGAGTTGGGGAACCTCATCAGAGAAAAAGGGATCGGGGACAGATACTAAAACCCTACTTACTCATTAGCGGTATAAGGGGGCGCGCCGGCGCCCCTTTTTTAATTCTTTTGACGATTGTGAGCAAGATGCCAAGTGAGACGGCAGTGGCACGCACTTGACCATTGGCGTGGCTGACCGGAGCTACGAGGCTCAGGGATCTACGAAGGGGCCACATACGATGGGGCCACAGGGGGCTCTGCCGATTCTCGGAAGGGGGCCCGGCGAGGAGCCCGATTTGTCCTCGAATCTTTTCGCCTGCCGGTTCGGCAGGTCAGCATTTCTACTCGTCTGTTTGTTTCCAAGACGAAGTCTGCACTTGTCGCCACAGTTTAGCAAGCAGCGGCAGTGTTAACGCAATAACGGACAATATGATGAACGTGGTAGAAATGGGACTTGCAAAAATGAACATCGGGTCATTGCCGGACACCAAAAAACCTCGGTTCAAATTATCTTCTGCCATCGGGCCCAGTATCAATCCCAGTATCATTGGAGGGGCCGGATAATCATACTTGCGCATAAAATAGCCTACTACCCCAAAGATCAGGGCCGTCATGGCATCGTTAACGTTATTGGCGAGAGTATACGCGCCAAGGAAGCAAGCGATTATGATCATCGGCATCAGGATGTTCCGGGGGGTATTCAGCACCCTCGGCCATATCTTCGTCCCTCCTAATCCGAGAATGAGAACCAGAAACTGCATGAGAATAAAAGCAGCGAAGAGCGTATGGACAACATCGAGATGCGCAATGAAAAGCATCGGCCCGGGCCGTAATCCGATCAGCATCAATGCCCCGAGCATAACGGCGGTAACTGCGTCTCCGGGGATACCCAAGGTCAGCAACGGCACCAATGCTCCTCCGGTGGTTCCGTTATTCGCAGATTCCGGGGCCGCGATACCTTCGGGAACACCGGTACCCCATTCGTCCTTATTGCGGTGAAATCTCCTGATAAGATCATAGCTGACGAAACAAGCGATCGCGCCCCCCGCTCCGGGAATTATTCCGATTGTAGTTCCCAATATTGACCCGACAATTATCGGCAGGACGATTCTTTTTACGTCCGTTCTTGACGGGATGATGTTTCTAATTACCTGTGTTACGCGTTCTTCGCCCTTTACTGCTTTACTCAGATCAAAGAATATCTGAGAAAATGCAAAGAGACCGACCAGAACGGGAAGAAGAGAAAGGCCAGCCACCAAGAATCTCAAATCGAAAGTGAAACGGGTTACACCCCAGATTTCATCTGCACCGACAGTAGAAATGAATAAACCGAGAAAGCCGACAATTAATCCCTTAAGTGTATTCTTGCTTGTGGCGCTGGCAATAATGGTTAAACCAAAGATCGCAAGCGCAAAATACTCCGGCGCCCGAAACGCTAAAGCAACTCGCGCAAGCTGAGGTGAAACAAGGACAAGAGCGACGCCGCTGACTAGTCCTCCGCAGACCGACGCGATCACCGCCAGACCGAGAGCTCTGCCCGCCTCGCCCCTATCTGCCATAGGGTAGCCATCCAGTACAGTAGCAGCAGCTGACGGATGGCCGGGAGTTCTTAACAGTACGGCGGAAATTGAGCCTCCGTACATGGCTCCGCAAAACATTGCGGCAAGCGTGACCAAAGCTGCGCCGAAATCTAAATGATAGATCAGCGGAAGCAGCAGGATTATTCCCATTGAACCGGTCATGCCGGGAATAGCACCCAGAATGATGCCGCCCACAAGCCCGACAAGCATCATCAAAAATGTCCATGGTTCTAGGGTCTGGAACAGACCTGCCAATAGCCCTGAAAGAAGCTCCATCGCGGACTCCTAATTAGAAAAGCGTGAAACGGGGCAGCAAAGCCAAAAGCCACTCATTGAACACCACGTAAATAATTGCCGTTGCAACAACGCTGATAACCCCCATTTTGATCCACTTTCTGAGGCCGAAAATGCGCATCAATGCAAAAAGGAAGAATGGAGTGAGCAAGAGAAATCCGAAAATGACAACCATGCGGATATATGCGGCAACGCATAATACCAGCAGAACAACGTGCTTCAACTCCGATTTTTCGAACTTCTTCACATCCGCATTTGTCTCTTTCCTGAGATGGTAGTAGGAATGGCCGGTCAGGATTACGCCAAGAACAAGAAGTACTGCCAAGATAACTTTCGGGAAATCGCCGGGGCCAATGCCCAATTCCACCTCGCGCATTCTGTCGGCGATAGAATACCCAACGGCCGAAAAGACAATCAGGGCAAGTCCAATAGAAAGATCAACTTTCGGATACATTCATCCACCCACCTGTACTTCCGGAAGAGCAGACCGCAAGCCCACTCCTTCGGCTATTCTGTTCCGATGCACTGTCTTCCACTGCCACAGGTTACCATACGCATCATGTCTGCTCATGTCACAGTTGTACGAAATACTGTCCCGCCACAATAATAACATGAACGGGGATTTTATATCACTTCGTCATCCGCTGTCAACCGAACGGCTCGCACTTCAGCGCTGACGCGTCACCTTCCGATGTGGGGCGCAGTCTGCGGCGCGCGCCGGGCAGCGACCGCTGCCGGCGGTCCCGGCACGCGAATGCCGGCCGTGAATATCGTTTCCGATTGCATTCCCAGGTCTGCTACGAAGACTGTTAGTAACACATATTGTTAGAAATCATCGTTGACGGCGAAAATTTCCCATTCTATACTGCAAAGTGGCGACTCCAACACGGAGATCGTACACGATCGAATAGGCGTTGCTAAGCGGCTCAGGAGCGCGACTACAAGCCACACAAGGAAAAAGCGAGTTTGGTGAGCGGAATTGACGATCTTCTCGATGACATTCCTATTCCACGAATGGTCAAGGTATCGCAGGTTTTTGACCGGCCGGTAGTCGGCGATGTGGGAGCTGAGGTCAAGCGGCGCTTGGCTGCGAAAGGCATATTGGGCTCAGTCCCTGCCGGGGCGCGAATCGCTGTAGCCGTGGGCAGCAGGGGCATTGCGAATCTTCCCGAAATAACACGAGTTGTCATTCGAGAGCTGCGGCAAGCGGGCGCGGAGCCATTCATAATCCCTGCGATGGGGAGTCACGGTGGCGCCACCGCGGAAGGGCAGAAAGCCTTGTTGGAGCACCTGGGTATACATGAGGAGTACACAAAGGCCCCTATTTGTTCAAGCATGGAAGTGGTCAAAGTGGCGGTTTCTCCGGAGTTTGGGATGCCGGTTTACACCGATGCTTTGGCTTTGGCAGCGGACGGGATAATCATAATCAATCGCATCAAGGCGCATCCTGCGTACGCCGGTAAGTTCGAGAGCGGGCTGGTCAAGATGGTGGCAATCGGTCTTGGCAAACAGAAGGAAGCCGAGATCTGTCACAACATCGGATCGGAAAGAATTGGCGAGTTCGTGGCTGACATTGGGTTGGAGATGCTGCGTCATATCAACCTCATAGGCGCTGTTGGAATGGTTGAGAATGCGTTCCATGAGACAGCCGGGGTAGAGGTGCTGAGGCCCGACGAGATTGAAACGCAGGAGCCGGCTCTCCTGGCGAGATCCAAGGATCTGGCAGCGCGTTTTTTTATCGATGAGTTCGAGGTGCTCATTATCGATGAGATCGGGAAAGAGATAAGCGGTGCAGGGTTTGATACCGGTATCGTGGGGCGTTACAGCTCGCCTTACCTGACAGGCGGGCCGAGAATAAGACGCGTAGCGGTATTAGACATAACCGAAAGATCGAAAGGGTACGGTGGCGGACTTGGCATGGCTGACTTCACTACCCGCAGAGCGTTCAACAAGTTTGACGCAGAACAGACCTATCCGAATACATTGACTTCAACTTTCACGAACGGCGTGAAGATCCCTATGATTCTAAAAAACGACCGGCAAGCGGTCCAGGCGTGCATTAAAACCTGTAACCGGATGGATCTCAGAGACGCCCGGGTTATCAGGATCAAGAATACACTGTGCATGGAGGAGATAGAGGTTTCGGAAAACCAACGCGAGGTTGTGCAGGCGCACCCGTGCATGCGGATCATCGGAGACCCGCGAGAGATGCGTTTCGACAAAGAGGGAAACCTGTTCTAGCGGCGCACGCCGTGGAATGGCTCCCGCCCTGAATCTGAATCACTTTCATGGAGGCTTTTGCTATGGAATATTTCTTGACCGACGATTTTTTACTGCAGAACGAGCCTGCAAAGGTTCTGTTTCACGAGTACGCCGAAACGATGCCGATCTTCGACTACCATAATCATCTTATACCCCGGCAGTTCGCTGAGGACACGAAATTCGAGAACTTGGCGAAAATATGGTTTGACGGTGATCATTACAAGTGGCGCCTTATGCGCGCTCTCGGGATCGATGAGAAGTATATCACCGGAGATTCAACGGACTATGAGAAGTATCAAGCGTGGGCGGAAACCGTACCCTATACCATCGGCAACTGTTTCTACCACTGGACGCACATGGAACTGAAGAACCCTTTCGGTATCACCGGCAAGCTTTTCGGGCCCGATACCGCGCCCGAGATCTGGGAAACCACGAAGAAGCTGTTACAGCAGGACGACTTCTCCGTCTGCAGCATCGTCCGGCGAATGAATGTAAAGGTCATGTGTACCACCGATGACCCGGTAGATTCACTCGATCAGCACGCGCTTATTCGTGAGCGCCGTGATGGTTTTGTGGTCGTTCCTACATTTCGGCCCGATAAGGCCTTAGCTGTTGAAAACCCCAAAGACTGGAACGCCTACAGACTCAAGCTGGAAAACGCGGCCGACATGAAGGTCCGCAGCTTCGAGGATTTCATACATGCACTGGACCGGCGCCATGAGTTCTTCTATACCATGGGCGGACGGGCAACCGACCACGCCTTGCTCTTTCCCTATGCCGAGAAGTGCACCAAAGATGAGGCCGAAGCTATTTTCGCGAAGCTACTAAACAACGACACTCCGACCGAACAAGAGAACCTGCAATTCAAGACCGCTGCGTTGTATGAGGTCGGTCGAATGAACCATCGCCGCGGATGTGTCATGCAGTTGCATATGGGAGCGATGCGCAATACCAACACCCGGCGGTTCAAACAGTTAGGTCCCGACTCGGGCTTCAATTCCATGGCCGACTACGTTATCGCAGAGCCCCTCGCTAGATTTCTCGACCTTCTTGATCAGTCTGATGAGCTTCCCAAAACCGTGCTCTATACCCTGAATCAGAACCAGAATGATATTCTCGCGGCGATGACCGGCAACTTCATGGATAGCAAAACGCGTGGGAAGGTGCAGTTTGGGGCTCCTTGGTGGTTCAACGATCAGAAAGACGGTATTGAGCGTCACTTGCTGTCCATCGCAAATATGGGCCTGATGTCGGTGTATATCGGGATGCTGACCGATTCACGCTGGGTGTTTTCGTTTATCCGACACGAATACTACCGGCGCATACTCTGCAATCTGATTGGAAGATGGATCGCGGATGGAGAGCTTCCGCGCGATATTCCGCATATCGGAAGCATTGTACAGGATATCTGTTACAACAATGCTGCAGACTTCTTCGGGATCGAGGTCGGCACGTAAGTGTTCTATGTCGAATTGAAACAAGGAGATACACCCGATGGCCACAGGCAGAGTCTACGGCGTTGCTCTGGCGGGAGCCGGAATGGTTTCCGGGGCTCACGCGGATGCGATTCTTGAACTTGACGTTGCGGATCTTAGAGTAGTCTATTCGCGTACTGAGAAACGAGCAAAGCCGTTCGCAGACAAATACAATGTTCCGTGGACGTGCGATTATGAGGAAATCCTCAAGCGGGATGACGTTGACATCGTTGACATTACAACAGCCCCGTGGCGCCACGCCGACATGGGGATTGCGGCTGCGAATGCGGGAAAACACGTAATAGTTGAAAAACCCATGGACGTTAGTCTTGAGAAGTGTGACAAGCTTATCGATGCGTGCCGCACGAACAACGTGGCGCTTTCGGTCATATTCCAGAATAGGTTCAAGAAGACAATGCGCCGCGTTAGGGATTACTGTCACAGCGGGGGACTGGGAACCCTCCTGCATGCAAGCGCGTATGTCAAGTGGTTCCGTCCCCAAGAATACTATGACGGGGATGACTGGCGGGGCAAGATAACAACAGAGGGCGGCGGGGTAATATTTGGCCAGGCGGGGCATTCACTGGACCTTTTGCTGTGGCTGTTCGGACCGGTCAGCGAAGTGTATGCACGAATAGCGACAACACCCGTTCACAAGAATATTGATGTGGAGAATCTAGGAGTTGTAAACATACAGTTCAGGAATGGAGCTCTCGGCACGCTTGAAGCAGCTACGTCGCTCTATCCCGGCACGCCGGAGCGGCTGGAGCTCCATGGCACTAGGGGTACGATTGTTATCGAGCAGGGAAGCATAAAGATGTGGGAAATAAAGGATCCCGGCCCGGAAGATGCACCGGGAGACGTAGCGGAGGAAACGGGAACAGGCGCCCGTGATCCGATGGCTTTCCCCATAACATGGCATAAGCTCCAGATTGAGGATATGTGCCGGGCAATAGATGAGAACAGAGAACCCGCGATAAACGGCAGAGAAGGACGCCGCCTTAACGAAATCTGCCATTACATCTATGAGTCGGCAAGAGGGAACAAGCCGGTCGAAATTCCGGAGAAGGCGGATTAAGCGAGCTCCCCGCTCCGGCATCCGGTCCTAGCCTTTCTGCAGCGTTTCATACGTGCGGCGATGCTCACGCGCATCCGCGAGACTGCGCATTCGACAACAATTGCGCGACAGCCGGCCTGCGTAACGGTGAGCACCCGCTCACATTGCCGTTCATCCCAGCCGCTTCTTGATTTCCGCTTCGTACTCGGGAAAATACGTCGCGATCACGGGAAGGTCGAACTCCGTCAGGATGCTGGTGTTGGATTCGCGCTCGAGCAGAAACGTGAAGGAGGCTTCGATGAGCTCCTCCGGTGAGACCTTCCCTTCCGTCAGTTTGTGGTAGTAATCAGACGTCAGTCTTACGCGGTGGCGTGTCGTCCGCCGGCCGGCGACGGTAACGGCGTACGTTTCCCCATTCTGTTTGGCAACTTCAATCATACCGGTCAGCCTATCAGCAGAAGCCGGAACTTGGAAAGAGGTCCCAAAGCCAATATCGTCGCGATATCGCAGTTTACTGAGAACGGCCCGGCCCGGCGGTGCTGCCGGTCTGTGATCCCTGCTCCCACCTGATATACACGCCCACCAAGCCCGCGGCAAGTCCAAAAAAACTCACCGCATAGGCGGCGAATGCCGGCACGAACGCCGGTGGGATCAGCCGAATCGTGATCGCCATGAGAAACAGCCAGCCGGTCAGCATTCCGGCGAACCCGCCGAACATCAGTCGTGTTGAACGTGCCATCATTCACCTCTGCAGGTTGTGCTCTACCGCGGCTTCACGGTACAGCCAACACGCTGCCCGCCGCCCGGCGCCGGTCTCAAAGTCCGGTGGATCGTGCCGCTCGCATAGCCCTTGAATTGCGAATGAACAGCGCGGATGGAAACGGCACCCTTCAGGCGGATGCAGCAAACTCGGCGGTTCCCCGGCAGGAACCTTGCGGTATTGGCCGGCGTTGGCAGCGTCGGGGTCGGGGATGGCGTCTACAAGCGCCTGGGTGTAGGGATGTTCAGGTCTCGCGAGAATCGCCTCTACCGGCCCGCGCTCAACGATCTTGGCTCCGTACATTATGAATATCCGTTCGCAGAAATAGCGAACCGTCGACAGGTCGTGGGTAATATATAACAGCGCCATCCGGTGCTTGCGCTGCAGTTGTCTGAGCAGCTGTAACACTTCAACCCGTACCGAGGCGTCGAGCATACTTACCGGTTCGTCGGCGACGATGAGCTGTGGGTCAAGGATTCTTGCGCGCGCGATTACCACGCGCTGCTGTTGTCCACCTGAGAGCTGATGGGGGAACTTCTCAAGGAAGCTTGCAGCCGGTGTGAGTCTGATTTCCTCCAAGCGGCTGCGAATGCGTTGCTCCTGCTCGGCGCGGTCGCGAACACCGTTCACGAGCAGCGGTTCACGCAGTAGTTGCCGTACGTCCATGAACGGCGGCAGCGCGGCGTAAGGGTCCTGCTGCACATACCCCACCTGGCGGCGGTGCCACGCGAGTTTCCGGCGGTCGTAGCTGGACATGTCTACACCGTCGAACAGCACCGACCCTGCGGTGGGCTCGTAGAGCCCGAGAACGGTGCGCGCGAGAGTGCTCTTGCCGCATCCGCTTTCGCCGACGATCGCTACCGCCTCACCTCGCCGGATATGAAAGGTAACGCCGTCGACCGCCCGAACTTCACCGGCTCTCACGAAGCCGAACTTGCGCAGCTCAAAATGGGTTTGCAGATTTTCGGCCTGCAGCAGAACGTCATTGGGCATTAGGCTATTCTCCGGCGCTACAGTCGTGCGCCGTCTGCCGTTGTGATTCGTACAGCCAGCACTTCGCTACTCGCCCGCATGCCGTACGGAACGGCGGCGGTTCGTGCGCGCAGCGGTCAAAACGCTCCGGACAGCGCGGAGCAAACCGACAGCCTTGGGGCGGGGCGAGAAGACTCGGCGGTTGTCCGGGTATGGCGTGCAGCTCTTTTGCTCCCCGTAACGTGGGCACACTCGACATCAGAAACGCGGAGTAGGGATGCAGCGCCTCGGCGAAGAACTGGGCCGCATCGGACTGTTCTACGATCTGTCCTGCGTACATGACCGCCACGCTATCGGCAATCTCGCTCGCAGCCGCAACGTCGTGGGTTATCAGCATAAACCTCGTCGCGACGCGTGCCTTAATGCCTTTCAGCGCATTCATAATGTTCGCTTGTGTGAGAATATCGAGCGCGCTGGTGGGCTCATCGAGAATGATGAGCTCGGGCTCGGTGATAAGCGCCATCGCAATTACGACTCGCTGGCGCATTCCCCCTGAAAGCTCAAAGGGGTAACGCCGTAAGAAATCCGGCGGGACATGCACTATGTCGAACGCTTCGCGCGCCTGTTCGGCCGCTTCAGCGTGTGTTGTCGCCCGCCGGTGCTCAAGCAGCGGCTCGGCGATCTGCTCGATTACCCGCGTCACCGGATTAAGGGAGTTCATCGCCGCCTGAGGAACAAGAGCGATTCGCTGCCAGCGAACCTGCGTGCGGAACGTCTCCTCGTCAAGCCGCATCAGATCATCCGAGTCAAGCAATACTTTTCCTCCGTAGCGTGCAACATTCGGCGGTAGCAGCCGCAGTATCGCCTTGGTAAGACTGCTCTTTCCGCAACCACTTTCGCCGAGTACAGCCACGCTGCGCCGCGGCTCCACGGTGAGATCGACCCCGTCAACCGCCCGTACGATTCCTTCACGAGCTTTGAAATGCAGGACGAGCTTCTCGGTCCGCAAAACCTACCTCTCCCTCAAACGGGGGTTAAAGACACGGTCTAGTGCAAAGCCGAACATCGCGAAGCCCAAGCCGGTGAGGATCAACAGAGAGCTCGGCAATAGAACCCAGTAATACTGCCCGCGGTACAGCGCACCGTTTCGATAGGCATCTTCGAGCACTTTACCCCAGGTTGGTAACACCGGGTCACCTAGACCTATCATGGCAAGCGTCGCTTCCAGGAACACGAACGAGGGTATGACGGTCACGAATGAAGGAATGAGCGTGGGGAGCACTTTCGGGATCATGTATCGAAAGATGATCCGAGTGTTGCCGGCGCCGTAGGCGCGCGCGGCTTCAATGTACGCCAGTTCCCTGATCTGCAGGAACATCGCACGATAGGTCTTAATCCCGGCGCTGAAGATTCCAAACAGAATGACGACGCCGAGCATGACCCAAATGCTGCGCGAATACAGCGTGCCGACCATCACGAGAACCGGCAGCAGCGGCAATACCATGTTTACTTCGGTAACCCGTTGAATTGCCGCGTCGACCTTACCGCGGAACCACACGCCGACTGCGGCGAGAACGAGCGTTGTGACGGTACTGCCGACTGCTGCGAGAATGCCGAAGGCGAGCGCGGGCCGAGTTCCAAACAAAAGCGCTACCGCGATATCGCGGCGTATGTGATCGGTGCCCGCAAGGCCGTGCACTTGTCCGTAACGCACGAAGCGCGCTTCAATATCAGAGTCAGGCTCGAAGCTGACTCCCTCAATCTCCACTCGGTAGGTACCGTGCAATACCTGCGGGACTCCCTCGGCGGAAGCAGGATCCGCAAAGAGACCCACACGCGGCGCAACATCGCCGAGCTCCCGCCGGAGGCCGCGCAGCTGATCGATGCGAATGCTCTGTTCGCGATCGACCCCGCCGTCACTGAGGCTGAAACTTCGGCCGTCGGGCGTAACCCAACGTACGCTCGCAAACGGTCTTCTCGATTCGTACTCGGAGCGCAGAAAGAGGTTGAGCTCGCGCGGGAACGCATCGTAGTGATAGTCGAACTCAAAAGCGATCTCGATTTCGTTGTGCTCCTCGCTAATCTCGCGGTAGCGCTTCAGCTCCGGATGTTCGGCGCTGTCGAGTACAAGGGTTCTGGGCAGATTCACCCACGGGAGGGCGTTGTACCAGACCGGGCGCGCGTTGCGCGGCGAGTCACGCCGGGCGATACCCGCACGCCACAATTGTACCGCGTGCGACTGCGGCACCATGATTAGCGAATAAAGCGCCAGGGCGAGGAATAACGCAATCAGCACAAGTCCGGCGATTGCCGAGGGGTAACGCTTGAGCTCTCGAGCGAAGCTGATGAAGCGGTTCATGAGCGGTTCCTACCAAGCCCCACCTTAATTCGTGGGTCTACCAGCGCGTAAACGAAATCGAGCACAAATACGGTAATTCCCAGCAGGTACGCGTAGACAATGACGGTGCCGAGAATAACCGGTGTATCATAGAGGTTGATCGCTTCCACTGTGACGGTACCAATGCCGGGCCAGTTGAACACGCGTTCAAGGACGATCGCGCCGGTCCAGAGCCCGATGATGCTCAGCATGAACGATGTGATGATGGTAGGTAACGTTGGACGCAAGACATAGCGGCGCTCAATTGCCGCGGAAGTCAGTCCCTTGGCCTTGGCGAGCTCTACGTAGTCCTCGCTGGAGTAAATCAGAAAGAAAGTGCGCCAGGAATATACCGCCAGGAAGAGCGCGCTGATGATGATCGCCGCGACGGGAAGCAATAAGTGGCGCATCACACTCAGGGCGTACAATAACGGATTCGCGGGCGCGGGGGCGGCTACCATGCCACCGAACGGTAGCCAACCTAGCAAGGCGGCAAAAATCAGAATCAGAAATATTCCGTAAAACCAGCTCGGCGCGGCCGAGGTCGGGGCCAAGGCCACGAACAGGCGGTCGAGCTTGCTGCCGTAGCGCCGCGAGAGGTAAAGGGCTACAAAAATAGCAATACCGAACAGGCCTAACTCGGCGGTTGCAAATAGCAACAACGTCGGCGCGAGCCGTTCTAAGATGATAAGACGTACGAGGCGGGAACCGGAATCGCTTGTCATGTCATGTGAGCGCCCGAGGTTCAGCGTCAGCGCGTTGCCGAGATAGCGAAAACTGCGAATCATGAACGGCTGGTCGAGCCCGCGGCGTGTAGTTTCGCGATCAACCATCGCTTCCACTAATTCGGCCCTGCGCTCGCTCGGTAACTCCATCAGCTCTTCATCGGCGCCGACCCGCATCACGATCCGTTCCTGGATCTGCGCGTAGCGAATTTCGTCGACGTAGCCGCCCATATTGGCGATCAGTACGGCGATGTAGGCCGCAACGGCGACCGTTGCCGCAATCGCGAACAGACGCCCGAGGATATAGCGGACGACGCGCGCGGAGGAATCGCCTTTGCCGGTAGGCGAGGTACTGTCCGAGCTCGAGGGAGGCGCAGGCTGCTCTGTTACGTGGTGTGTATGCATTGGCCTTTTAGGGGATGACCACGAACTCTCGCGACTCGAAGGTAGGGATACTGACGATCAAGGGCACGACAACGGCCTCGATTCTGGTAGCCCCGGTTTGAAGCTCGTTGGTCAGCTCGGCGTCGAGTATTGCTCTGTAAATTCCATCCCCCGTGTGCTCGGCGCCGGTTATGTATTGGAGAGCGCCGGTTGCGTCGAATACGAGATACTGCACCGTATCGATGTCATCGGCATCATATGGGCGCCCGTCGTACGACACTTCAATCTCGAATACGGCTTCCTCGCCCGGCACCACGGAGGAAGGTCCGTGTATATCCACTTGGGCGATCGCCGGTTCGTCGAAGCGTTCCCATTTTTCAAACGGGTCAGGGAAGTGCTCAAAGCGTTCGAGCACGACCGTGCCTTCTACCGGCCGGACTCCGGTGAGCTTGAACGGCCCAATGCCCACCCAGAGGTGGTTCATCCTTTCATACCAGGCGGCAAGATTCTCCCAGCGCTCGGCAACCTCGTTGTCATCAACGTACTCAGCCAATACCGGTTCATAAGGCAGGTAGTTCTCCGCTTGCGCTTGTTCAAGCTCTTCGGCAAGGATTTTGAGGCTGGGTCCGCTTACGTAGCTCGCCCATTCCACTTCAAGCCGGTCGGCTTTGTCGGCGCTGAAGGCAAGCTGCTCGTTGATCTCAGCACGGATGCCGAGCGCGAGCTGGTGCCACGCTCCGGCTCCGTGTGCGTAGGTGGGGAAAAAGGTCGACACATTCGCCTCGGCGTCGAGGAAGTAGTTGTCGGCGTAGTATTCGATCGTAAGCGGGTTCTCTGAGGTAATCCGAATACCGCGGAAGTTCCGGATGAAGCTTTCGTAACCCGGCAGTTGTGCTGCGTCGAACAGTGTGCTTTCTTCTTTGGCGCGGTCGAAGGTCAAGATTATGCCGAGCACGATGTCTGCGGTTGAAATCTGCGAACCGTCGTGCCACATAATTTCGAAGAAATCCTCAGGATACGTTACGATACTACGCCGCCGGGCAGTCATCCCTTCGGGGTGTTCCTCGCCGACGGTTGTGAACTCCTGGGCGACCGGGTCCCACCCGGCCCACGCATCTTCAGGCACTTCTATTCGTTCGGCGAACTCGAGGGTCACCCAGTCATGCGTTCGGGTGACCGGAAGCCCGTCCTGTACGGTCACTTCAGCCGATTCAATGCGCTGCGGCCATGGAAGTCCGGTAAAGGGATCACGCTTAGTGCCCTCGTCGGAGGTGGCACGGATGATCATCTGGTCATACACCCAATTGCTGCCGTCAAGCGGATTCCACGGCTCGGTGAGTATACCGGGGGTTCCAAGCCGGAACTCGCCGCCGCCGTCCTTCTGCAAGGTGAGCGCCCACAGCCGTGCGCCGCTCACCCCGCCGCCGAGATCGGCAGCAACGCTTACACTCGGCTGCCGCGGTGTGGCGACAACCTGGTCGACCAGCCACACGCGCGCGGAATCCTGGAGCGCGAGGCGCAACGCCTCGGCAAACAGCTCGTTGCGTTCGGCGAGCGTGCTGTACTCCCGCTGGGCCAGCCGTTGGGAGTGCGCGTCGAACTCAGGGCTTGGCTCGTAGGCCTGATACAGCGGCTGAGGGAGACTGCGCGGCGTGTAGTAGAAGTCAAAGGCGGCGGCCTGGTCACGGTTGACCAGCGTAGCAATCCAACCGCCGGTGTACAAGTGAAAACGACCCTCCGACGGATGGGAGCCGATCCACAAGGCAGAAGCTTCATCTGCAGTGCGGTACAAGCGGTCCACCTTAAATCCGATGTCTTCCAGCCGGTTGGCGACATAATCGCCCACTTCGCGGCGCTCGTCTTCGGTTCTGATCACAAATATGAGTTCAACCGGCTCGTCTTCGTAACGCCAAACACCGTCTTTACGCTCGGCGCCGAGCCGCTCCATCTGTTCGGTTATGATTTCTTCGGCCCGTTGGGGGTCGTAGGCGTATTCCATCTCGAGCGCACGCGCCTCACCTGCTACCCGGGCGTAATCGGGAAAGGCCCCCGAAATGGGGTGGTAGCGCGGTTTAGCTAAGCCGCCGTAGATTTCCTCGGCGATGTAGTCGCGGTCCACCAGTAGATTCATCGCTTCGCGAATGCGCGGCTCTGAGAAGGGGTTGAGCTCGCCGGTTCCCTCGAATTCCGGGCCCGAGGGATTGAAGGTTAGTTCCGCCGATTGCCCGAACGATTCTTCAAACGCCAACCCCTGTGCCTGGATCTCCTCGAGTATGTCCGGGCTCGAGACTCCCCCGGCGTACATATCGAAATCGCCGGCCGCCAAGCGGGCGATTGCGCTCGAAGTGTCGGTCTCTTGCAGCACCACGATCTCATCGATCCAGGAGTAGACCGTTTCGGGGGGCGCGGCTTCTTCTACCGTTTCTTCGCGACGCTCACACGCTGCAGCCGCCAATACGACCATCGTCACCGAGGCAATGACGAGAGTAAATTGGTTTGTGAAACTGATTCCACGCACGGCTCACCTCCCGGGATCCGGCGGCTGGGACCTGACCGCCCCACGCTGCGACCCCTTACCGGTTCGTGCTTCCAACGTTCACTATTAGTAGGGTACAACGAGGCTTGAGCATGCTGTCAACACCGGCGTGCGGCGGGCGATCGCCGGCATTCGCGTCTGGCGTTTTGGTCGTGACCGGGAGGCTCAACAGGTGAGAGCGCCCTCGCTTGCGCTGCCGACAAGCTGCGCGTATTTGTACAACGCCCCGCTGGTGTAGCGCAGCTCAGGCCGGCGCCATGCCTCGCGGCGGCGTTCAAGCTCCTCGTCTGCAACGTCGAGGTGCAGCAGTTTGGCGGTACTGTCGATTGTAACGAGATCGCCCTCCTGAACCAGCGCGAGCGGTCCGCCGTCAAAAGCCTCCGGTGCAACATGTCCAACGACCATGCCGTGGCTTCCGCCCGAAAAGCGGCCGTCGGTAATCAGCGCGACCTCTTTGGCTAAGCCTGCTCCGGCAATCGCCGCAGTCGGCGACAGCATCTCGCGCATACCCGGCCCGCCGCGCGGACCCTCGTAGCGGATTACGACCACGTCGCCGGAGCGCACGTGGTTGTTCATGATGGCGTCAAGCGCCTGCTCCTCCGCCTCGAACACGCGCGCCGGACCGGAGTGCACCACCTCTTCCATTCCCGCGGACTTCAGAACGGCGCCGTGGGGAGAGAGGTTCCCATGCAGTATCATAAACGGCCCGTTGCGCTTGACCGGGTTGTCGAAGTCGTGGATTACGTCCTGGCCGCTGAGCCGTACCCGCACGCCGGCGAGATTCTCGGCCACGGTCTTGCCGGTGACCGTCATGCAGTCCCCGTGCAGCATGCCGTTGTCGAGCAGCATACGCATCACCATCTTTACGCCGCCCACCCGATAGAGATCGTCCATCACGTAGCGCCCCGCCGGCTTCATATCGCAGAGCACCGGGGTAGTGTCGGAGAAGGTGTTGAAGTCTTCAATGGTCAGCGGGACATCCGCTTCGCGCGCGAGCGCAAGCAGGTGCAGCACGGCGTTAGTGGAGCCGCCGAGCGCCATCGTGACCCGGATTGCATTTTCAAAAGACTTGCGAGTGAGGAAGTCCTTCGGTTTGCGATCGCTGCGGATTGCGGCGTCCAGAGCCTCGGCTGAGCGGAGCATGATGTCGGTGCGCGCCGGTTCCACCGCGGGCACCGAGGCGTTGTCGGTGACACCGATACCGAGCGCTTCCATCGCGGAGGCCATAGTATTCGCGGTGTACATCCCTCCGCATGCGCCGGGGCCGGGGCATGCGGCACACTCAATGGCGTGGCGCTCGGCTTCTTCGATCCTGCCGGAGCTGTATGCCCCAACTGCCTCAAACGCCGATACAATATCCACCGGCCGGCCGTTGTGGTCGCCGGGTTTGATGGAACCGCCGTACACGAACACGCTCGGCACGTTGAGACGTAACATACCCATCACTGTGCCCGGGATTGTCTTGTCGCACCCACCGATGCCGAGCAGCGCATCCATTTGGTGGCCGCGCGCATCGAGCTCAATAATGTCGGCGATAGTGTCGCGGCTGATGAGTGAGCACTTCATACCTTCGTGTCCCATTGCCTGTCCGTCGGTGATGACGAAGGTGTGAAAGGTAACCGGCATGGAGCCGAGCTCTCTTAGCCGGGCCTTAGAGTGCTCGGCGATCTCCGCGAGATGGACGTTGCAGGGCGAGACGTCGCTGTCGGCGCAGGCGATGCCCACCAGCGGTTTGTTGAAGTCTTCGTCCGTAAAGCCGACCGCGCGGAACATAGCACGGTTGGCGGTGCGTTGTACACCTGAGGTCATCACGCGACTGCGGGTGTTGTATCCGTCGCTCATTGTGCCCCTGCCGGTTCAAAATTGCGGGTGTAGGGTAAGCGCTGCGCAGTCTTCTTGGTCTCTTCTAGATTATTGAGCATTGCCGAGGTAGAGTCCCACGCCCCGGAGAGCAAGGCGTTACGGTAGGCCGGCGAGAGGTCAAAGTGATAGCGATGCTCACCGATCGAAAGCACCTCGTCTCTGATGTACACCGTAATCGGTGTGGCGGGCTCCGCCTCTACCGCTTGCATGATCTGTTCGATATCGTGGTGCGGAAGCGAGATCGCCGGGATGCCCATGGCAATACAGTTTCCGGCAAAGATTTCTCCGAACGACTCTCCGATAACGGCGCGGATCCCGAAGCGAGCGAGCGCTTGGGGCGCGTGCTCACGCGAGGAGCCGCAGCCGAAGTTGCTGTTGACGATCAGTATGGAGCCGCCCCGGAAACGCGAGTCATTCAGCGGATGTTGCTTGGTTGGACTGCCGTCGGTATCGTAGCGGTGGTCGTAGAATGCAAACTCCCCGAGACCTTCGAACGTAACCCGTTTCATGAAGCGCGCCGGGATGATCTGATCGGTGTCGATGTCGTTGCCTCGCAGAGGAATACCGCGCCCCTCTACATACTGGATTGCCGCGTGTTGCTCCTGCATGCCGACCCTCCTTACAGGTGTTCCCGGATGTCTACCACGCTACCGTTGACTGCCGCGGCGGCGACCATGGTGGGGCTCATCAGCACGGTTCGGCCTGTCGGTGAGCCCTGGCGACCGATGAAGTTTCGATTGGACGAGCTTGCGCACAGCTGTCGTCCTTCAAGCTTGTCGGGGTTCATTGCGAGGCACATGGAACAACCTGCGGCGCGCCACTCGAATCCAGCTTCGGTGAAGATCCCGGGCAAGCCTTCGGCCTCGGCCTGTTTGGCCACCTGCTTGGAACCCGGCACCACGAACGCCCGGACTGAGGAAGCTACGCGCTTACCCTGCAGGTAGTGCGCCGCCTCGCGCAGATCGCTGATACGGGCGTTGGTGCACGAACCGAGAAACGCGATGTCTATCGGCTTGCCCTTGATCGTATCACCTTCTCGAAACCCCATGTGTGCATAAGCCTTCTCGGCAACCTCACGGTGGTCACGGTCGATCTTGGAAACGCGCGGTGTCCGCTCCGTGATTCCAACGGCCTGACCGGGGTTGATACCCCAGGTGACCATAGGTTCCAGCTCGCCCGCATTCAGTTCAAATACGTCGTCGTACTCGGCGTCTTCGGGCGATGCAATGCTGTTCCAATACTCCTTTGCATGCTCGAAGTGTTCAGCCGCCGGCGCGTAACGCCGGCCTTTCATGTACTCGTAGGTTGTCTCGTCGGGACTGACATAGCCCACTCGTGCTCCGCCCTCGATGCTCATGTTGCAGATCGTCATTCGCTCCTCCATCGAGAGCTTCCGGATTGCCTCGCCGGAATACTCGTACGCGTAACCGATACCGCCGTGCACACCGAGTGAGGCGATGATCTTTAGGATAATGTCTTTGGCGTATACCCCGTGCGAGAGTGATCCGCGCACGTCGATCTTCCGCACCCTAGGCCGGCTTATCGCCATACACTGCGTTGCCAGGACGTCACGGATCTGCGATGTGCCGATCCCAAAGCCGATTGAACCAAAGGCACCGTGGGTTGAGGTATGCGAATCCCCGCAGGCGATTGTCATGCCCGGCTGGGTCAATCCCAGCTCGGGACCGATAATGTGCACGATCCCCTGCATATCGGTGCTTAGACCGAAAAATTCGATACCGTGTTCGGCGGTGTTGCGCTCGATCGCTTGCATCATTTCCTCGGCAAGCGCGTCTGCGAAGGGTCTTTCTTGCGAGGCGGTCGGGACAATGTGGTCAACGGTCGCAAAGGTGCGCTCGGGGTACAGAACCTTGAGACCGCGCTCCCTCAGCATGTCGAACGCTTGCGGTGAGGTTACCTCGTGTATCAAGTGCAACCCAATGAACAGCTGATCCTGACCGGACTCCAGCTGTTTTACCTTGTGCAGATCCCAGACCCTGTTAAACAGATTCTCGGCCATGTGTACTCCTACTCATGATGTCTGCATTGAACCGCCGTGTACTCACGGCGTCATCTGCTCACCCCGAGCCATCAGAACCTTACCGGTGCGCATGATTTCCAGCACCCCGTAGCGTTCGAACACCCGGTTGGCGCCGTCGAGTTTCTCGGACTCGCCGGTGATCTGCAGTGTAATACTATGCTCGCTAATGTCCAAGACCTCGCAGTTCAGCGAATGCGCGAGCTGCAGCACGTCCTTACGGACTTCCGGCTCGCAGTTGACCTTGATCAGCGCGAGCTCACGCTGCAGGATGTTCTCGCCGGTGCGGTCGGAGGCGTGCACCACGTCGATCAGTTTGTTGAGCTGCTTCAAGATCTGGTCCAGTACGTCTTTCGCGCCGGTCGCGACGATATTCATCGTCGAATACGCCGGATTGGTGGAGGGGGATACCACGAGGCTGTCAATGTTGTATCCCCGGCGAGCAAACACCAGCGCGATGCGGATCAGCACGCCGGGCTTATTGCTGACGAACAGGCTGATCGTGTGCTTTTCTTCGGCTGAACCGTTATTCTGAAGCTCGGGCGCCTTTGCGCTGGTGGGAACCGTACCCGTTCCATTCCCGTTTCCGTTTGTGCTCTTCATGACTTACGTGCTCCCCACTGGTCTATCGAGTTTGATTTTCGCGCTCGTGTCGTTCTGCGACTTCAGCGCCGGTTCGAGAATCATGTCGCCCATCGAGGCGCCGGCCGGAATCATAGGAAAGACGTTATCTTCCTTCTCAACCTCGACATCAATGATGCAAGGCCCATCGTTGTACGCTAAGGCTGCTGAGACCAGCCGACGAACATCGGCACTGCGGCGAATGCGAATACCTTTGCAGCCGTAGGCCTCGCCTAGCTTCACAAAATCCGGATTGCCTTCGAGATCGACTCCCGACAGCCGGTTTTCGTAGAACAGGTTCTGCCACTGGCGCACCATGCCGAGATAGGCGTTGTTGATGATCACGATCTTGATCGGCAGTTTGTGTATTACCGCGGTGGACAGCTCGGCCTGCGTCATCTGGAAACCGCCGTCCCCTACTATCGCGATTACCGTTGACTCGGGGTGGGCGAACTGAGCGCCAATCGCCGCCGGGAACCCAAATCCCATGGTTCCTGCACCCCCGGAGGACAGCCAGTGAAATCGCTCGTTGGTGAGGAAGTACTGCGCTGCCCACATCTGGTGCTGGCCCACGTCGGTGGTTAAGTAGGCTTTCCCGTTCGTTTGGTTATAGAACTCATCAATGACATGTTGGGCCTTGAGCTTCCCGCTCTTGCGGAATTTCAATGGGTGCAGCCTTTTCCACTCCTCAATCTGCGCAAGCCATTCGTGCGTGTCGCCACGTTCGGCAATCGCAGCGAGCTCCTCAACCACATTCTTGGCATCTCCGTGTATGCAGCAGTCCATCCTGAGTGTTTTGTGAAACTCGGATGCATCGATGTCGATGTGGACCTTTTTGGCGTTCACGCAGAACTTCTTGGGATTACCGACGATGCGGTCGTCCCAGCGTGAGCCGATAGAGACGATCAAATCGCAGGCGTCCACCGCTTTGTTGGCGTAGGCCGTACCGTGCATACCCAACATCCCCATGCTCAAAGGATGCGTTTCCGGGAAACAGCCTTTTCCAAGCAAGGTGTTGGTCACCGGGATCTGCAGTTTCTCGGCGAGGTAAGTCACCGCCTTGTTGGCGCCCGAGATCACCGCCCCCTGCCCAACGAGCAACACCGGCCTGCGCGCCTCTTGCAGCATTCGCGCGGCTTTCTCAATGTCCTCGCGCGCTCCGTCCTGCGGCACGTCATAGCCGGGCAGATGGAACTCTTCGTTATAGTTGGGGTCAATCATCGCACTCGACACGTCCTTCGGGATGTCGATCAGTACCGGTCCGGGACGCCCGGTTCGTGCGATATGGAAGGCCTCGCGCACAACACGCGGAATGTCTATCGCATCTTTGAGCAGGTACGAATGTTTGATAACCGGATACGAAATGCCGGAAACATCGGCTTCCTGGAAGGCATCTAGACCTAGGTTCCAGGTAGTCTGCTGGCCGCACAGTATCACCATTGGTACAGAGTCCATGTGCGCGGTGAGCAGTCCGGTTATCGTGTTGGTAGCGCCCGGACCTGAGGTTACCAGTACGACCCCTGGGCGCCCGGTTGCACGCGCGAAGCCGTCGGCCATATGAGTGGCACCCTGCTCATGGCGGCTAAGGATGAGCTTCACCGGAGAATCAACCAGCGCGTCGAAAATTGGAATCGCGGCTCCCCCGGGAAGACCGAAAATGTACTCAACGCCCTGCTGCTGAACCAGGTCGACAATCACCTCAGCACCAGTCTTTTTGGTATGTTCCATATACAAAGCCTCCCTTCGTGATGCTTTGACCGTTCAAGATTGCGCCATAGTAGTGATTCCCGAGCTATAGGTCAAGGTCTAAAGCCAAATTGGTCGTTTTTTTGGAAAAAATTTTGCTCATTGCGACGCTAGAGCCTAAAATATGCACTTTTGACGTAATTTTTGGAGCCGAACCCGCGCTCGTGGGGGTCTTAGGCCGGAAAATTTACGTAATATGCGGTGAACAACAGCGTAGGAGGCGCCCTAAACCAGAAAAAGGCTTCAAGATGCGGTCGTTCATCGTGAAGCCTTTGACGGTGAGTGCCGAATCAGCGTGTAGTTACGCTGAAAAACCTCATTCGGTTGGTATGGGCTGCCCACCGGAACGAGGGCCGAGCATCTCGTCGAGCTCTTCTTCAGATACGTCCTGGACAGAGACCACTTCAATATTGAAGGTCAGGTCCTCGCCGGCCAAAGGGTGATTGAAGTCAATTGTGACGGTCTGATCATCGAATTCGACGACGGTAACGATCATTGGGCCCTGTGGGGACTGGCCGACTAACTGCATCCCTTCTTCAAGCTGTATCTCCGGGTCAATCTCTTGCCGCGGAATCTCATGGACCGCCTGATCCTCGCGCAGGCCGTACGCATCCTCGGCCTTAACCTCAATCGTTGCAGTCTCACCCACGGCCAACCCTTCAAGCCCTTGTTCCAATCCCGGAATCAACATGCCGACACCGAACACGAACTCCAGCGGCTCCTGATCGGCCGAGCTGTCGAACACGCTTCCGTCGCTGAGCTTGCCTTCATAGTGGATCTCCACTACCTTGTTTGGTGCAATAACAACTTCAGGTTCTTCAGGCTCGCTTGCGCCGCCTGCAAAGGCCGGGGTGCTGAGTATGAGGGCAATACCTATACTTGTCAGAATCTTGTGCATGAACACCTCCCTTGTCTTGACTGTAGACGGGGCGGCACAGCGTGTCAACGTGTACGCGGAATCTCGTGCGGACGGTCTTTTGTGATGTGGATTGCGGGGAAATGCAAAAGGCAGTGTTTCTTGATCATCAATAGTTTGGTATATTTTTCGGAAACTGAGAGATGATGCAGGAGTCTATGAACAAGCGGGTCTGTGTAGTTGGAGGCGGTTTCGGCGGGTTGACGATGGCTGCGTATCTGGCGCATGCCGGATATCGGGTCACGCTGCTTGAGAAGAACAACGAATTGGGGGGCCGTGCTCGATCGTGGCGGTCGCACGGCTTCGTGTTCGACATGGGGCCATCTTGGTACCTGATGCCGGAGGTGTTTGAACGGTTCTTCAGCGACGTCGGATGCCGGCGTGAGGACTATTACGATCTGCAGCAGCTCGACCCTTCGTATCGCGTGTTCTTCCAGAACAGCGAACCGGTGACCGTGACGCCTCGAATCGCGGAAAGCGAGGCGTTGTTCGAGAGCTTCGAACGCGGCGGCGGGGCGAAGCTGCGCGAGTACCTCAAAGCTGCCGAGTACAAGTACGACGTGGCGGTAGGCGAGTTCCTGTACCGCGAGTACCGCAGTCTGTTTCAGTTCTTTAACTGGCGGCTGATGACCGAAGGGCTCAAACTGAACGTGTTCTCCAGTCTTGATCGGTTCGTTGGGCGCTACTTCCGAGACGAGCGGGCGCGGCAGATCCTGCAATACGCGATGGTGTTTCTCGGGACAAGTCCCGAACAGGCTCCGGCTTTGTACTCGATTATGTCGCATATTGATCTCAACCAGGGTGTGTGGTTCCCCAAGGGTGGGATGGCGGCGATGGTGGCGGGGCTCGAGCGTCTCCTGCGCGAAAACGGTGTTGAGATTCACCTCGGAGAGCCGGTTCAGGAAATTGTGGTGGAGAACGGCGGCATAAAGGGTGTCCGCACCGCGGAAGGCGAAGTTGGGGCTGACGCGGTAGTGGTGAATGCCGATTATGCGCATGCCGAGCTGGAGTTGCTCGCTCCCGAACACCGTACCTACTCCGAGCGCTATTGGCGCGCGCGCACCTTGGCGCCGACGATGCTGATTGTGTATCTCGGCTACAACCGGAAACTGAAGAACATCGCGCACCACAATCTGTATTTCTCTCAGCCTTGGAAACCCCATTTCGACGCCATTTTCAAGCACCCTCAGTGGCCCGACCATCCCTCGTATTACGTGAGTTGCGCTTCGTACGACGATCCGGGGGTAGCTGCTGCAGGTACGGAAAACGTATTCTTTCTCGTACCGGTGTCACCTCGGCTTGAAGATACCGACGAGGTTCGCGAGCGATTAGTTCAATACGTTATGGACCACTTCAGTGCCGTCTCGGGGAATGACATGAATAGTGATATTCTACTCAAGCGCATCTACTCGCACCGTGACTTTCGTTCCGATTACAACGCGTATAGCGGGACCTCGCTGGGACTAGCGCACACGCTGTTCCAGACTGCGGTATTCCGTCCGCAGATGCGCAGTCGCAAGGTGCGCGGCTTGTTCTACTCGGGGCAGTACACGCATCCGGGCGTCGGCGTTCCAATGACGTTTATCGCCTCGCGGATAGCCCGTGACATCGTCAGGCAGGAAGTCGTATGAGCGTTTCAGTTCTGCACCTTGAAACGTTTAAAGGCGGCAGTCGAACCTATTTCAACTCCAGCCTGTTTTTTCCAAAGCAGACACGCAGGGACGTCTATGCGTTGTACGGGTTTGTCCGGGTTGCAGATAACTTTGTAGATGCGCTTCCGCAGCAACGCGAAGCGTTTTATCGGTTCAAGTCCGCCTACGAACAGGCGCGTTTCGGCAAGGCAAGCGGGAATGAGATTATCGATGCGTTCTGCGAGCTGGAGCGCAGGTGCGGCTTTCAGCACAGCTGGGCCGACGCGTTTCTGCATTCAATGGAGCTAGACCTAAAGAAATCCACATACAGCTCCATCGAAGAGACCCTGGAGTACGTCTATGGTTCGGCCGAGGTTGTAGGTTTGTACATGGCAACGCTGCTGAACCTTCCCTCCGAGGCGCAGATGCCGGCGCGCATGTTGGGGCGTGCCATGCAGTACATCAACTTCATCCGTGACATCGAAGAAGACAACTCGTTCGGTCGCTGTTACTTGCCCATTGGCGAGACTACGCTTGCCGATCTGAGGTGCGGCACCGCGGCGGAAGACGCACCGGAGTTCATGCGCTTTATCAACGCGCAGCTGGAGCGTTACCATCAGTGGCAGTGCGAGGCCGAGGCCGGGTACCGGTTCCTGCCGCGCCGCAGTCTCATTCCAATCAAGACCGCCGCCGATATGTACAAATGGACAGGCCGGCAGATTGGGCGAAACCCGTTCGTGGTGTATGAGCGAAAAGTGAAGCCGTCGCGGTTGCGCATTCTGTGGAGGGGGGTCTGGAACTCGTTGCTGCCGACAGTCCGGCTGCAGAGCGAACGGCACTGCAGATAAACTCACTCTGAAAGAGGATCTCATGATACAGCAGTACGTGGCGACGCAGCGTGAGGCGATTTGCGAAGAGCTGCGCCGGTACCTGCAGCGCAGCGCATCATGGTTGGCGAACGTGAATGAGTTTGGCCCGGAGGTCGCGGGCGTGCTCGATGAGTTCATTGCCGGCGGGAAAATGGTGCGCGGCGCGTTCGTTGTTTTCGGCGCCGAGCTATGCGGAGCCGCGCCGAATCGAGAGCATCTACGCGCCGCTGCCGCTCTTGAGTTGGTTCAGTCGTTCTTGTTAATTCATGACGACATCATGGACCGTGACACTACTCGGCGGGGAAAGCCGTCGGTGTACTACAGTTATGCGCAGCGTGCCGAAGAGCGCGGCATCGCCGATGCCGAGCACTACGGCGCCTCGATGGGAATTTGCATTGGGGATGTAGCGATGCTGCTCGCCGTAGAGTTGATCTCGGAGTTGGAGCTTGACCCTGCGCTGCGAACGCGGGTAGTGCAGTTGCTGGCTCGCGAGATCGCACAGGTAGGGCTTGCGCAGATGAAGGATGTTGAGCACGGCGTCGCCGCGGATACGATCACTGCTGCCGACGTGGTGCGGCTGTACCGGTACAAGACCGGGCGGTATACCTTCTCATTGCCGCTGATGACCGGTGCAATCATAGCCGGACGCGAGGCGGAAACCGTTGGCAAGCTCGGCCGCCTTGGCGAGGAGCTTGGGGTAATTTTTCAAATCAAGGACGACCAGCTGGGACTGTTCGGTAGCACCGAAACCATCGGCAAACCGGTGGGGTCCGATATTAGGGCCGACAAGAAGACCCTGTTCCGGCTGTATCTGTTCCGCAGCGCTTCTGACGAGGACCGCGAACGGTTGGCAGAAGTGTTCGGCTCACAGGAGATCAACGAGCGTGATCTGGAGTTTGTCCACGACTGCCTGCAGCGCTACCGGGTGCCCGAACAGGTCGAGGCGGACATCAACGAGCTCAAGAAGCGCTGCGAGCGTATGATCGCGGAGCTTGAAGAGCTCACGCCCGAAGCGCGCGAACGTTTAGCCGACGTGTTGGCGTACAACCTTGTGCGCGAGCGCTGAGTAAACCGCATCAGCCGAGTAAAGGGAACTACAGCGACAGAAAATAACGATGCACTTCCGTGCTCCGGGTGAGCTCGGGGTGAAACGATGCGGCGAGCAGGTGGTCTTGCCGCACGAGCACCGCGACGTCTTCGAAGCGCGCAAGCGCCCGCACACCAGCGCCGAGCGCCCGCACAATCGGCGCCCGAATAAAGACCGCCGAAATGGGTGCCGCGGCGAGCTCCGGCACCGGCAATGCCGTCTCAAAACTCTCGAGCTGGCGCCCGTAACCGTTGCGCTCAACCGTGATCCGCAGGCCGCCTACCCGTGGTTGGCTGCTCTCGATAATCTTGTCGGCGAGCAGAATCATACCGGCGCAGGTCCCGAATACCGGCATGCCTTCGTTGAGGCGATGGCGAACGGCTGCGAGCAACCCCTCGCGTTCCATCAACATGCCGATTGTGGTGCTCTCGCCGCCCGGTATGATGAGGCGGTCGACGATGGTGAGCTCCCGTTGTGTGCGGACCTCAACCGGCTCGGCGCCGATCGCCGTAAGCATGGCGCCATGCTTGTCTACGTCCCCCTGGAATGCCACGATTCCTACACGCTGCACGTGAGTCTTACCCGAAACCTCGGCGACAGGTCCGGAATCTACCAGCCGCGGCCGGCAAGCTTTTGTTCGTTTTCCAGCTGTTCTGTCGCGATGCCGCTCATTGGGTCACCGAGGTTATGCGAGAGCTGAACCAGCCGTTCGGGGTCTTGGTAGTGCGCTACCGCGTCTACGATCGCGCGTGCGCGTTTGACCGGGTCGGACGACTTGAACACACCCGAGCCGACAAAAACCGCCTCGGCGCCGAGCTGCATCATTAGCGCGGCATCTGCCGGGGTTGCCACGCCACCTGCGGAGAAGTTGGGAACCGGCAAGCGGCCGGTGAGTGAAACCTCGACAACCAGGTCGTACGGCGCGCCGATTGACTTCGCTTCGCTCATCAGCTCTTCACCCGGGAGATTGGTTAGCCGCCGAATACCGTCGCGCACGCTGCGCAGATGCTGCACCGCCTCAACGATGTCGCCGGTACCGGCTTCTCCCTTAGTGCGGATCAGCGCCGCGCCTTCGCCGATGCGCCTGAGCGCTTCACCGAGGTCGCGACAGCCGCAGACAAAGGGCACCCGGAACTTATGCTTATCGACGTGGAAAGAGTTGTCGGCCGGAGTCAGTACCTCGCTTTCGTCGACAAAATCCACACCAAGCGCTTCGAGAATCTGGGCCTCTACAAAGTGCCCAATGCGGCATTTGGCCATTACCGGTATTGAGACCGCCTTCTGAATCGCGGCAATCATCCCGGGATCCGACATCCGCGCGACTCCTCCTTGCGCACGAATGTCGGCCGGTACGCGTTCAAGCGCCATTACCGCCTGCGCCCCGGCCTCAGCGGCAATTTGCGCTTGCTCCACGTTGGTGACGTCCATGATGACGCCGCCTTTGAGCATCTCGGCGAGACCAAGTTTGGTTTTCCAGGTTGATTTCTGTCGTTCCGACCAGAGCGTTTCGTTCATTATGGTATTCCCGCTTCATTCCAATAGGTGTTGTTTCAGGCAAACGCAGAACACTTGGAGGCTACTCAAGAACGACCGGCGTAGTCAAGCGGCCTGTGGTATGGTACTCTACCGAGGCCATGTTTTCAGATCGCCTAAAGGAACTGCAGGACCGCGTCCGGAACGCCGCTGAAGGCAGCGGGCGTAGCGCCGAAGATATTGTGGTGGTGGCGGTGACCAAGACGGTGCCGGTTGAGCGCATCCGCGAAGCATACGACTGCGGGCTGCGAATCTTCGGCGAGAGCCGTGTTCAGGAGGCGGTGGAGAAGTATCCGCAGTTACCCGAGGATATTGAGCTGCATTTTATCGGTCACTTGCAGAGCAATAAGGTCAAGCATCTGCCTGGGCTCGCGCGTTGGGTGCAGTCGGTAGACAGGATCGAGATCGCCGAGAAACTCGCCGCGCGTTACCGCAACCACGGTGAAACGGTACAGGTATTACTCGAGCTGAATACTTCCGGAGAGTCGACGAAACACGGGTTCGAATCGATTGATCAAGCTTTTGAGGCCGCCGCAGCAATCGTTAAGCTTGATGCGCTCGAGCTTCGCGGTGCGATGACGATAGGCCCTTTCACTAACGACGAGCAACAGATCCGCGCGGCGTTCGCGTACCTGCGAGGCTTTTACAAACGCCTGCAGTCAGCGTATCCTGATCACGCCGTCGACACGCTCTCGATGGGGATGAGCAACGATTTCGAGTTGGCGATCCAGGAGGGGGCGACAATGATTCGCCCGGGATCGGTGCTTTTCGGGCCGCGGGATTCGCAGTAGCGGGCGCTGAGAAGCGAGGATACTCGAGATGGCACGGTTGGCGATTACACGCATAATAGCCGCACTTATGCTCGGTGTAGTAGTGGTGGTCCACAGCGTCGCGCCCCAGCACCAGAACCCCGTCAAGGTGGTCGCCGATCCTATGAGGACGATCCGGCCCTTCGACTCACCCGAGCCGTACAGCCCCGAAGAGTTTCCTCAGTTTGCCTTGTCTCTGCGGCGCTTCCAGATCATCACCATTGGAGTGTTTCCGTTTGCGCTGCTGTTCAGTGGGCTGGGGTACGAGCTCGGCCGCTTTGGGTACTACAGCGCACGAGCGGGCGGGGTAGACGGGCGCTATGCGCCGCGTTTGTTTGGCGCCGGAGCGGGAACCGAGCCGTTGAGTAACGACGAGCGTATTGGGGTGGTGCTCGCCGCGGTGAGTCTCTCGGTAGTCGTGGGTATCGCCGATTACCTGTTGGGCCGGCGTGAGCGCGGCCGTTCACAGCCGTAAGCCCGCATGCAGCGTATAGCCTTTACAGTAGACGAGCCGCGTTGGGACGGCGAGCGCCTTGACCGGGTGCTGGCAGAGTATACAGGGTTGGCGCGTAATCGCTTTAAGTCGCAGCACGCTGTATTGCGGTGCGACGGACGCGCCTGCAAGCTCTCGCGGCGTGTACGGATTGGAGCTCAGATCACGGTTGAGCTGCCGGATCCGCCCCCCTCGGAGCTGATGCCGCAGGAGATTGCACTCGATCTGTTGTACGCAGACGACCGTGTGTTGGTGATCAACAAGCCGGCCGGGCTTGTCGTGCATCCGGGGGCCGGAAACCCTGCGGGAACCGTGGCGAACGCGCTTGCGTATCATCTCGGCCGCGAGGCAGAGCGGTTTGAGGCAATAGGACGCCCGGGGATCGTTCACCGACTTGATAAAGACACTTCGGGGGTGTTGATCGCCGCTAAGGACCCCGCCGCGCTCGAGCTGCTGCAGAAACAATTTCGAAACCGGACGGTTGAGAAACACTACCTTGCTTTGACCGCGCACCCGCCGCAGCCTACGCAAGGAGAGGTGTCCGGCTGCATTGTGCGCGACCCGGTACACCGCAAACGCTTCATCTGGAGTCCCGATCGCGGCCGCCGCGCTTACACCCGCTATCGCACTGTCCGCTCATTCGGGACCCGCAACGCCGCGGTGACGCTGGTGGCGCTGTGGCCGCACACCGGGCGAACCCATCAACTGCGGGTGCATCTCAAGCGGCTGCGGGCGCCCATAATTGGGGACGAGCTGTACGGCGGTGCTCCCTGCGCGAGCGGGCTGATGCTGCACGCGTACGCGGTGCGGGTAATGCTGCCGGGAGAGCAGAAGGCGCGCTGGTTTCGCGCGCCGCTGCCGGAGCGCATGCGGGCGATGCTCGCGGTAGCCCGCAGGAGTCAGGCGTGCGAGTCTTGATGTCGTTCGCAGAAATCGGACGTGCGGGGCACTTGCAAATCAGCATTGAAGCGCCGTTCAGCGCCGAGCGTGCTCGGCGGCCCCAGCACGGGGAAAAC
>PWQX01000178.1 GCA_003556605.1 Spirochaetaceae bacterium
ACGACATCGTGGAAATCGTGGTACAGGTCAACGGCAAGACCCGCGGCAAGCTGCAGCTCCCCGCGGGCACGGCGAAAGAGCAGCTGATTGAAGCCGCTATGCAGCTTGAGCGTGTGCAACATCACATCGACGGTAAGAACGTGGTCAAGACCGTCGCGGTGCCCGACAAGCTTGTGAACATCGTGGCCAGGTAATCGACTTGGGCTCCAGGCAGCCGCGCCGCTCCGCAACCGCCTATCACCGGTCGCGCAGCGCGACAACACGAGCCACTCTTCCGTCGTGAGTGACCTCCAGCGTGACGGTAAGGTGCCCATCGGCGGAAAACCACCGGTGCACCCCCTCCGCCAACAAAGCGTCCGGGACGCACCCGCTTTCCGGTACGGCGCGCGGCGGCGCGAGCACATCCGCCGACCGGTACTCCCCGGGCGGGAGGCACACTGCAACGCGGTGCTGCCTCACCGGACGCAGCATTGTTACCCGAAACACCCCGCGCTCGAACGCATCGAGTACCGCAATCCAGTCCATCCACCAGCGCAACGCGCCGAGGCGCTGCTCGATCTCGCGCAGCAGCCGCGCGGCGTTCACCCGCGCGCCGCCGCGCCCGTCGCGGTCAAGGCGATAGAGCAGGTACGCTGCCGGGCCGTCCTCAAAGCGTAGCGGCAGCCGCCCGCTGCTCCGAAGCCTCAGCGGCGCGATCGTTCCAGCGGGCTGCAGCAGTACCCCGTCGCGCGTGAGCGGATACGCGAGAAGCGCCACATTCGGACGCTTCGGCAGCGTGATGCGTACCTGCGACCGGCGTGTCTCAAGCCCGTTCTCACCGTTGAGAGCGCCGCCGGTGAGCACAACCCGCTTGCGGCGCTCGGCGCCGTACTGTATCCAGCGAAGCTCGTAGGCGCTGATTTCTTCCGGGTCATCCCAGTGCGCCGGCAATCCGGGCAGTGTAACCCGCAGGCTGTAGGTGTCGGAAAAATGCTCACATCCGCCCAACGTGATGAGCACCGCGAGGGCGGTCACCACCGTAAGCGCGGCGCCGAGACCGAGTACCGCCATGGGCTGAACCGGCACACGCGCGCCGAGCCCGGTCCGTGCGGTCGCGCCCCGGCGTCTGCAGCGAAGCACAACACGAATAGGTCTCTCTGAAGCGCTCATCGCTTCCCCCGCTACTCTCTCTGTACTCATACCACCGCGCTGGGAAGCCCGGCGCTTCGCTTGAGCCTCAGCGAGCGTTTATGCCCGGCTTCCTGTCTGCGTGCGTTACAGCGTTGTTGCGGCGTTGTCGTTGCCAATCCCAGGTGTTTTCGACGATAATGCGCGGGTATGGCGGCTTCCAGCGAATTCATAACGGAGCTGAACCACATCCTGGATCACCGGCGCGCGTATCTCGAAGCGACGCGCATTCCCGTGCTGAGAGAGCAGTTCCGCATCTACCACGGCGCGTATCAAGGCATACTGAACGTATTGCTCAGGAAGGGCCTGGTTTCGGAGGATCCCTACAAGAGCGATCAGCGTATCTCGGAGGTTTCGATACCGACCGACACAGCATTCTTGGGCAGCGAGGCCAAGGAGCAGACCTCAATCCGGCTCGCCGAGTTTGACAACCAACTCGGTTTCCTCAACAACTACGTACAGTTCACGCTCGATTATCTGAATCTCAAGCGAGTGAGGACCCTCGCGGGGCTTGCCGGTTACATCAAATGGCCGCAGCTGAGCGAAACCTCCGCGCATATGTTGACTTGCAGCGTTGCCCAGTGCATCACCAGGCTGCGAGCCGGCGGT
The DNA here is from genome assembly GCA_003556605.1 of Spirochaetaceae bacterium. GTDB lineage: Bacteria > Spirochaetota > Spirochaetia > DSM-27196 > SLAA01 > B1Sed10-166. The sequence continues at coordinate 1,777 of PWQX01000178.1, forward strand.
GACGGCTTATCGCTTGCAATCGTCACCGACAATCACAGGCAACTGATCAAGTCCACAAACCTCATCCTTCAAATACTGCGAGAGATAAGTGACTATCAATGCGAGCGGTACAAGCTCGAAGTACGCGAGCGGGTGTTACCGCACCTGCAGCTCGGGCGCATCTCGGCACCGGAGCAGTACGACCGGGTGCTCCCGGTGATTAAGAAAGGAATAACGGCTCACATGCACGGCAGGCCTTACATCGGCGAGCTCATTAGCCAGATCCTCGAGGAGGACCACGGCGAGAACGGACAGGAAGCCAAACAAGCGGTGTTCGATCGTTTGCGCACGCAGCAGGAAGCGCAACCGCCGCAACAGCAGCAGCCTGCCGACCCACGCATTCTGTCCGAGTCGCTTCGCACCATGGCCCGGGCAAGCCGCTATATCGAGACTGCGGTTCTTAAGCTGCGTGATAACAACGCTGCGCTCTCGTCGCGCCAAATCAGTCTCGGCGAACGCCTGCGAGGATGGATTGACAGGGTTGTACGCCAAGCGGAGCAGTCAAGCGCGCTAATCGTTGAGTATGTCGACGAGCAAACATCGGCCGTCCGCCACGAACGGATTGAGTTTGAGCCGTTCTGTGACGAGGCGCTCAAGCGCGCAAAGGTGCTCACGGGCATTCAAAGCCGCATGGGCACCACCTACAGAAAACTTCAACACGCCTCGGAGCGGCAGGTCTTTCGGTATGTCAATCGGGAGCTGGAAGAGCTCTTCTTGTTGCACCGGCGCTTAGAAGCCTTGCAGACCTATATCCGCTCCGAGATGCCCCGCGAAAGCCGCAGCAGCCTGCTGGCGGTAGATCAGGAACTTGAAGCGCTGCACGGCTGCCTCGTTCGCGCGAACAAGAAAAAGCACGCTTACGCGGCCAAGCGGGAAGAAACCGAGCAGCTCCAACGCCTGGGGAGTACCGACACTTAACCGCAGGATCACTGCACTCGATACGTCCCCAATAACCTGAGATTCTCGGCCACCGTAGCCAGCGCCGCGTAGGCATCCTCGAACGCTGCGAGGCTCGGGATCTCCATATCCAGGTAGAACATCGGCTGCCAGGGTTTGCCGAGAATGGGACGCGACTCGAGTTTCTTCATGTTGAGGTTTCGCTCGGCGATCACCCGCATACAACTAAACAGAGACCCAGGGGTATCCGGCGTTGTGAACACAATCGAGGCTCGGTCGGGATCGGCGATGCGAGCGTGCTCTTCGCGAACCAATACCACAAAGCGCGTGTAATTCTGCGGGTTCGTCTCGATGCCCTCTTTCAACGGATGCATCCCGTGGGCGCGCGCCGCTTCAGATCCGGCGATCGCGGCGCACCGTTTGTCACCTTGGCGTGCAATATGCGCCACCGATCCTGCGGTGTCATAGAACGGCACTTGCTGCCAGTTGGGGTGCTCACCGAGAAAACGCGCGCACTGCGCGAAGCCTTGGGGGTGCGAGTACACGCGCTCTATATCCCCGAGGCCGGCCCCTGGCACCGCAATCAGGCTGTGAATGATGCGGATCTTGATCTCTCCCACGATCCGAAGGTCGGGGTATTGCAGAAGCAAATCATAGTTCTCGTGAATAGATCCGGAAAGCGAGTTCTCCAGCGGCAGAATGCCGTAACGCGTTCGGCCCTCTAGTACCGCGTCGAACACGTCGCGAAACTCCGAGCACGGCTGGGAGCTCACAGCGTCGGACTGAAAGAACCGGCGCAGCGCGATCTCGCTGTACGCGCCCGGCTCGCCTTGAAACGCCACCGAAACATGCTCACCGGCATCAAAGCCGCTGAACTGCGGGCGCTGCTCGCCTTTTTCGGGTAAACGCGCAAGCTCTTTTTCTACAACCGGGCACAGCGCCTCAATGTCGCGCATAAGCCGTTCGAACTGATCGGGGAACAGTGTCTGCGGACCGTCCGACAGCGCCTGCTCCGGCCGGGGGTGCACCTCAACAATTAGCCCGTCGGCGCCGGCCGCGACCGAAGCAAGCGCCACCGGCGAGACCTTTTCGCGAATACCGGTTGCATGGCTGGGGTCCACTATGATCGGCAGATGCGTCAGTTTCTTGACCACCGGAATCGCCGAGATGTCGAGCGTGTTGCGCGTAGAGGTTTCGAAGGTACGAATTCCGCGCTCGCAGAGAATCACGTGTTCGCTGCCGTGCGCGAGCAGATACTCGGCAGCCATCAGCCACTCCTGAATCGTGGCCGCGAGACCGCGCTTGAGAATTACCGGCCGCCCCCCTGCTCCGACAACCTTCAATAGCTCGTAGTTCTGCATGTTGCGCGTTCCAATCTGGAGTACGTCGACGTACTCGCGCATCATCGCGTAGTGCTCAGGCGAAACGATCTCGCTCGCTACCGGCATACCGTAGTAATCACCGACGTCGCGCAGCAGCTTCAAGCCCGCTTCACCGCTTCCTTGGAACGCGTACGGCGAGGTGCGCGGCTTGAATGCGCCGCCGCGTAACATCACCGCCCCGGAGCGCTTGACTATCTCGGCGGTCTCGTACATTACCTCCGAGCTCTCAACCGAGCAGGGCCCTGCGATTACGGCGACGCGGCCGCTGCCGATCTTGACATCGCGCACCGGTACAATAGTGTCCTCACGCTTGAGCTCGCGCGAAGCAAGCTTGAACGGTTTGCTGATTGGAATGACACGGACAACACCAGGCAGCACCTCCACCTCACGGTGGTCTATCGTGAGATGTCCGACCGCGCCGAATATCGTTTCTTCCTCGCCGACAATCTCGCGTACTCGAAATCCGTGCTCCTCGAGAAAGCTCCGAATGCGCTGTTTGTGGTCGTCGCGAATCTGCCGCTCGAGCACAATAATCATGCCGTCTTCCTCTCCGTGATTCATCGATCGCGGTGATAGTGCGATCTTACCGTGGAACCGATAGGGAGCGCTATAGCTGCGGTGCCGGAAACCGGTGCCTTATGAAGCTTCGAAACCGAGCGTCAAGCTGGTCGCGATAGGCCAGAATGCGCCGGCGATAGCGCTCTGTGCTGTCGGGAACCTGACCGCGCAGCACACGCCCGGGTCCGGCGTTGTAAATCGCCACAGCTGTCTCAGCATCACCACCGGCATCAAAAGCGTACGACAGATACGCCGTCCCGTGCCGCGCGCTGATATCGGGGCTAAAGAAATCGTCGTCACTGAGCGACCGGAAGGTTCTTGAGTTCAGCTGAAACAAGCCCTTGTCAACCGAATGTCCACCCCTATTGTAATGGACTGCGCGGGTATTGTATTGACTCTCCACCCAAACCAACGCAAATACCAGCGAGAGCGGTAGATCGTTGCGCTCAGCGTGATAGAGCATGGGCAGCGCAACCTCTTTGCTCCCGGCTTCCTGTATGAAAAACTCGCCCACCGCCTCGTGCGTTACATCCTCGCGATACAGCGCAAGCATCGGCCTTTCGGTTTCCAGGAGGTTCATCACGTTCGCGTACTCGGTAGGAGACAGCCGCTCTTGCCGATCCGTGAAATCCGGATTACCATCTTTCCAGAAGCCAGTTCGTTGTTGCTCGATAAGGATGTCACGGTGAAACTGCGGTGAACCCGTTGAGCACCCAAGCGCTGCTATAACTACCGCGAGCAATAACACTCGGTTGACGATACCTTCCCTCCAGCTAGTGCACCAAATGTGGACAAAATATACTGGAAAATGGGGCAGGTATCAACACACCGCGCCGGCGGCAGCCGCACCGTCTCAGCGCAGCTTGGTCACCACAGCGTGGCCGTTGAGGTTGTGCATCACCAAGCGGTCAGAGCGCTGGTACTCCTCGTGTACCAGCTGCGTAACGCCCTCGCAGCCGTAGAATCCGTAATCATCGTACACCACCGTCCCGCCGAGCACGAGGCGCGGCCACACCCAGTCGACCGCGTCGCGCGCCGATTGATACACGTCGACGTCAATGTGCACGAGACTGAAGCGTCGGCTCCTCACCCGCTCCCCGGTGTCCTCCGGGAATACGCCACATAAGAGCTCGGTGTTATCGAGCCCCAGCTCTTCCATGAGCACCGCAACACGCCCGGGACTCGTGTCTGCGTGTTCTCCCCCACGGTAGTACGCATCGCGCACTCCGGCCTTCACTACACCGGTAAAGGTGTCGGCGAGAAACACCCGTTTCGCCGCAAACCCGTTGCCGTTATACGCGCCGGCGCGCCCGGCTACCCGGGCGGCAAGCAACGCGCCGGTGCCGCCCCGCCATACGCCGACCTCCAGCACGTCTCCAGGCAGCTTCGCCGCCTGCCCGGCGAGGCACCACAGCTCGTAACACCGATAGATGTCCACCTTAGTATGCCCAACGATACGCCGATACAGTGCGCCGAACTCGTCGTCGATTCGCCACGGCTCATAGTCCGCCGTCGGGTACACCCGGCCGTAACCGGTCGGATAGTGTTTCCGAGGACGAGGGTCTAGTATCCGTTCCATGCCTGCTCCATTATTTCAATGTACTGCGCAAACCGCCCGCCTTCTCGGCGTTTGCATTCCCCACCTTGATCCTATTCTCGGCACACCGGCCGGGCGTATCAAGCGCTGTTCGCTCCACCCTCAATGTTGATGCACGCTTATGATCGCTGTATCATGGAACCAGGTACGATTCGCCCGCAAATAGCGGCGGATCTCAGGAGGGGCCTCATGAAACGCTTATGCACGCTCCTATTAGCGCTCGTGTCTATCACGGCGGTCTACGCCGACGGCGGCGACGAGATTGTAATCGCGATGCTCGAGACCGAGCTCGAGCTCAACCCGTTGGACAGCTTTACTGCAGGCGAGGGGCAGCTGTTTACCGGGCTCTACGAGGGCCTGGTGAGCTATCATCCTCTGACCCTGCGCCCGGTACCCGCGGTAGCCTCAGAGTGGGAGGTTGAAGACGGCAACACGCTGTATCGCTTCTATCTGCGCCCGGACGCCCGCTACAACACCGGCGAGCGAGTTACTGCCGAGCATTTCCGGCAAACCTGGCTTGAAATGATTGATCCGGAACGCCAGACCGCATACTCCTTCCTGTTCGATATCATCACCGGCGTCGAAGCGTACCGCAACGGCGAGCATACCGATGCGGATGCGGTTGGTATTCGCGCAGTGGATGACGGTGTGTTGGAGGTTCAGCTCGATAGCCCTGCCCCTCACTTCCTGTCGATGCTCCCTCACCACAGCTTTGTGGTGGTTCACCCCGATCTCTTGGACCGCGAAGACTGGTCTGACCCCGCCGCGCTCATTTATAACGGGCCGTTCACCGTCGCCGATCGCAGCCGGGAGCAGGTGCTGTTACGCCGCAACCCGGAGTACTGGGATTACGACCGCGTCGGTGCGGCGCGCATGCGAATCGTGCTGCACAATGACCCCCTTGAGGCAACCGCACAGTTCAACGGCGGCCAGATCGATTGGGTGCACTCCGGGATCGCGCTTGGACAGGTCCTCTCACCGGAGACCATCACGATTAATCCGATGTTCTCTACCTCGTACTTCTTCTTCGCGGCCCATTCCGCACCCTGGGACGATGCGCAGGTGCGCCGAGCGCTTGCGCTCACACTGCCGTGGGACGAGATCCGAGATGCCGCGATCCACTTCAATCCTGCTCAAACCCTGGTGCCGCAGATTCCCGGCTACCCGCGCGCCGAAGCAATTCGCGAGCAGGATCTCGAAGAAGCCGAGCGGCTGCTTCGCGAGGCAGGATATCGCCGTGGCGATGGACTGCCGGAAGTCGTGGTCCGTACACCCGGAGGCCCTGAGAACGAGCGGATTTTCGAGCTTATGAAAGACGCCTGGCAGGAAGCGTTCGCCATTGCCTCCGTGCACGAGGTCGTTGAGCATCCCCGCTACTTTGAGTCGCTCAAGGGCCGCGACTATACGCTCGGCACCGTCACCTGGATCGGTGACTACGCCGATCCGTTGACCTTTCTGCAGTTGTGGACTAGCCGCAGCAACCTCAACGACGCACGTTACGCCAATCAGGCGTACGACGATCTGCTGCGGGAGTCGATGTGGCAAAGCGGTACTGAGCGACTGCAGACACTCGCTGAGGCCGAAACGAAGCTGTTACGCGACGCGGTGGTTCTGCCGATCAGCCACAGTCCGGCGGTCAACCTCATCGATCGCGAGATTGTCGGCGGGTGGTACCCCAATCCGCTCGACATTCATCCGCTGAAGGAACTGCGGCTGAAGCCGGTGTTAGCACCGCCGGGGTTTGTGGAGCGCCATCTTCCGCCTGAAACGGCTTCGCCACGCCGCAGATAGGAATAGGACCGCACTACTCGTCGTCGGCGTCAGGCTCGGGCTCGTGAGTGATACGCGGGACGAATTCCGGGAACACGTATTCCAGACGGCCCTGCTCGGTGATATTGAGCTCGGCGTAGCCTTTCTCGGCAAACCGCTGCAGGATTCGCTCGGCCTGTTCTATTGAAAGCGAGGTCTTGAGCGCCGCCACGGTCGGCGTGAGTACACCATTCTCGGATTTCGCGACCCGTAAGATCTCTTTTTCTTGATACGCTTGCCCGACCCTCGAGGCCGCGGTGTGCTCCTCGCGGTCGTCGTCGGAATCCCGCGTCACCCGCGACAGCCCTTCAAACATCGGCACTAAACCGGTAAAGACCCCGAGGATGAGCCATAGGGGGGAGCCGTTTAGGAAGTACAGCACGCCGAACGCCACCGTCATTGAGGCGCCGGACAGGAACTCGTTCATTCCTTTGTTTCCGCTTTTCCTTCCCACATCCTCAAGATACCAAGTTTCCTGCGCTTTCGCAAACAAAAAAGGTTCCCGCCCGTATGTCGCGGTTAGTTTGATGCTCGTGCCGTTCATGATCATCTGCGTCTCGTTGACCATCTCCCCGCAACGCCTCAGTTTCCCTTCCGCCCCGCGCCGGAAGCGGCCTGATAGGCAAGGAAACACCACCAAGCATTCGATACACGCCGCGTCGTGCCGCGGTTTCTCGAAAGCCATGTACCACGCCGACGGCAACGGTATGTTTCCGGCCGAACAAGAGCGAGCCGCCTTAATGTGACACTACCGCGGTCTCGCCGCCGAGCGCGCTACAAGCGCGCTACAAGCTTGCCAGCGCCTTTGCCATGCGTTCGATACCCCGCCGGCAGTCATCGGTTGAACAGGAATAGGCGATGCGGATAAAGCCTTCGCCCGCTGATCCGAAAACGTTGCCGGCAACCGCGGCGATCCCGTGTTCCTGGAGAAGGTAATCAGCCATTTCTTCCGAGCTTTTCCCGAACGACCCAATGTTCGGAAACGCGTAGAATGCACCTAGTGGCTCGGCCACGCTCACACCGGGGATTGAACGCAGCCCCTCAACAATGATTGACCGGCGCTCTGCAAAAGCCGCCACGCGCTCTTCCACGGGCGCTTGATCACCGGTGAGACCAACGGCGGCGCCGTGTTGACTGAACGTGCTGACACAGACGGTGGTGTACTGTCGTATTTTTAGAAGCATCAAGGTCACTTCCGGGCTCGCCACCGTCCACCCCAATCTCCAGCCGTCCATGCTGTACGTCTTGGAAAACCCGTTGACTATAATGGTACGTTCCTGCATTCCCGGAATCGAATAAATGCTTGCTGCTGTCCGGGCGTCGTCACCGAAGTAGATGCGGTTGTAGATTTCATCAGAGACGACGATCAAGTTGTGCTCAATCGCCAGATTGGCCAGCGCTTGTAATGTTTCTTTGGTCTGCACACATCCGGTTGGATTTCCCGGAGAGGTCACACACAGAATCTTGGTTCGAGGTGTGATGTGCTCAGCAACTCGTTCCGCACTAAGCGCGAACCTATCTTCTTCCTTGGTGTCCACCTCTACCGGCACTCCCCCGGCGATCGACGCACACGCTTTGTAGTGAGGCCAATTCGGACTCGGAATCAGCACCTCATCACCGGGATTCAAGAACGCCAGCATTGAAACCAGCACCCCCTCGTTGGCACCAGTCATCACGATAACCTGGCCGTCTTCAGCCACATCTATACCGGTTTCCCGGGCGGTCTGCTCCGCGATGGCCTTGCGTAACGCCGGAACGCCTCGATTGGGAGCGTAGTGTACGTCCCCGCGATTTAGTGAGTCAATCGCCGCGGCTTTTATGTGCCCGGGCGTATCAAAGTCGGTGCGACCAATTTGCCAGTGGATAATGTCTCGCCCGTCACTCTCTAGCTTTCGAACGGTGTCGAATACTTTGCGAATTCCCGAGAACGCGATCTCATTGAGCCGCTGCGCACCCAAGTTTCCTATTCTCGACTGATTCTCTTTCATCTCGTCCTCCCTCTGAACTGACTGCTGCTCACTTGTGTTTTCGCAGTATCAAGCCTTCGTACTCCGACGCATCGATACGTGCCTGCACAATTATCGGACCATCCCAGCTGAACGCCGATTCGAGAGCTTCGCGGTACGATTGGCCGTCTTCAGCCTTCAGGATCGGTACCCCGAAGATCTCCTGGCCGGTTGACCCGACTTCGGGTCCGAGCGCCGTCCCATACTCCGGCATTTCCCGATTCGCCTGCTTAATTCGGATAAGATCTAAGCTGTTGTCGGACAGCAGAAGGAACACGACCCGCAAACCGAGACGCCGAGCCGTTGCCATTTCACCGGCCATCATAAGGAAGCCGCCGTCGCCGGTCACACAGACCACCTCACGTTCCGGACAACAAAGCTTTGCCGCGATAGCCGACGGCACGCCGAACCCCATAGACGACCAGCCGTTGTCCATTAGTTGTGTGCCCGGCCGAGGTGCCGGCCACATCTGCCCAATAAGATGGGTGTGAGCGCCGACATCACAGGTCATGATGCCGTCCTCCGGCAGCTGTTCCCTAAGGGCACTCAGAGCAGCGAGCGGACCGAATCGTCCGGGCTGCGGTGTGAACGCCTCGAACAGGTTCTTGCGCCGGGCGGCCAGGGCCTCGAAATCCCAGTCGAAGCTCTGCGCTTGCATAGCGACTAGTCTCTCCAATGACGGCGCGATAGCGCCCACTACATTGAGCACATTCGGATACTCCGTGCTGTCGATATCTGCCGGCTGAGAATCAATGTGAATTAGATCGACGCTCGGCATCCACGTCTCGTAGTTGAACTCCACCGGATCATAGCCCACTCCTACCACCAGATCAGCCTGCTTATGAGTCTCGGCGACCCTGTCGCTGAGGGCGTGAAACAAGACTCCTGCATAAGCTGGATGATTCTCAGGCAGGATTCCCTTGGCCATGGGTGTTAGTACCACCGGAATGCGGTGCCGTTCAACCAATTGCCTGATCAGCTCGCCGCAATCGTTGCGCACTGCCGCCATTCCAACTGCGAGCACAGGACGAGCCGCTTGGGCGAACGCAGCCTCCATCGCGCGTTGTACCGTCTCTGGCGCGGCATCCATGGCGGTTGCCCGTGATTCCGGAGAAAAGCTCTGATTATCCGCTTCAACTTCGATATCTGCCAGATCTTCAGGAAGGCCGATATGCACCGGACCCGGGACTTCGGCGATAGCGGCGTGCAACGCTGCGTCAAGAGTGCGGCGCACCTGCGTTGGGTCTAGACGCATAGTCGTTTTAGTAAGCGGCTTGTACAGCGCCTGCTGATCGATAGCCATCTGCACTGTTCGACCGAGCATGGCTCGCGGCGCCTCGCTGGTAAAGCTCAAGAGTGGAGTTCGGTTGAGTAAAGCGGCTCCAACTCCTGTCGCTAAATTGGTTGAACCGGGACCCATGGTGCCATAGCAGGCCCCGGGCGTTCCTTTTAGCCACGCGTAAACGCATCCCATGAAGCCTGCGCTCGCTTCGTTGCTTACCAGCACGAACTCCACCCCGCCGGTTTTCATGGCGTGCATGTACGGAAGCCAGCCTCCGCTTGGAACGCCGAACACATGGCGTATGCCGTGCTTACGCAACCACTCAACCAAGAGGGCTGCAACAGTTGTTCTTGTCTTGTCCGAACCTTTCGTTTTCTCCACGCTTATCTCCTTCCTTATTCTATTCAGCCATGCAACGCACTCCTATATGCGTAGTCCGAAGCTATCCGCTTTCTCGGGTCCATCTGGGCAATTACTATTTTGTACCCTGCTGGAACAGGTCAAGCGCAACGATATACGGCCGCTCCCGTCCTCCTTGCCAAAACCTCACCTCAGCCTGCGACACGGCAAGCCCCATAGCATATACGATATCATATATCTAATAGGATCTTGAAACTATTGTACCACAGGATGTGAAGATGAAAAGAACGAATTCCGGGGGAAACGATGAGCACAACACTTTGGGCCGTTACTTGCGTTTCGTTCGCCGCCTTCAATCCGGCGCACTGCCTCACCGGTGAATTCTTACTTCTCACCGCAGGTCTCACCTATGTTGACAAGTAGCACCGCAGCGCAAACAAAAATCGTTTACAAAGGATGGTAGGCACACATAATATATGATATAGCAGAATGCATAGAGTTCCCCTATTGCATCTTGATGGATAAGAGCTGAGGAGGCGCAAGAGTTGTGAGTTTAGCCAAAGCAAAACCGCATGAGATTCGCTTGCTAGCGAGACATAATTCACTCCAGGACGAGACCGGTGGTGTTGCCTTAGGGTACGCGCAAGCAAACCTCGTTGTGCTGCCGAAGGAAGTAGCGTTCGATTTCCTGTTGTTTTGTACGCGTAATCCCAAGCCATGCCCATTGTTGGAAGCCACCGACGTGGGCAGTTTTGAACCCAGGACTATGGCACCAGGTTCAGACCTCCGAACCGACATAGCAAGATACCGGATCTATAGAAATGGTAAAATCCAGGACGAAGTAGATAATATCACTGACTATTGGCGGGAAG
>PWQX01000048.1 GCA_003556605.1 Spirochaetaceae bacterium
ACGATCGGATGTGTCCCAGACCGTTCACGTAGGGCTGCATCGGAGCGGTGGTGGTCAGACGCTCGTCTTGGCCGGCCATGATAGCGCCGCCGCAACCACTACGAAACCGTGACTGGCCAGGTGCCGCAGAAAGCCGGCGTACGTAATCGGTGTGGTGCCGGTGCCGTTGCCTTACACCACAATCGGATGGCTATCACCGAGAGCTGCGGGCCGGATTCACACCACGGCTCAATATGGTGCGGCGTATTCAAACAACCGCAAACAGCAGTGCAAGCCCAAGTGCCGCCGCCGTTATCACCACCCGGTCGCAGGCCTTCATGCGGTAGGTCACGCGAAAGGTACGCCCCTCACGACCGAAACCCCGAGACTCCATTGCTTCGGCAAGGAGCTCTGCGAGCCTGAAGCTTTGCACCAGCATCGGAGCAAACAACGCCGGGTAGTGCACAACCGAACGAAGGCCGCGATCGAGCGGAATACCCCGCGCGCGCTGTGCGTCGAACACTGCGGAGGCGTTGCGCGAAAGGACCGGCACGAACTGCAGCGCCGCGCGTACTACAAACGCTGCCTGGTAAGGGAGCCCGGACTGTACCAGCGCATCGGCGAGCTCCTCGGGCCGTGTTACGGCAAAGAACAGAAAGAATACGCTTGTCAATGCCAGCAGGCGCAGCCCCGCGGCAACCGCCGAGACGAGATCGACAGCATACAGTACGAGGGCAAACCACACCACCAACATAACCGCGAGAAGCCGGAGCCAGCGCAGATAGCGGCGGCCGGCGCGTACACGCACAATGAACGCCAGAACCATTGCGTACGCGATACCAAGCTGACCCGCCGTGTTCAGCGCCGCTATCGCGGTGATGGCAAAAACGGTGAGAATGAGCCTGGTTCGCGGATCGAGCCGGCTCGGATCGATCCGTGCGCGCTCCTCGGCGCCGGCTCCGGCGGCCGGCAATGCAGACCATACTGCCATTTGCTTATCCCTCGGATCGTCCTTTGGATGCCGTGTTGCGCCGCTTCGCGCCGCAACAGTGGTGATCCCCCAGCCCACCGCCGTTGCCGGGGCGCAGCGACCCGCGGGTGAGCAGAAAACGCTGCGTCGGCGCAAGCTGCGCGCGGGTGAGAAGGTCGTCTCTCGCCATAAGCTCTACCGGCTCGCCCGTTGCTATCACGCGCCCCTCGGCCATGACCGCCCAACGGCCGGCATGTTCTTCGGCAAACGGCAGATCATGCGTAATCAAAACCACGGTCTGCCCGCGGTGCGTAAGTGCGGCAAGCATTTCCCCGAGGGTCTTTCTGTACTGCAGATCCTGTCCGGCGGTAGGCTCGTCGAGTACCAGTAGCTGCGGCCGGGATGCCAGAGCGGCGGCGAATCCGGTGCGCTTCTTCTCGCCTCCGCTTAAGGTAAACGGCGAGCGCTCGGCGAGCGGTCGCAGCTTGAACAGGTCCATCAGTTTGTCTATCCACGCGCCGTCAAAGCGGTTCAACGCTTTCGGACCCACCGCGATCTCATCGGCGACCGTGAAGCGAAAAAACTGATTGTCCGGGACTTGGAACGCCAGCCCGATGTATGCTGCAAGGAGTGAAGGCCGCGAACGGGCCGCATCGAAGCCGCATACACGCACGGTCCCCTGCTGCGGTCGTACGAGCCCGAGCAGATGGCGCGCTGTTGTGGTTTTGCCCGAACCGTTTGCACCCACGATCGCGAGACACTGAACACAATTTCAGCATAACGACGCGCATCACCTGCGCCCTCGCAGGAGCTTAAGCGACGAGAAGGCGGCTGGTGGACGCGCAATGTTATACGGCGATCGAAAAAGCGTCTCCGACGTGAAGCGGGAAGTCCGTTTTGCCCGTATATCTCTATGTGAGCACAGCGGCTTTTGCAGAGACGATTGCGGCGGAACGGTACATTCCCCGTGGCCGCAACGAGCCCTCATCGAACGTATTCGCGCTGCTCGGTGGCAGCGCGGTTTCGCTCGACCGCGGCGATTTCGAGACGGCCGTTGAGTTTGCCGATCGTTTTCTGCGCCATTTCCCGGCCGAAGACCGCAGCGCCCGGCTCAAGGCACTTGAGCTGATCGCCGCGGGGCTGATCGAGCTCGGAAGACCAAACGCCGCAGCCGAACACCTCGCCGAGATCAACTCGATCGCCGAGTTCAACGGAACCTCTCATGCAAAGGCGGTGGAGTCGGATCTTCACGGCAGGCTCGCGCTTGCTACCGGCGATCTTAAGACAGCGTGCCGGCACTTCTCCGATGCCGCCGACCTCTTCGACCGAGACTCCGACGCGTACCTCGCCTCGATTGTGCGGCTGCGGCTGGCTACAACGCTTCGCGCCCTCGGCCGGCATGACCGGGCACACGGCGAAGCACAACACGCACTCGCGGCGTGCCGGGAGCTGGGGGCGAAGCGCGAGATCGAGCGCCTGGAAGCGTTTCTCGACGATCGCCCGCAGGGCGCCTTACGGACCGGCGATGACCGACGGCACGATGTCTCGAACGATGACCCAAACGATGTACCGCCGGACGATATCACAACCCATGCGGCACGACCGGCCGACTCCGGTGGCGAGCTGCCGTCGGCCCGCGAGATCGAGATCCTTCGCCTGATCGCATACGGTAAGAGCAATCGTGAGATTGCCGACACCCTGTTCCTCAGCGTCCGCACCGTGGAGCGCCACCTCTCGAACCTGTACCTCAAGATCGGAACCACCGGAAAGAGCGCCCGCGCGGTCGCGGTCGCCTACGCGTTCCGCCACGGAATTGCATAACAACGGCGTGGTACCCGCCATTCGGTGCTACGTGTAGTTTCCGCAGCGATTACGTGTCACGGCGGAAGTGCGCACTCGGACCGAGCGCTACCATTACCTCCAGACTATATGTTGGCGGTACACACCAATGGCAGATGTGATGGCGAGAACACGCTCGGGAGAGCGAATCGCACTCAGTGAATCTACGGTCCGCGGGCTCGCTCGCGGATTCGAAGGGCAAATCGCCGGGTACTCGGCATGTGACGACGGAATCGTCATCGATCTCTCGCTCATGCAGGCGGTGCAGGTTGACGCTGATGCCCGCCTCGCCCGGGTGCAGGCGGGCGCAATCTGGGCGGTGGTTGACCGGGCCACCGAGCAGTACGGACTCGCCGTCCCCGGCGGGGTCGTTTCCACCACCGGCGTTGCCGGCCTGACCCTCGGTGGCGGATACGGCTGGTTACGTCGC
>PWQX01000090.1 GCA_003556605.1 Spirochaetaceae bacterium
CAAGCGCCCGTTCAACGTTGAGCGTGACGGGCTCTGCACTGATGGATTCTACACTGATGGAGGGGTGCAGCTCGTGCGGGCTATCGGGGTCGCCGGCGCTAATGACCGGGAAATGCGGCTGCAGCGCGTGGAATAGCTCGCCGAGCTCAACATCTTCGGCGCTTGAGTGCTCGGAGAAGAATCGATGCGTCTCAACGGTAGCCTTCAAGCGCGCTCGCGTGCGGTCGGACAGGCTCTCAATCGGCGTCTCGGTAAGGGTGGCGGCCTGGACCCCCAGCATAGCGGCGACAAGCCGCATACAGGCAACCGCAGCGTTGTCGCCCGGCGACATCTGCCCGTCGGGGAATACCTGACTCAGCGTGATCGTCAGCCCAAGCAGCAGATTCAGCTCGCTCTCAGTCCACTCGCGCTCAGCGCTACAGTCGTCAAACCCTACAAATCCCCACAGCTGGCCGCCTGTGAAGATCGGCAGGATCAGTACCGAGTGAATGCCCTGCGCGTACAGTGTGGGCTGCTCGGCGGCGGGAAAACCGGCGACTGCACCGTGAATAGGCCGCTGCGCGCTGAACTCATCCAGCCATCTGCCGTAGCCGGACTCGCGCAGCGGAATACGCTGCAGGTTGGGGTTATTGATCTGCGGCACAATGCCGTCGGCCGCCCACTCGTAGCGCTGGCTTGCCAGTACAGCCCCCGACTCGGCGGTGTGGGTCTCAAAAACGTAGGCGCGGTCCACCTGTGCGGCGGCCCCAACTTTCTGCAGGATCCCGTCTACCGCAGCGGGAACATCATCGGCGGACAGCAGCGCGCGATGCGCATCCAGCACCTCGGTCATCACCTTGTCGAGTACCGCCGCCCCTTCATCGTGTGAGCTCATCTGTGACCCCTTCTTGTTATAGCTCAGGCGCACTCCGCGGGCCGGCGTGAACGTACCCTGCTGCCCGTGCGCGACCCGTGAGCACACTCCGCGTGCCGACCAAGCAAGCTCCGCGGGCCGGCGTGAACGTACCCTGCGGCCCGTGCGCGACCCGTGAGCGCCCGCGCTCGGCGCGCGTTACTGCACCGCTTCCCATCTCCCTGAGTGTTCGGATGCGAACAGCGCATCGAGCACGCGCTGGTTGGCGAGCGCATCAGCAGGCGCAATCGGCGCAGCGCCGCCGGCACGAACCGCGTGCGAGAACGCTTCAAATTGTAGCCGGTATTGGTCCACCGGGTCAAAGCGCACCTCGCGCCGGCCGATTGTGGTAACCACCACAATTGTCGCCGGCACATCCGGCGGCGGCGTGAACGGGCACGGCAGAGTGATATAACCCGAGGTGCCGAACACGGTCACGTGCTGATGCGCGGCGTGCTGCGTACCCACGGTGAATTCCGCCTGCGCGCCGCCGAAATCCAGCAGCCCTGAGCTCAGCCGGTCGGTCCCGCTGGCCGGATCGCGCTGCACCAGCGCTACCGCCCGCTGAGGCTCGGCGCCGAGCAGAAAGCGCGCGCTTGATACCGCGTAACAGCCGATGTCGTACAGACCGCCCCCACCGGCTTCGCGGATGTTGCGAATATTCGCAGGGTCGGGATTGTTGTAGGAGAAGCTCGCCTGTACCGCCACCGGCCGCCCAATCGCGCCGGTGTACACCAGTTCGCGCGTGCGGACCCACTGCGGGTGAAACCGGTACATAAACGCCTCCATCAGGAGAACGCCCTTGGCTTGCGTGTAGGCGATCGCTTCCTCCACCTCGGCGGCGCTCAAACACAGCGGCTTCTCGCACAGCACGTGCTTGCCGGCATCGGCGGCCTTCTTGCTCCACTCTAAGTGCATGTGGTTTGGAAGAGGATTGTACACCGCCTCTATCTCATCATCGGCGAGCAGCTCTTCGTAGCTGCCGTAGGCGCGCGCAATATGATATGCCTCGGCGGCCTGCTGGGCACGATCGGCCGAGCGCGATGCAATCGCGCGAACCTGCAACTGCGGCGAGCTGCGGGCCGGAAGCACCACGCACTTGATGAAATGCCCGGATACGCCGAGCACGCCCCACGTTACGGGTCTCATATCGCCTCCCTTAGCGGGTTTCGCTTATCCGCCATAATAGCACGTCACGCGCCCTTGTCTACCCAACGATATCGCATGTACAGTGGGCCCGTGAAAGAAGAGCTGCGCATTCTCCATTATCCGGAGGGCGATACGCGCGAAATCGCCCACCCAATCCGTCCCGGCGCCCTGGTGGACATCAACGGCAACCTCCTGCCCCTGCCGCTGCCGACCATTCGTATGATTGCATACCGTACCTGGAAGATCTCAACCGAGAGTACCCGCAACGAGGAGATCACCCACTACTGGCTCGAGCAGGTGTTTCCCGGAGAGCTGCGTGACTACGTAGCCCCATGACCGGGCGGCTATCCGGCGCCGCGAGCCGGTCCGCATGCGGCGGCGTGAGTTTGGGGGCGGGCAGTCGGCGACAAAAATCTCCGCTGGGGGCGGTAGAGGCTGAACCATGAACGTAAGAACCGAACAACAGCTTCTCAGTATTCTCAAGGCTGCCCCGGTGGGCATCGGCATGGTCATCAACCGGGTGATCCAGGAGGTCAGCAGCCGCTTGTGCAGTATGACCGGCTACAGCGCCCCCGAACTCGTGGGGCAGAGTATCAGGGTGCTGTACGAGTCCGAGGAAGAGTACGAACGCGCCGGCCGCGAGAAGTACAAGTCGCTGCACGAGCACGGCTGGGGAGCAACCGAAACACGTTGGATGCGCAAGGACGGCACGGTGATGGATGTGCTGGTGAGCTCGGCAACTATAGAGCCCGGCCACTGCGAACAGGGTGTGACCTTCATCGCCCTGGACATCAGCGAGTGGAAGAAAGCCGAGCTGGCGCTGCAGGTGCAGAACGCGCGCTGGCGTGACCTGTTCTACGGCGCTCCGGAAGGCATTGTGCTGCTTGATAACGACCTTCGGGTGGTGTTTCTGAACTCCGAGTTCACCCGTATCTTCGGCTATACCGAAGCCGAGCTGATCGGCGTGGAGACTCCCAGCGTGCTGACCCCGGAGGACAAGCGCTCTGAAACGGAACAGGCGGTTGCTCAGCTGCGCCGCGGCGAGGTTGTGCGTATTGAGCAGACCGTGCGAATGACGAAGGACGGGCGGCGGGTGCCGGTTTCGGTCTTGAGTAAGCCCATTCGACTCGACGAGGACCACATAGGAGTGTACGGTATCTATCGCGA
>PWQX01000193.1 GCA_003556605.1 Spirochaetaceae bacterium
CAGCTTTGTCCCACTTCAACTCAGCTTCCAGTAACGCCCGTTGAGTCTTGATAGCCAGACGATCCCACGAACCAGGGAAGAAGTCCTTCTCGAGCCTGTTTCTGTAGGCCCTGTTCTCCTTCCTCTCAAAGAAATCAGCAATGGCCCTACCTTGTTCGCTCTGTCCTTCACAGAACCCGTATTGTCTCTCGAAGTATGTGAACTCCTCATGCCAGTCACCATCAGCATCTTTAATGCCGGTATCCAGGATCCCCATGTCCCCAGCGACTCGCTCAAGCAGCTCTAGGGCGCCCCTTATGTCAGCCCATCTGTCAGCCATAATCTGACCCTTCTTTGCACGTTCCCACATTATAACGGTCTTCTCAGGTTCCGAATCACCGGATCCAACCTCCCATTCGGAACAGCAAGGTAATTGACCGAAGACATCAACGCACTGGCCAAAGCACCCTGCGGCCTTGTCAAGGAACCCTATTGCTTTGACATTGCTCAGGAACGCTGTGAGGTGACGACCCTGTTCCTCTATATAATGTGCGTAAGTATTGAGTACAACTCCAGCAGCAACGTAAGCCGATACAACGTACGCGTCCCGTTCTACCAGATGATTGTAGTAAACCCTAAGATCCTTCAAGAACTCCTCGTCATCCAGCATCCCCTCACTTAGAAAGGTGCCGAGATCCGTTCGTGTTTCATCGCTCAACGCGTCCAACAGACCTTGCATGAGTTCGCTCGACGACTCGCCAGGCATTGATAGACTACACCCGTTGCTGAAGCTGCTGAAGGTCATCCGTACCACCGCAGTCTGAATCTCCTTTATCCTTAGGTATGTTGAGAAATCTCCAAGCTCTACGACGTCTTCGTTGACGATGTCTTGATACGCCTTCTCAAGCAGCCTCTTGACCTCTGGGTTGAACATGACCTTGCCACTCTCATCCTGCATGCTCTCCATACCCAGAAGCAAGAGCAACTTGGCAGCCGACGCCATCAATCTGACGTATAGCTCGACATGCAGTCCCTGGTTTTCACGAGGGTATTCTATGCTGTCGAGGTCGAACTCGTCGCGAAGAGACACCAGAGCGTCATGAAAACGTGCCCACTTCTTCGATAGCCTGTGAACCCCGGCATCCTCCATGTTCGCCGCAATCTCAATGTCTTCCTTCAAGTCAGCAAGCTTAGCACCGAAGAAATAGGCACACCAGAAGAGCGAAGCGGCGGCTCTCGCCGTTGTGCTACGTCTGCCCGCAGCCCCCTTCTTCCCTTTCAGCTGCCCCGCGAATCGGAAATCGCCTGAGAAACCTCGCACACCTGACCAATCAAGGAAGAAGTCAACCAGAGACCGAGATTCGGCACTCTTCTTCTGTCCTGGAAAGTCGTCGGGTATTCGTACGTCTCTGAGCAGGAACTCCAGGCGCCTTGAGTTCAGTCTCTCCTGATCGTCTGCTTTCATGACCCTAATACTCTCTATAGTATGGCAGGTAGTCGGTGATGTCAACACCCTCAATATGGTTTGCCGGATTGCACAAGTGTCAGAAAAGTGCAGGGACTATATCTCTCCGATACTAACCTAGCTCCACCCACCGTTCGAGGCCTTCGGATGATGGAAGCTCAACCTGCCTTGTAGCAGTGACCCAGATATACTCGTTGATAAGCTCTATCACAGTCGACCCCGGTCGCTCCAGCTTGCTCGGGAGGTCCTCGATGTGAAACCCCTTGTTCTGACACAGGCCCCCGATGTCCAGGGCAAGTTTCCTAATCTGTCTCAGGTACTCGAGATACGAGTCAGCACTGCCATCACAGTTGAAGTGCCTACGCATTGCCTCATCCCAGGGCATCAGTGCCTTCCGCCTGATGGCGAAGAGGATCTTGGATGCTGCCGTCGGGCCAATACGAACTTCCTGTGTGCTGCCCTTGCGAACTCGCAGGGCTCCCGCTCGGTCTTTGAGTGCGCCATACGTCTCCGCCGCCGCCGTCAACTCGGTCATCTCAAGCTCCCATATCGGCCTCGTCTCGGGGAATAGAGTCCTGCCCTCCGCGTCATACCATTCTCCGATGCTCTTCAAGGCAACACCGTGCTGGCTCTCGGGGAGATTCCGGCATCCCCAGTCGTTAAGCCATTCGAGCAACAGGCTACGGTGCTCATCATCATCGAGGTCTATACTGTTGGCAGTACCATCATCCAGGAGCTTAAGAGACTTGTTGAATGGGGTCAGCGAATCGTACATGAAGCTGGCCACAGCCAGCTTAGATAGCGTCACATCCTTATAGTTCATCAGTCAGAAATCTCCCTCCGAGTTCCGCAATGATCAGAACTCATAGCGCCTGTTCACGTAGTCCAGCCAGTCTTGCCAGGCTCCCTTCCGGGTAGCGGAAACCCACCTAACCCACTCCTGGTGGGTGAACGTTGCGAACTGTGCCTTGCCATCGAACAGTGATCCCCACTCTCGTGTGAAGTCTTGTATGCCCGTACTCCTAAGACATTCGCGCAGCACCTGGTTGCGCGCGTCATAGGCGACACAGGAGATCACGAAGTCATATGCCCCCTTCTGTGCCAGAGCCTCAGCAAGGGCTTGCTGTCGGAAGAGTTGGTATCCGGCACTGGCAGCAGGGCACCGTCTCAAGACTCTGAGAGCATCAGGGCTGAATCTCAAGTAGTCCCAGTACTTGCGATTGGTTCGCCTGCGATAAGCCCACTGTGTCATATAGCATTGCCTATCGGGATCGTCGTACACCTTCCGCGGGTTCATGCAGCGCGCTACGTCTGGGTTGCCGTAATCCTTGTTACGTCCCGAGCATGGGTAGAAGGAGTGCTCTACAAATTTGCTCTCCGTAAGCACAATACCCTTGCCGCCATTCACTATGAAAGCAACATCAGGGGAGGTCTGATTCTTACCGCGCTGCCCGTGAG
Organism: Spirochaetaceae bacterium; assembly: GCA_003556605.1. GTDB lineage: Bacteria > Spirochaetota > Spirochaetia > DSM-27196 > SLAA01 > B1Sed10-166. Next base: position 2,903 of record PWQX01000193.1, read on the forward strand.
GTTCGCCAAGCAGACTGGCAGGATCGAGCCCTTCTCGCTTTTCGGCCCATTCTAGCTCAATCCGATCCACGGTCTCTATTGCTGGCGCGACGCGGTCCTTAAGGAAACCGGCTACAAACTTGAGATCTTCCTGGAACGGAAAGTAGAGGTTGGCGCACATCACCCAAGAACTCTTAAGATTGTGTACGCCATCATGTTTCTGAACCTCTTCGTCTTCGAGATAGCTAGGTAGCGAGTGCCCACTGCTGCTTCTGATACCAGGCC
>PWQX01000163.1 GCA_003556605.1 Spirochaetaceae bacterium
AATCGAGTTCTCCACGATATAGCCTGTAATATATTTGGGAGTGTAGAATATACCTTCTTTCTTGCGGCGTGAATCCTCTTCGCTGTATTCATCATCCTGGATATCAGCTTTAAGCTCTTCTATATCAGTAATAGACTGCTCAAAGATATGACCGAGAATATCTACGTCAACATCTATTTATTGTAGAATAGAATTCCCGGGAGTTGCAGACTAAAATTCCCGGAAGTTGCAAAGGGAAATTCCCGGTTTTTGCAACAGCAAATGAGAGTGCCATTGCAGCCGTCCCCAAATAACCTTACCCTTATATTAGCTACTCAAACTGATATGAGGGAAGGGAAGCGGAGATGGCCTTAACAATGGCACAGATCCATTGTATCAGAAAACTGTACTATGAGGAAGGACTGTCGGTGGCAGAGATCATAAGAAGAACCGGACGCGATAGGAAGACCATCAACAAGTATCTGGCGATGGAAGATTTCAACCAGCTCCAGCCACCCAAACGACCCAACAGGGGTAAATCCAAGCTCGATCCCTTCAAAGAAGAGATCGACAGCTGGCTTGAGGATGATAAGAACCAGAGGAGGAAACAACGCCATACAGCCACCCGAGTACACCAGAGGCTCAAACAAAAGTACAAGGCCAGCTATGATTGCTCCTACCGGTTGGTGGCCGATTATGTAAAACAACGCAAAAAGGAGATCTTCGGTCAGGAGAAAGATTTTTATCTGCCACTCACGCATCCTGCAGGAGAGGCCCAGGCTGATTTTGGTGAAGCTGACTTCTTTGAGAATGGTCAACGAGTTGAAGGCCATTTCTTGAACCTGTCGTTTCCGCAGAGCAACGCCGGGTATCTGCAGCTTTTCAAGGGTGAAAATCAGCAGTGTCTGATGGAGGGTATGATCAATATCTTCAAGCACATCGGGGGCGTGCCAACCCGGATCTGGTTTGATAATGACTCCACGATGGTGACCAACGTGATGAAGGCTGGCCGGCGTAATCTCACCGAAGGGTTTATCAGGTTTATGAACCACTACTCCTTCACGGCCGCTTTCTGTAATCCTGCAAGTGGCCACGAGAAAGGTCATGTGGAAACCAAGGTTGGCTACCATCGCCGTAACTTTCTTGTGCCCCCACCAGAGCTCACGGATCTCAGAGCGTTCAACCAAAGCCTTCTAAAAACCTGTGATGAGGATATGCACCGTCCGCACTACCGGTTTGAGACCCTGATATCCGAGCTGTTTCAGGCCGATCAGAGAAAGCTTCTCGAGCTACCGAGTGTTGCCTATGATCCAGGAAAAACCATGCAAAAGAAGACAGATGCCCACGCCTGTTTCACCCTACATGGCGGGAAGCATCGGTACTCAACCCAGCCCCGATATGCCAAAAGCTGGGTCAACGTGAAGCTTACGGCCCATGACGTTCTTGTGATGAACGAAAGCTTCCAGGAAATTACCAGGCATCCCCGTCTCTACGGCAGGGAACGGAAGGAAGCCTTTGACTGGCTGCCGTATCTAACACAGCTTTCAAGGCGGCCGGCGGCCCTCAAATACACGGGTATCTACGAGCTTTTCCCGGTACCGGTGAGGGATTATCTGGATAGGCTGGATAGGGAAAGCACCCGGGAAGCATTGCAGACGATGGCCGAGTTGAGCCAAGAAGCCACCTTTGCGGATGCACTCCAGGCTCTTTTGCGTGCTATCGAGTATGGAGCACAGGATACCGACAGCATCAAAGCCCTTTTCAGCCGACAGAGAAGCGATACTCTCCAGCTTGCCCCCTACATTCCGCCTCCGTCTGCTCCAAAGATGCCGCATCTAAAACCGGATATCAAACACTATGATCGACTTTACCTAACACGGGATGATCGGGGGTTGAGCTAATTGAAAGAACAGATCGCTTTCTGCTGCAAGAGGCTAAAGCTCAGCAAAAATATCTCTGAACATTACCAGGATATCAAGGCTTCGACGTATGAGGAGTTTCTCTTGAAGATCCTCCAGGATGAGGTGGCCTACCGCGATGCCAACAGACGGGAGCGGCTGATCAAGCAGGCCAAGTTCTTCTACCACAAGACGTTTGACGGGTTTTCTTTCGAGGATATCCGGATCCCTTCAAAGCTCTCCATCGAAGAGATCAAAGCGGCTGCCTTTCTTGAGGAGAAACGAAATCTCATCCTTTACGGCAACGTTGGGACCGGCAAGACCCATATGGCAACGGCGATCGGTATCGAGGCCTGCAACCAGAACAGGACGGTGTTGTTCTTTCGTACCGCGGCCCTGGTTAACCAGCTGAACCAGGCCCGCAAGGATGATGTGTTGGGTGCATTCTACGAGAAGATCAAAAAGGCTGAACTCATTATCTGTGATGAATGGGGGTATGTTCCGCTGGACCGGGAAGGCTCACAGCTTCTTTTCCAGCTCGTCTCCGACTGTTACGAAAAGAGGAGTCTCATCATCACCACCAACCTGGAATTCAGCAACTGGGTGAATATTTTCTACGATGAGCAGATGACGGCTGCTATGATTGATCGATTGGTCCATCACAGCTATCTTCTCCTCTTTGAGGGTGAAAGCTACAGAATTAAACATTCACTAATGAAGGGAGCTGAGTAGTTCGTCGAAAATTCCCTGTCCGATGGCTGGGAATGGCACTCTGCAAAAAGTGGGATTTTTCCCTTGCAAAAAACACTTCTCCCGTGTGGGATCCCCTATGGCCTGGAGCCTGGAGTAGGTTGGGGAGGAGCCTACATGTAACATGGGCTTCTTTTTTTGTGTCCAAGAGCAGGAAACCACCACGGCCCTGCGGGGACGGGCGTCCCTGGAAACGGAGGCCACCCGCCGGGTCTGGTGGGGCCTGCTGGGACTCGGGGGCAGCGTGGAGACCATCCACTACACCACCGGGGATGCCCGGCAGGCGTAGACCGCAAGCGGCCGGGGGCGGCACACCTGGTCCGGCGGGCGGGCCGAGCTGGCTTTGCGCTACACCGAGCGCCGGGGGACCTCACCGTTTCGGTTCGATACCCCCAAGCGGGAGCGCGACCTTGTCGCCCTGCCCACCATCGAGCAGGCGATCGGGGCCGCGAGCACCCGTCTTGTGGGCCGCTACGACCTTTTGGAGGATGCGTGGCTTAAGATGGAGGGCCGGGTGGACTACACGTTCTTCGAC
>PWQX01000255.1 GCA_003556605.1 Spirochaetaceae bacterium
AATACAGCCGGGTGAGCGCTTCGGCGTTGAACAGCATTCTCTTCCTCCTGTTGCCCGTCTTTGCGTAAGCTTGCGCTCTGAGCAGTTAGTATAGACATCTACATGAATATCGCACCGCTTTTGGGGTCTTGTCAAGCAACTCATCGTAAGTTTCTCAAGACAATCACAGGTAGTGGGAGACGACGCAAATGAAGACATAGCCTTTGGCAACGACCAGATCAGGCAAGGACCGATAGCCGGTCACCGGTTACTTTGATCCAGCCCCTTCAGCTTCTCCACAAATATCGATCCAGCCATCCGCACAGGGCAGGAGACTGAACCGAAGCTTGTGGAGAGTGTACGGGTAACCGCATGGCGGCACGGGAGTTAGCCGACGCACCTTCAGCTTGCGGAGCCTGCAGTGATCCCGAAGCGCCAAAGCGCGCACGCGCGGCCATTTGCGTGACCCCGCACCACAAGCTCCGGTTCAGTCTCCTGCACGCAAGCGCACGTTAGAGAGTCATGATCGACAAGCCCAGCTGCGCTGCAGTATTATGTTTGGCAAACTGCAGCCGAAGCGATGCCCGGGAGGAGCCGTACCATGCCGACCACCCGCACCTTGAAGCTCGTCACCGTGGTGCTCTTGTATGCGCTTGCGCTGCCGGCCGCCCCGGCGCCGCTCGGCGCGGGCGAAGGCGGCGTCGGCGGCGACCAAGCACAGCGCCCGGCACACGCTGCCGAACCCGGTCGTGCGGGCGAAGGCGGCGTCGGCGGCGACGACGGCAGCAGCGGTGGCTCGGGTAACGACAGCGGCGAAAGCGGGCAGGTGCAGGTGTATTATTTCTGGGGTGACGGCTGCCCGGTGTGCGACCGGCAGGCGGAGTTTCTCGATGAGCTCGAGCGCGAGCTGCCCCAGGCAGTGGTGCACCGCTTTGAGGTGTGGTACGACGAGGGTAATGCCGAGCTGCTTTTCACCATCGCCGAGCAACACGGCTTTGAGGCGCGCGCGGTGCCGGTGACGGTGGTCGGCGACCGCCACTGGATAGGGTTCAACCCCCAGTTCGCAGACCAGATACGCGAGAAGGTAGAGGAGAGCATAGAGGCCGGCCGCCGTGACGCGGGCGCCGAGCTATTCCCCGGTCAGGACCCTGCGCTTGGGGAGGCCGGCGGCATCCGCCTGCCGATCATCGGGGAGCTGGATCTCGCGGCCCAGCCGGCGCTGATGTTCACCGCCGTGATTGCGTTCGTGGATGGGTTCAACCCCTGCTCGCTGTGGGTTCTGACGATGCTGCTGGCGCTGGTGACCTACACGCGCAGCAGGTTCAAGACCCTGGTGGTGGGCACTACGTTCCTGCTGGTCACCGCAGTGGTGTACGGCGGGTTCATCGCCGGGGTGTTCAGTGCGTTTGCGCTGGTGCAGCACATCGGCTGGGTACGGGGTATCACCGCGGTGATAGCGCTCGGCTTCGGTGCGGTCAATGTGAAGGATTATTTCCGCTTTGGGCGCGGGGTGAGCTTGAGTATCTCGGCCGAGCAGAAGGCCGGCATCGCCGCGCGTATCCGCGACCTGGTGCGCGGCGAGCGCTCGCTTGCCGGCATGATCGCGGTAACCGCAACGATGGCCGCCGGCATTGCGGTGGTGGAGCTGCCGTGCACCGCCGGCTTTCCGGTCATCTGGAGCGGCATTCTCGCCGAGCGCCAGGTCGCCGGCGCCGTGTTCGGCGCGCTGCTCGCTGTCTATATCCTGGTGTACCTGCTGATTGAGCTCGCGGTGTTCTTGGTGGCCGTCTTCGGCCTGCACGCCGCACGCATGACCGAGCACTACGCGCGCGTACTGAAACTGATCGGCGGGGTGATCATGCTCACCCTCGGGTTCGTGTTGGTGTTTGCGCCCGACACTATGCACAGTGTTGGAAGCTCGGTAAGCGTGTTTGCGGGCGCGCTCGCCGCGTCACTCGTGATCCTTGGGGCTCATCGTGTGCTGGTGGCGCGGGTGCGGTCATAGCGGCCGCGCGGTGTGCTGGTACCGCGGGTGCGGTCGTGAGCGCCCTGCAGGGGTAGCTGGTAGCGCGGGTGCCGCCGACGGTCGCGGCCGCTGCGGCCGGGGGCTGCCGGCGCGGGTGCGGTCGTGAGCGCCTTGCAGGGGTAGCTGGTAGCGCGGGTGCGTCGCCTGCGCGCGGGCGGGCGATTACACGCCGGTAATCGTGGGCGGTGCGTCGCCTGCCGCCGAGGTGGTCGGGATTGTGAGCTCGTAGGCGGTGCCGCCGCCGTCGAAGTGCCGGCACAGCTGGGCGTTGATCTGCGACGCGAGCTCGCGGATGAGCTCCATCCCCATGCTCGGTATGGTCTCAAGCAAGCCGGGGTCGGGCATGCCCACACCGTCGTCGGCCACGCGGAGCCGCACCGCGCCGTCTCTGAGCCCCAGCTCAACCGTTATGGTGCCGCGGCGGCCGCCCGGAAAGGCGTGCCGCAGGCTGTTTACGATCATCTCGTTCACCAGCAGCCCGCACGGTATTGCGGTGTCGAGCGTGAGACTGACCTTGTGGAGGCGCAGGTCAAAGCGCACGCGCTCGTCGGTGAGGTAGGCCTGCGCGGCGTCACGCGCCAAGTCTTGCAGGTATTCGTCGAATGAGATCTGCGCGAGATTGCCCGAACGGTACAGTCGTTCGTGGATCATTGCCATAGACTTCACCCGCGCGCGTGCGTGTTCTAACTGCTCGCTCAGGCCCGGGTTGGGGTGCTCGGCCGCCTGCAGCGCCAGCAGACCCGATACAATGCTGAGGTTATTCTTCACGCGATGATGAATCTCCTGCAGCAGCAGCTCTTTTTCGTGCAGCGACTGCTGCACGATCCGCTGCGCGCGGTCAAGCTCGCTGATGTCGCGATAGATACCGTACACTCCTATGTGGTCCTCGTCGAGTCGAATGGGCTTACTCAAGACCGAAACCGGCACCCGCCGCCCGTCCTTCGTCATTCGCGCGGTCTGCTCAATACGCACAACCTCGCCGCGGCGCAGCTGAGCAACCGCCTGTTCCACCTCAGAGCGCTTGTCCTCCGGGGTCAGCACGTTACGGGTCTCCACGCCGAGCAGCTCGGCTTCGGTATAGCCGAAGATACGGGTGAACTCGGAGTTCAGAAACACCACCCGAAGGTCGTTATCAAGCAGCACAATGCCTTCCG
>PWQX01000094.1 GCA_003556605.1 Spirochaetaceae bacterium
AATCGTGTCTGTCACGCACGATCTGCACGAGGCGCTGAAACTGGGCGATCGCATCGCGATCATGCGTGACGGCCGGGTCGTTCAGGTGGCGGACCCTGAAGAAATCCTCAACAACCCCCACGACGAGTACGTCAAGGCTTTCACCCGCGACGCGAGTCCCGCGCGTGTCTTCACCGCCGCCACGGTGATGGAAGATCCCGAGATTCTTCTCTACCGCCGGCAGGGGCCGCTTACTGCCCGTACTATGATGGAGCATCAACGATGCGAGTGGTCGTTCGTGGTCGATCGTAAGAAGCGGTATCTGGGCGTGGCCACACGCGATGTGATCGAGCGGCTCGCCAAAGAAAAGAAACACATCTTGAATGAAGAAGACCTGCTTTACGTGCAGCCGGTCCCGCCCGACACAGTTATTGAGGATCTCTTCGGCCAGGTCAGTTCCGAGAGCTATCACCTACCCGTGACCGACGAGCAGGGGCGGTTGCTTGGCGTTGTGCGTCCGCGTGCGATTCTCAACGCCCTTTCAACAGAGGATGCCGATGCGTAATTTCCCCGAATGGATCAGAATCCCCGTCGCAGAGTGGGTGGACACCGGTATGTACTGGATCCTGGCAAATCTCGGCGGTGTCTTTGACTGGATAGGCTCGGTTGGACTGCAGGTACTGCTGGTGGTGGAACGGGCATTGGTGTTTATTCCGTGGTGGGTAGCAATTATTGCGATCGCTCTGCTGGCGCGGCGGGCAATCGGCAGCACGCGTGCGGCGGTGGCGATTGCCGTGATGCTGTTCCTCGTCGGCGCGTTCGGGTATTGGGCGGATGCGATGAACACGCTGTCGGTTGTAATCGTCTCCGTCGCGTTTTCCATCGCGCTTGGAATACCGCTCGGTATCCTCATGGCATGGAGTAACCCGGTACAAAAGGTCATCACCCCCGTTCTCGACGCGATGCAGACCATGCCGTCGTTTGTTTACCTAATTCCGGCGCTGATGCTGTTCGGCCTTGGACGGGTGCCGGCCACCTTTGCGACGATCGTCTATGCAATTCCACCGGTGATTCGACTTACCAACGTAGGGATCCGTGAGGTCTCGCCGGCGGTTATCGAGGCCTCCAAAGCGTTTGGAGCGGACCGCTGGAATCTGTTGTTCGACGTGCAGTTGCCGCTGGCGCGGCCGTCCATTCTGGTGGGCATCAACCAAACCACGATGATGGCGCTCGCTATGGTGGTAATCGGGTCCATGATCGGTAATCGTGGGCTTGGTATGGAAGTCCTTCTGGCGATCAACCGCGTCAATATCGGTCAGGGTTTTGAGGCGGGAATCTCGATCGTTTTTCTCGCTATCATCATCGACAGAATCACCAACGCCTTCGCTAAAGCCAAAACGGTCGAGGTCGCCATGGGCGAGGGCGACGATGAAGAGGAACACGAAGAGGCATCGGGCGCCGCGGCGAGACACGGCTGACACCGCCGAGAGGCACCGCGATGTCTGATTGGGACGAGACCTTCGACGTGATTGTAGTAGGAGCCGGGTTCGCCGGCCTCACGGCCGCCGTTGAGGCGCGCAATGCGGGGGCCTCCGTGGTGGTCCTCGAGAAGATGAAGGCACCCGGGGGCAATTCCGTTATCAGCGACGGAGGTGTGGCTGCTGCGGGCACCGCACTCCAGGAAAGCTCCGGCATCCAAGACTCCCCCGATCTCTTCTACCGAGACATGCGAAAAGCGGGCATGGGGCTCAACCATCCGGCCTTGGTTCGTGTCTTGACCGAAAGTTCCGCTGAAGCCTTTCAGTGGTCGGCGGATTACCTGGGAGTGCAGTACCTAAAACGGGTAGACCGTTTCGGCGGCCACTCGGTGCCTCGCTGCTACGCCGCGGCGGGAATCACCGGCGCCACTATCATCAAGGCGCTCGTGAAAAAAGCCGCAGAGCTCGGCGTGCCGGTCAGAACGGCGACCTCGCTGTGCACTCTCGTGACGGATGAACGCAGGGTTCGCGGAGCCGTCATCGAGGAAGGGTACAACGTTCGAAAGAAAGCCGGCACAAACACAAAACAGTTGAAGGCCGAACGTGCGGTTATCGTCACCACCGGCGGATTCGGTGCCGATGTGCCATTCCGTTCGATCCAGGACCCCCGATTATCCGAGGAAGTGGATACAACCAATCAGAAATTCGCGACCGCAGAAGTGCTGGTCGAGTTGTTGAGGATTGGAGCAGCTCCCGTACATCTGTCGCATATCCAGCTCGGCCCCTGGGCATCCCCCGATGAGAAGGGGTACGGAAGCGGTCCGCTCTTTGCCGACTACATAGGGTTTCTGTACGGCATACTCGTACACCCGCTCACCGCAGCACGGTTCGTGAACGAGCAATCCGACCGCAAAGTGCTCAGCGAGGCGGTCATGGAAGTCGGCTCGCCCTGCGTTTGCATCAGCGACCAGGCGGCGGTCACGCGGTCGGGCTGGAATATAGACAGGGCGGTTCGAAAGAACGTTGTCGAAACGTTCGGCACCCTTGAAGAGCTTGCACGCCGGTACAACCTGGCCGCGCAACCGCTCTCTCGCACTGTGGAGTGTTTCAACGCGGCGGTAAGGCGGGGTTCCGACGATCAGTTCGGACGGCCCATCCTCGCCGATTCTCCCCCTATTCAGCATCCCCCATACTTTGCGATGAGGATCTGGCCCAAAGTTCATTATACCATGGGCGGCGTGCGGATAGATGACCGCGCCCGGGTTATCGCTCTGGATCACAGGCCGATACAAGGACTGTATGCCGCCGGCGAGGTCACCGGAGGGGTGCACGGCGCCTGCCGCCTGGGAAGCTGCTCTATTACCGACTGTCTGGTCTTCGGCAGAATCGCCGGTAAGAACGCCGCTTCGGCCAGCCACCTCGGCGGGTGACGCGGGGGCTAGCTCATGCTGTCCGGATGCGGCCCAATGCGCGTGTTCGAGTCAAGTGCATCAAGGCGCTGTACGTCTTCCTTCGACAGCTCAAAGTCAAACACACTTGCGTTCTCTTTAATGCGTTCCCGCTTTGTTGAACGCGGCAGAGTGACCACCTCGTGCTCGAGGTTCCAACGCAGCAGGATCTGCGCCGGGGTACGCTTATGTTTGTTCGCGAGGTCCTGGATAACCTCGTTGTCGAGAAATCTGCCCCGCGTCAGCGGGCTCC
>PWQX01000047.1 GCA_003556605.1 Spirochaetaceae bacterium
AAGCAGCCGAGTAGTGAAGAAAAACTGCAGACCCTCACCAACGAACGCGCCCGCATTCCCATCGAGGGAGCGCTTGGACGGGCAAAGCGGACATTCTCACTCGCCCGCGTAATGGCAAAGCGTGCCGATACCGCCGAGACCAGCATCGCGATGGTGGTGCTCGTGATGAACCTTGACATCCTGTTGAGGCTTGCTTTTTCGCCTCTGATTTACCTCGTGGCTGCGGCCGCCATGCGGCTTAATCTGACTCGTTATCCGCTGAGATCAGCCGAACAACTCGCCGCCTAAAGCGCTTCAACTCTTACCATTTCTCAAAGACGGGATTTTTCAGCAAGCCCTACAATGTTGCTCCCGCGATGGCACCGCGACGACTACCGAAATTCACCATCTCGGGCGAGCTCAGGGAGGAGCACCACAACTTCGACCCCCGACGATTGGGGAGCATGTGAACGCCCACCGTCCTTCTGGTAGGTGATAACAGTCCGCACCACGAGGTGGCGAACACAAAGGGCGGCGCAGTTGACGGCGATTTGTTTCTATTTCCATGACCTAGGCAGATGTGTGCACGAGCATTCCTCCAATGCCGATGCGTCGCCAATCACGCCGCGTTAGGGGGACAGCTATGTAGCCTTGACATATCCTTTTAAGTGAGATATGATTTATTTCGGCAAAGGCCGAAATGAATTGATGACCAGACGACCCACAGAAGAGGTGGTTTGGAGACAACAGTAATGAGGAGGCTCACTATATGATAACAGGGCGTCAACACGGACACCACGGTAGGGGGCATGAGCCGCGCTACGAAGGAGATAATTGCTGCGGCCCCATGACCGGGTCCAGATGCTGCCATGAAAGCGCGGAACACGAAGTTCACCATGACTCCTGCACGTGCGATCCTCGGCATTCTGACCCCCATGGATTCAGGCGGCACTATTTCACTTCAGAGGAGAAAATCGAGTTACTCGACGAGTACCTGGAACAACTTGAGAAAGAGGCACAGGGTGTGAGAGAGCGAATCGCAGAGCTAAAGCAGCGCGGCGCTGGTATGAAGCCCGGCAGCTCAGCTCTTGGTGGTGGTGATTAACGTAAAGAGGCTTAGCAGGTGGGAGCTAATGACCGAAGAACGTGCAGTTACCGCTGTTGACAAGCTGAAAGCACTTGCTGACGAAAAGCGATTGACAATGATCCGGCTACTGAAAAGCGATCTGTGCGTCGGCGCACTTGCTCAGAAGCTCTCGATTTCCGATGCTGCCGCTTCTCAACACCTCAAGATTCTGCGAGAAGCAAATCTTGTCAAGGGAGAAAAGCGAGGCTATTGGACGCACTATTTCCTGGTGGAAGAAGAACTGGAAAAACTGGCCGAAGAGATTCGCGAATTGCTCACGGCCGATCCGCTGGAGACGTGCGTGTGTGACTGCGAGGAACCCAAAGGTTCGGGCAATTGTACGGCGCGCTTCACCAACAGAGCCGAGCCGCACGAGAGCCCTGTATAGATCGGACCAGCGGTGCACCACGAACACCGCCAGCGGACAAGGTCCCTAGGCCGCAGTCTTCCATCCGGGCTAATTCAGCTTTCGGCAGCAAGGAGTGTCGTATGACCGGCTACGTTTTTTATGGCCTCGCTGTCTTCGGATTGATTCTCTCGGTACTCGCAGATCGGCGAAAGACCGCCGCGGCACTGAGAAAGGCTCTGCAGGCGTTTCTCCGAATCCTCCCTGAACTCGGTGGGGTCTTGATTCTCGTTGGTCTCGCGTTGGCGTTTCTCGACCCGCCGGCGATCTCACGTCTAATCGGGCCGGATAGCGGGTGGTGGGGGGTAGTGGTGTCCGCCGGCGTGGGATCGGTTACGCTCATCCCGGCGATCGTCGCATTTCCAAACGCCGCTCTTCTTCTCAGCCAGGGTGCTGGGGTATTTCAGATCGGAGCGTTCGTAACGACCCTCATGATGGTCGGTGTGGTTACCTTTCCTCTCGAACGGCAGTTCTTTGGAACCAAGTTATCGCTCGCTCGCAATCTCTTGGCCTTCGTGTTCTCCTTCGTCGTCGCCGGTGTACTGTCTCTTGTCTTAGAGGGCCACATATGAACACCCGTGTCTCCATTCGGCGGTTCGTACCGGCGCTAATCGCAGGGGCATTACTTGCTCTCGTGTCGGCCGTCTCGCCGGAACGCGCATCCTCGGCGATCGGCTTGACCGCCGCCAGCGTTCGCGAAATGCTCATGCTGCTGCCGCCCGTGTTCGTGCTCCTTGGCCTCCTCGACGTCTGGATTCCCCGCGAACACATAGTCCGACTCATGGGCGCCGGGTCGGGTATTCGAGGAACCCTATTGGCCTTTTTCTTGGGATCAGCCGCCGCGGGCCCGCTCTACGGAGCGTTTCCTATCGCCGCCGTGCTGTACCGCAAAGGCTGCAGTCTCTTCAACGTCGTAGTGTTCGTCGGCGCGTGGTCGGCTACGAAGTTACCACCGTTCCTGGTCGAATACGCGACCCTGGGCTCCGCGTTCGCTCTCACACGCCTAGCGGTAAAGATTCCAGCAATCCTCCTCATCGCACTCATCCTTACGAGAATCTCAGGGGAAACGGAATTAGCCGAACTTCGGAATCGCATGGCGGAGGAGTTGCCAAACACCTAGTGTAACCAAATCCATTTTGGCATATCCCCGAGAATCCGGATGACGGATACAGACCGGCGAGCGCTATATTATGCCACGGGACATGTCTGCTGATCGCTCCGCGCCGATCCCCCTTTGTCAAGCCGACCCGGAGCAAATCGCCGGAATTGCGAAGGCGACAAACGAGTGCAATCGCCGAGCCGCAGAGCGACAGCGCAAGGCAAACGCCCGCCGGCGTGCGGCTGCGTGACGCGAAGTGCGGCTGCGGCGCTTAGTGTACAAGTTCCGCGCGCTCAATCCCCCGTTTCGCCGGGTCGTTGTATTCGGCTCTCTCGCCACCGGCAGCATAAAGCACGAGGGGGCTTCGATACCGATCTTGCCGTTGAATCCGACCGCTATCTCGCGCTCCTAGGGTTGGCGCTAAGCTCTGAGTTCAAAGTCGAGCTTGGCAGAGCGAAACCGCGGGCGGTGGCACGTGACGCAGGAGCGGGCGAAGATTTGGACTGAACGGCGCTTACCTATACCATTCACAACATATATTCG
>PWQX01000294.1 GCA_003556605.1 Spirochaetaceae bacterium
CAAACTGACTGAACAGCTCGGGATGCCGCCCGATCACGTGGGTCAGCATCTCGGGTCCTGCGTACTCGGTGAGCTCCCAGAAACCGAAGGTGTCGCCTACAATAATGAGCTCAATATCACGCCCCTGTCGGCCGAGCCGTGAAAGGTCCTGCAGGAACGCCATGAGCTCCTGCTCGAAATCACACTCATCGAGTGCCGCATCTCCGCCGAGGTGCAGGTCACTGATAAACACATACTCGCGCGTCATAGGCGGTAGAGTGTATACTGCCGCCGGCCGTTGTGTTAACCCGCGCAGCTTTGCGTGCACCTTATCAGCCGGGTTGTCCTCCACAGCGTCAAGGCACGGCTCAAGCGGCCGATACTTATGAGAGAATACCGTGCGCGGCTGCCTCTCGGGCTGCCGCGCACAATCAAAGAGGGAATACCTGTGCGTTCAAAACGTGTATTGGTTTTCGCGGCATTCGCGCTGCTGCTTTTCACTCAAGTTGAAACCGCCGAGGCGAAGGTCGGTCCCCGAGTAGGGTTGGGGTTCGGTACACCCAACGCCGTCTTGATCGTACGCCCCAGCATCTTTGACCTGAAGCTGGGCTATGACTTCACCGAAGATAACGAGTTCGTATTTCTCAGCGGCGACATCAGATTTGTCAACCAAAGGCATCTTGAACACTACGTTCACCTTTCGCTGGGGCTCGGGGCCTTCGCAAAGTTCTACGCCGATGATATTGAAGGCGGCGCAAGAGTGCCGGTTGCGCTTTCGGTGCTGCTGCTCGATAACTTCCTTGAGTTTTTCCTCGAGGTATCCCCGGGGATAGACTTCTATCCCCGCGCCCGATTATCCGCCGACCCGCTGCAAGCCTGGGTGGGCTTTACGCTTCTGATCGATACACCGTAAGCTTGGGGGTGTTGGCAACTACACACCATTTGCTTTGTATTAGGGAGAAGTACCCCTATGGCGTCGTATCAACCTGAACCAACTCGCTACGAACGCATGCAGTATCGCCGCTGCGGAGCATCGGGATTGCTGTTGCCGGCGATTTCGCTGGGTCTATGGAACAACTTCGGCGATTCGCAGCCGCTCGCTGCGCAACGGGCGATCGTGCACCGCGCTTTTGATCGCGGGGTTACCCATTTCGACCTGGCGAACAACTACGGGCCGCCGCCCGGATCGGCCGAGAAGAACTTCGGCCGCATTCTAAACGAAGACCTGCGAGCCTACCGCGACGAGCTACTCGTGTCGACAAAGGCAGGCTACGACATGTGGCCGGGGCCGTATGGGAACTTTGGATCACGCAAGTATCTACTCGCGAGTCTCGACCGAAGCCTTGCCCGCATGGGTCTGGAGTACGTTGATATCTTCTACTCACACCGGTTTGACCCCAACACACCGCTGGAGGAAACCACGGGCGCCCTCGCCTCCGCGGTGCAGCAGGGCAAGGCGCTGTATGTCGGGATCTCATCATACTCAGCGGGGAAAACGCGTGAAGCGGTATCGCTCTTAGCCGGGATGGGGGTGCGCTGTCTTATCCACCAGCCGTCGTACTCAATGCTCAACCGTTGGATTGAGCCTCAGCTGTTGGATACCTTGGAACAAACCGGGCTGGGATGTATCGCGTTCTCACCACTTGGGCAAGGTCTCTTGACTCCCAAGTACCTCGGCGGCATACCGGAGCACTCGCGCGCACACACAGCTCCGCACTTCATGCGTGAGGAGTTCCTGACCGAGGACAAGCTCAAACGCGTGCGCGGGCTCAACGCAATTGCCGAAGCGCGCGGACAATCGCTCGCGCAGATGGCGGTGGCTTGGGTGCTGCGGGACGCACGCGTGACCTCAGCCCTGATCGGCGCACGCACCGTGGAACAGCTTGAAGAGAATCTTGATGCGCTCAAGCAACCGGAGTTCACTACCGAGGAGCTCATCGCGATAGACCGCTATGCGGTTGACTCAGGCATCAACCTGTGGGCCCGTTCAAGCGAGGCCGGTTGACACGGGTCTGCCGAGACCACAGAGCGCAGGGGCGCCGAAAGAGCAGTGTTGCGAAAGAACCGACTACAGCTTGCGCGCGAGCGTCTGGAACGCTCGCGTAGCATCATCGACCTCGCCGCCACCAACTTTCACGCAGCCGGTCTGCGGTTTCCTACCACCCCGCTCACCTATGCTGCGCGCACGTATCTGTTTTCCCGCAACTACCGTCCCGACCCGCGCGGCGCGGCGGCCGCGCGAGAAGCGGTCAGCGCGTATTACAGCCGTGCCGGAATCGATATTCCGGCCGACCGCATCATCATCACCGCTTCAAGCTCCGAGAGCTACAGCCTGTTGTTCAGCACGCTTGCTGAAGTCGGCGACAACGTGCTGCTGCCGAAACCGAGCTACCCGCTGTTCGAAGAAATCGCACGCTACAGCCGCGTACAACCGCGCTTCTACCGCCTTGACCCGCGCCGCCGGTTTAGCCCCGATCTACACTCCGTTCGCCGCTTGATCGACGATCGTACGCGCTTCTTGGTAGTGATCTCGCCCGGCAACCCCACCGGGCAGTTGGTGGGCGCCGAGGAGATGGCGTCGCTTGCGCAACTGTGCGGTCAGAAACAAATCGGATTGATCCACGACGAAGTGTTCTCCGAACAGATCTACGCCCCCGTTGAGACGGGATCCAAAGACCAACACAGGGACAGAAGTACCGGAAAGGGAATATCTCCTCCGGTGGCGCCGAATACATTGCCGCGCGCGGCGGCGATCCGCAGCGGCGCTACAAGCTACACGCTGAACGGTGTTTCCAAGATGTTCGCGGCGCCCGAGCTGAAGCTCGGATGGATTGCGATTCGTGGAGCCCCCGGCGCTGTTGAGGGTGCCTACCGCGAGCTGGAGCTTGCGAACGACACATTCCTGAGCTGCAGCGGTTTGTCTCAGGCGCTGCTGCCGAGCATGTTCGCAATCGGTGCTCCGTTTCAGCGGCGCATGCGCGCCTGCCTCCAGCGAAATCGCGATATGCTGTGCGCTTGTGTCGAACCAATCGCAGGAGTAAGTCTGCTGCCGCCTCACGGCGGTATTCACGGCATCATGCGACTCGACCCCATCGCGCTCAAGCGCGATATGGACGACGAAAATATGGCGGTGGACCTGCTGGAACGAGAAGGGGTCTACCTCCACCCCGGGTATTTCTATGGTATCGACGACGGGTGCGCTTTCGTACTCAGCATACTCAAGCACCCCACTGAGCTTGAAGCCGGGCTCACACGCCTCGCTCGGTTTCTAAGCGTCTGACCGCGAACCCGCGTTCAACCGCACAGGGCGCGGCGGCGGCTCCGCAATCGGCGCCGCCCGCAATCGTCACCCCTTCACGCTTCCGGCGGTGAGCCCGCCCACAAGATAGCGCTGGAAGCGGAAAAACAGCACCATAATCGGAACCGTGATAGTCGTGGCTCCGGCCATCAGCAACTGGCGCGGCACCTCCATGTCGTCAAGCACCATCATGCCGCGCGACAGCGTAAAGATCGCCGGGGTGTCGAGAAACATGAACGCGAACAAGAACTCGTTCCACGCAATCATGAACACGTACAAGCCGACCGAGGCGATCGCCGGCCCACTAAGTGGTATCGTGATCCGCCATATCACCTGCCCGCGAGAACAGCCGTCGATCAGGCCGGATTCCTCCAAGTCGGCCGGCAATGTCTGAAAGTAGCTGCGCAACATATACAGCGCCACCGGGATTGTCATCGCGGCGTATACAACCAGCAAGCCCTGGCGCGTATCACGCAGACCCAGCTGCGTAAACACAGTATACAGCGGAATCACGAGCACAATTGCCGGAAACATGTAAATCAACAGGATCGCCTTTGAAAGGAAACGCTGTCCCGGGAAACGCAGGCGCGTGACCGCATACGCGCCGAGAATTCCGGTGGTTACGGTAATCACCACGGTGAGCAGCGCGATCCCGGTGCTGTTTATGATATACAGTCCGAAATTAAATCGCACCAGCACCTCAATGAAACCGGACAGCAGTTCGGGAATTGGCTGTAAGATATTCACGCTCAGATTCGTAGGGTCGGCCAAATACGCAGCGCGAGTCTTAAAGCTCAGCGAGACCATGAAGATAAACGGGAGTGCTACGATCAACGTGAGCGCTGCCAGTAGCGTCCCGCGTACAAGCCGGATCACCACCGACTCCACGTGATCCTTACGCAGTTGGGTAACGTTTACACCGGAGAAGACCGTACGCATAAACAACGCCGCGACCGTGAACATGGCGAGCGTCGAGACGACAAAAGTCAGCGGTAACACCACGCCGGTTGCCAAAGTGAGCCCCAGCCATAACGCGCCGGCCGCAAGTCCGATACCGGCCGCTAGTCCCTTCTGAGGCTGCAGCTGAGGCCCCAGGTGCGCCAAGCTCACTCCCAACACCACGCCGATCGCGGCGGTTGGCCCTGCGTTCGGGAGGATGTTGAGCGGGTTCAGAAGCGAGACCACGAGATAGCCCGCATAAAGAACCAGCAATGCCGCACCCGCCCCGGCCGCGCCCGCGAGTAGCACGCCCGGGGCGGTGAAGGAGCGAAACCGCCGGACCGTGCCCTCGCCGGCGGATTTATTGAAATCCCGTGATGTATTACTCATCAGCTCTCCTCTCTCACCACATAGCGAAAGTACAACACTAGAAACGCCGCTAAGAACACAAACAGCACAACCGCGGTTGCCGCGCCCGCCCCAATGTCCCCTCGACCAAAGGCGTTGTCGTAAACCTGAATCGGTAAGGTCCGAGTGCCGGCCGCACCTCCGGTGAGCAGGAACACGTCGTCGAATTTGTTGAAGGTCCACATGAAACGCAGCAGGAACAACGTGGTAATCACTCCGTGCAGTTGCGGCAACGTAATCGACACAAACTGGCGCACGATGCCGCCACCGTCCACTTCAACCGACTCGTAGAGGTCGTTTGGAATCGCCTGCAGACGGGCCAAAATGAAGAGAAACGAAAAGGGAAAATAGCGCCACGCGTCAAAAAAGATAACCACACTGAGTGCAAGCGGAAACGGCAGGTCTCCAATCTCTATGTGGCGCGTACTCAAGAACGATATCGGCGAATCAATCACCCCAATACTCATCAAGTACGTGTTCAGCATGCCGCGGAACGGTTCTAGAATGAAGACCCAGGTGAACGCAACCGCGATAATCGGGGCCACGTACGGGAACAAGTACAACCCCCGCAACAGCGACTGTCCGGGAAACTTGCGGTTCAACAGCACTGCCGCTGTCAGCCCCAGTATGATCGAACCGATAGATCCCAGAAGAGGATAGGCGAAGGTAGTGCGCAGCACCTCCCAAAACCGCCGCGCTGAGACCACGAATCGGAAATTGTCGAGAGTAAAATCCCAGGTAGTAAGCACGTTTATCGACCGGCCGGTGACATCGGCACCTGTCGGACTGCGCATGTCCACCTGCGCATCAAAAAATGCCTGCTCGGCGACGAACGTGAAGGTCAGAGTGTCCGAGAATCCGCCATCCCACTCGTCCCAGCGGCACGCAATCTGCTGAGCCTCTACAGTACACGCCTCATCTCCGGACACGAGCTCCAGCCCCTGTGGAATAGCGCCTTCCAACACAACGTCCTGCACCGGAACGTTGCGGCTGCTGTTACGCAGCCGGTACTCCAGCACCAGCTCGTCGCCTGCTTGCGAGGGCGCTTCGGCAACGAACTCCCGGAGCGACGGAACCGCCGGTCTGAGATCACCAAGACTCACCGGTTTCCCGCTAATCCAGAAGTTTGCGACCACCGGGAATATGATCACCGCGAATACAATGAGAAACGCGGGCAGCAGCATCCACAGCGCCAGACGTGCCTCCCGCGCGGTCACAGTCGCGTATCGCTTACGCTTCACGTTCAACCCCTTATATACCAGAGCATTTTTTCAAACGCCACGCTGACAACGGCGGCTCGGTGAACCCAAGCCGCCGCCGTTCATGGAACCATGTCCTGCTTCTACTGCGCCATGCGCACTACCTCATCTTGGAGGATCTCAAGCGCCTCGTCGACAGTATGCTCGCCGTCGATATACTCTCGCAATATTTCGGCAACGATTCGTGTGTCGTACAGCATTGCCGTAACGTCGCCGTAGCCTTTCTCAAAACCCCAGCGAGTTCCAGTTTCGAGGCCGTCGAAGATTGACTGGATAACCTCGGGATCGTAGAAATCGCTCATGACGCCGCTGCGATCCTCACCGATGTCGAGCTCGGCCCAACCGTCTACAAACTTGGTCGGGTTTCCGGCGGTGCCGAGGCGAACCGGATGCTTACCGACCGCGGCTACCTCGAGCGTGTCGAGATATGCATCGCTCATCTTGTACTCAACGAATTCCTGGGCAGCGTCGATGTCGGCATCAACCGTGATGCCGAAGTAACGCACGTCAGCCCAGCCTGCGCCGCCCGGGTTGCTGGGACCTGCAAGGCTTGTCTCAAATCCGGTGATGCGGGCAAGCTGATCGGTCGTGGGATCGTCGAACATCGTCACCGGAACCCCGTCGCGCAGACCGGCAAGCCCGTGCAGAATAAACGGCGACCAGACGATCATCGGCGTACCATCGTCGTGATAGATGTCGCGCGAATGCTGCCAGTACAGGTCACCCGGAGGGCTCACCTCGGCGAGCTCCTTGTAGAACTCAAATGCCTCACGCATCTCGGGTGTGTTCATGGTGATGTTGCCATCTTCGTCGACGATGTCGGCACCGTTGGCAAGCGCGATGTGTTCGAACACCTGCATCATGTAAATCTGGCTCTGATCAGTTGCCGCGACAAAGCCGTGCATCTCGGGCGGATCGTGCAGCACTTCAATTGCTTCACGAATCGCGTCGTACGTGTTGGGAGCGGCAAGACCATGCTCCTCGAACAAGTCGGCTCGGTACACGAGTAGCTGAGCCCAACCGTCGGCCGGTACCCCAGCATACTCACCACCCAGGTCCACCAGATCGAGGACGCCTCGGGTGTATGTATCCTCACCAAGACTGCGAACTACCTCGGTAGCCGCGATGCTATCGAGGATCCCGGCTTCCACCCACGTAAGGGTGAAGGCAAGGGGATGATAGATAACGTCGGGCAGCTCTCCAGCTGCGAATGCCGCTGTTGCACGCTCGCCCATCATATCCTCGGTCACCGGAACTACGTCAACCGAAATACCGGTGGCCCGCTCGAACTCCTCGGCAATCCGCTCTTGCCGATCCATACGTTCCGGCTGCTCCTCGGTAGTCCAGAACGTAATTGACCGCGGCTCTTCAACCTCTTCCTCTGCCGCGCCTCCGGCGTACACGCCGGCTGCTGCCAGCGCAAGTGCGACCAGTATGAGTAGCGCTTTCGACTTCATACCGTAGCCTCCTTACCGCAAACAAAAATCTCAGTCCCTTACCGGGACACATCAGCGTGTTGTCTCGCGCACCGCGATACGCGGTGTAATCGAAATCTCATCCAGCGCCGGCGCCTGCCTGCCGCCGCCGTGTTGCAAATGAGTGAGAAGATGCTCAACCGCCATGCGGGCTTTCACATCAATGAACTGCCGCATGGTCGTGAGCCCTATCACCTCGGCGATCTCGAGGTCATCGAATCCCACAACACCAACCTGGTCGGGAACGGCAATGTGGTGCGTGCGGAAATATCTCAAGCCGCCGATCGCCATCGTGTCGCAGGCATAGAACAGCGCGTCAGGTGCGAAATCCTCAAGAAGCGCCGCCGTAGCCTCATACCCTCCGGCTGCAGATAGCTCGGCGAACGCGGCCATCTGCTGTTCGAACGTAACGCCGTGTTGCTCGAGCGCACTCTTATAACCCGCGAAGCGCGCGCGCACCCGATGGTCATCCGGCCGCCAACCGATGAAGGCCGGACTATTATAACCGCGTTCGAACAGATACACCGCTGCGTCCTGGCCGCCGAGGAAGTTGTTAGTGCTGATGGACTTCGCAGCGGTGCAGCGCGACTGCATCAACACTACCGGCAGTCCAACCTGCCGGAAGTACGCGGCACCGCCTTCGTCAAGGTCTGCCGAGAACGCCATAAGCCCGTCTATCTTGCGGCGGACATGGTCATTCTCTCGGAAGAACCCGGCCACGTCGCGAGTGCCGCGCATGTTCACGACCAGCAGGTCGTAGGTGGTTTCCGCCAGCTGCGTCTCAATCGCACGGATGACTTCGTAAACAACCGGTAATTGCGCATCGTGCACCGCCAAGGCAAACGTATAATTCCGGTCGGTCTCGCTTCGCGTGCTAGGCGGTGGAATGTAGTTGTGTTTCTTGAGTGCTGAGTAAACGGCATCGCGCGTTGAGACGCGTACGAGCGCCGGCTGGTTGAGCACGCGGCTGACCGTACTCTGACTGACCCCGGCGTCGCGGGCAACGGTTTCGATGGTGACGCGGTCATCAGCCGAAACCCTTTTTCTCATGGCCACATGGTAACCCGACTCGGCCAAGCCGTCAACATTTTTCTGAAATTTGCAACTACGAGCGGGATTTTCAGAAATGGTTTGCGCTGCGGTTGGTTTCTGGGTATAATCGCGAGGTATGAGGCTACATCTGGTTTCGCACACGCACTGGGATCGGGAATGGTTTCTCCCGAGCGCCTACACACGCGAGTGGCTACCGCCGTTTTTCGACTCACTATTCGCCCTGCTGGAACGCAAACCTGAATACCAATTCACACTCGACGGTCAAACGATCTTGATAGAGGATTATCTGGAGGAGCTGGCTCACGGTGATGTGCCTCCACAGCTCACCGTCCGCGATTCCAAAACAGCCCGCACGCTCCTCAAACGGCACGCGGCCGCCGGCCGCATTACGCTGGGACCCTACTACCTGCAGCCCGACTGGAACCTAGTTTCCGGAGAGTCTTTGGTGCGAAACCTGCAGATCGGCCACACCCACGCGCGTGAGTACGCCGAGCCGATGAAAGCCGGCTGGCTGCTGGACAACTTTGGGCAGATCGGCCAGTGCCCGCAAATTCACCGCGGCTTCGGCATCACCAGCTTGCTGTTCTGGCGCGGGCTCAACCTTGACCCGCAGCGGGTACGAACCGAGCTCGTGTGGCGCAGCCCCGACGGCTCAGAGGTGGGCGCGGTGTATCTCATAGACTCATACCGCAACGCAATGCAGCTTCTCGCCCACCCCCCGATACTCGAGCGGCGCGTACGTTATGCCGCCGACCGTGGCAAACGCTTTTCCGAGACCGGCCAGATCCTGCTGATGAATGGCTACGATCAGGAGATGGAGCCCGAAGACGTGCTCCCGGCGCTTGCGGCGCTCAGAACATCCGGGCTCAATATTCACCAAGTGCGGCCCCAGCAGTTCTTCACCGCGGTGCGTGATGAGCTCGGCAAACCGAGCGCCCCTTCGGCCCCGCCCGTGATTCACGGCGAACAGTACAACGGCCGCTACATCTCGGTGTTCCCAGGCGTGCTCTCGGCGCGCGTGTACCTCAAGCAAGCGAACCACCGCGCCGAAACCCTGCTGGAGCGCTACCTCGAGCCAATCGCGGCGCTCGCGGCGATTCGGGGCGTGCCGTTCCCTCACCCCGAGCTCGCCGCTCTGTGGCGAAAGGTACTGCGCAACCATCCGCACGACAGCATCTGCGGCGTCGGGGTAGATGACGTTCACACCGATATGGAGCACCGATTCGCGCGCATCCAAGAACACGCCGAGCACCTGCTGCGTGAGCGGCTGCAGACCGCCGCAGAGGCGACGCCGAACGACGCCGCATCCCCATCCCCCTCGCTAAGCGTCAGGCGGCACGCAACCGCACACCAACCTGCGGAGCTGCACGTTGCGGTCTTCAACCCCCTGCCCGAACCCCGGTCCGAGCTGGTGACCGTGCGCCTGCCCTGGATGCCTGCGGATACCGCCCACCCGCTCGGCGCCTACACCGCAGCCGGTGACCCGCTGCCGGCGCAGGCCCTCGGCGCACGGAGTGTCGCAGTCGCAGTCAACTCGCTGCCTCCAACCGGCTTCTCGCACTTGACGCTCCGGCCGGCCGACACTGGAGCCGAGCTCGTTGCAGCCGAAAACGCGGTCTCCGCCGCTACCACCGGTCGCGGGGTTCGTCTAAAGAATCGACATCTGGTGGTTACCGTTGCCACCGACGGCACCCTTACCATTCGCAGTCGCAGCACCGGCTGTGAGTACGGCGGGTTGCTGTGCTACGAAGACGGGGGCGATGTGGGCGACACCTACAGCTACTGCGCCCCGACCCACGACCGGATCCTCCTGTCTTCGGGCAAAACCGAGGCCCGGCTCGAGCTCGCCGCCCGCGGTCCGCTTCGCGCCGTCTGCCGAATCAGTCAGGTGTTAGAGGTACCCGCTGCCGCAGCAAATAGCCGTACCACCCGTTCGCCCGAGACCGAGCCCATTCCAATCATCACCGAGGTGACACTCGACCGCGACAGCCCAATGGTTCAGCTGCGCGCAACGGTGCGCAATAGAGCTCGTGACCACCGCCTGCGCGTACTGTTTCCATTCGCTGCCGAGACCATCGTGGCCGGCAGCACGTTCGACGTTGTCCAGCGCCCCGCGATTCCAGCGCAGTATCATGACGATGAAATCCCAGCGGCGCTCAAACAGATGCTGTTAGGGGCGCGCGAACCGGACCCCATTACAACACTGCCGTTCCGCGGATTCGTCGCTGCCGAAGCCCGCACCAACGGTCTCGCGGTACTCGCCCGCGGTTTGTACGAGTACGAATATCTGCCCACTGCTCCCAACACTGAGGCGGGCGGCGCGCTCGCGCTGACACTGCTGCGCTCGGTGGGCTGGCTCGCCCGCAGTGACCTCACTTCACGCACCGGGGATGCTGGACCATTGATTGCAACGCCGGACGCACAGTGCCTGCGCGACCTGGTGTTTGAGCTCGCGCTCTATGCCTACCAGGGACCATGGGCAGACTCAGGGCTTCCGGCTCTCTCCGACCGCTTCTCGGCGCCCCCCCTGGCAGCGCTCGGTTCAGACCCTGCAAGTGTCACGCAGCAGGCCGCCGGGGAGGCCGGACTGGTGACAGTTTCGTCGCTGCAGCACATTGTACGCACTACTGCGGTCACGCTTGCCCGTAGCGGCGAGGCCATCTTGGTACGCTGCTGTAACCCAAGCGCAGAAGCGGCCGCAACGCGTATTCACGGGCACTTTGCCGTATCCCGGGCTGCCCGCACCAACTTGGCGGAGGATCAGCACGAAGACCTCTTGGTACGGGACAACACCGTTCACCTCAAGATCGCACCCCACGCGGTTGAAACCGTGATGCTGTACCCCAAGGCTCAGCTGCGCCACACTCCACCCCCCGGCAACCATACCCAGGCACACGTACACGACCGCGAACCGGCGCACACGAGTGCCCCCCAGCCGGTCCACCAACAGGCCCAACGGCACGCCGAGGCGGGGCGCTTTGACCTCGTCGGCGCGCTCGAGCTCCAAGCGGACGGCGCCTATCCGCTCACCGAGCCACTTGATCCCACAAACGCCGCAACTGTGCCGGAAGGTTTCGCGGCACATCCGCCTGTCGAGGTGGTCCACCCAGAGGAGCTTGAACGCGAGAAGGCGCGGCTCACCGAGCTGACAAGAATCCTAGCCACGCGCCGGCGCGAGTTAGCCGCAAGTGATATCAGAGCCGTACCCGAACCTTCAGCCGGGGCCTCAGACCGGTCTCAGCACCTGAAAGCCGCCATCTCTACCCTTGAACGCACCATACTAGAAGCCGAGTTGTCTGTGCGCATGCTAGAGCTCAAGCAACGCCAACACGCAGCCGGCAAGCGCCTTCCTCTACCGCATGACGAGGATACCCGGCAGTTTTTTCGCGACGTCGGCTACCAGCTCAACCAAGCGCGCATCAAGAAGCGCACCGACGATTATCTCTGCGACCTCATCGGCTCAGACCAGAGCTGACTACCGGCAGTGCCTGATGCTGCTACCCCATCACATCCGGTCCTGAGAAAAATCGATCCACCGCGGCTGCGAAGGGGCCGTTTCAGTCCCAGAAGTCCGGATCAACCCGAAGCGCCCTCACATAACGCGGGCCCTTTAGCGGATTGTCATCGGCTTCACCGAAAATCAAGAGATCGCGCTCTGCGGATACCCAGTAACCACTTGCTTCACGTAACTCAAGCGGATACCTCGCTTTTAGCGATCCATCGGCTATGTCAAGCGCCATAAGTCCCTCTTCGTCATATCCCCCGATCAACACGGTATTACCAACAACCATCGGCTTAGTGTAGGCGCCGAAGCGAGTCTCAAACTCCCAGATCCGAGTTTGAAGGTCGTGCGACCACAAACTCACACTCTCACCCTCCACAATCAACAACCCGGCACCGGTGAGTGTAAGACC
>PWQX01000044.1 GCA_003556605.1 Spirochaetaceae bacterium
ATTTTTATGCCGGGTGCATGGGCGCTGATTTAATCGATGGCCGCCGGCTTCAGCCGGGCCATCTGCAAGGACTGTACCATGGCCGCGGCGAACGCGCTGCGCATGGAGAGGGGGGAGTTGGCGTTGGAAATGCCCCACCCCAGGATGCCCCCGTACATCTTCGCCCCGCGCCGCCTGGCTTCCGGGTAATTTTCCAGGAGGATCATGCCGGCTCCTTCTCCCAGGACGCCTCCGCAGCGCCGGGCGTCAAAGGGCTTGCCCAGTTCCTGGGGGTTTCCGTTAAACCCCTCGGGCACCACGGGGTGCAGGCCCGCGGAATGCAAACAGGAGATCAAAAAAGGTGTCAGCGGAGCATCGCCCCCGCCGGCCAGCTGGACTTCCGTGTCTCCGCTGGCGATGGATTCCGTAGCGGAAATGATGCTCAAAACTCCCGCCGTGCAGGCCGCCGAGTTGGTTAACACCCTCCCGCTGCACTTCAACTCCCGGGCGATCACGCTGGCCGGGGCGTGGGGAAACGAGGAGGCCACCACCGTAGGGTGAGTGGTTCCCGATGCTTTGAAATGGTCGTACTCCCGCTCGCCCACTTCCATGTCGATGGTACTGATCCCCACCCGGATGCCCGAGGGCCTGACGGTGAAGGACCCACAATCCAGGTCGGCATCCGCCAGGGCCAGGTGGGAAGCATGGACCACCATGAACGTGCTCCAGGCCTGCTTGCTCTCGTCAAAGGGGGCCCCGTTGACGAACCACTCCCGGGGGACCTCGCCGACGATTTGCACCGTACCGTTATCCCGGTAGCGGCTAAAATAGCGGATTCCCGAGCGTCCCGCTTCAAAGGAATTCCAGTATGCTTCCTTGCCCAGCCCACTGGGGGCTACAGGACCCAGGCCGGTGATCACGACATCGGGCATCTTCTTCATCTCCCTGGCCAGCAGATACATTCCTTGCGGATCGGTTTGCTGCGGCGAAAATATGCTTCGACGAACGACGGCTGCCGGCCGGTTCTACCGGGCAGGCGGTGCCGGAGACATGATCAGTTTAGCTCTTTCAAGGCATTGATTTCCATGTCGACCAGGCTCACAAAAATATCCACCAGGCGGGGGTCGAACTGCACCCCTTTCAGGCGGGTTAGCTCGCCCAGCGCCTCTTCGTGGGAAAGGGGCTCCCGGTACGGCCGGGGGCTGGTCATGGCGCTGTAAGCATCGGCAATGGCCATCATGCGGGCGTAGAGGTGGATATCCGCCCCCTTGAGCCCCCGGGGATAGCCGCTGCCGTCCCAGTACTCGTGGTGCTGCAGGATATACTCCGCCACGGGCTTCATCTCCGGGGAAGAGGAGGCGATGCGGTAGCCCGTTTCCGGGTGCCGCCGGACTTCTTCCCACTCCGCGGGCGTCAAAGTACCCTGCTTGTAAATGATGCGGTCGTCGACCGCGACCTTCCCGATATCGTACACCCGGGCCAGCAGCAGGACCAGCTCCATCTCTTCCTCGCTGATCCCCAGGGAGCGGCCCAGCAGCAGCACCAGGCGCTCCAACTTCTGCAAGGTCTTTTCATCCATAAAATCCTTTTCCGCCATGATGGTCGTCAGCGCCTGGTAGACCTCCTGGCGCACGGCCTCGGCGTGCTTGAACTTGTCTTCGTACATGTTCCGGTCGGCCTGCTCAAAAATCTCCATCATCTCCCCGGGCTCTTCCCCCGTGGCGTAGCCCACGGAGAGGCTCAAGGGCACCCCGGGCTGCTCCCGGTTATATTCCTGCAGGGCGGCCTTGAGGCGCCGGCAGATCTGCTCCGTGGTTTTCTCCGTGGTGGAGGGCAGGATCACGGCAAACTCGTCGCCGCCCACCCGGGCCACCACGTCGGAATTCCGGAAGGGTTTCCTGATGATCCCGGCCGCGGCCTTGATGTGCTCGTCGCCTTGTTTATGTCCCAAGATATCGTTAATCAGCTTCAGCCCGTCCACATCGAAAACCACGATGCTCACGGGATAATGCCGCTGGGTGTCCAGGCGGCGCATTTCTTCTTCAAAGTAGGCCCGGTTGTAGAGGCCCGTTAAACTGTCGTGCATGGATATGTATTTGAGATCCTCTTCCAGCTTCTTGCGTTCCGTGATCTCGTGGGCCGTGAAGGTCACCTCTTCCACGTCTTGCCCGGCATCGCCTACGGGGGTGAGCACCACGTCGAACCAGCGGGGTTCCCCCTCGGTCGCTTCCACGGTAAGCTCTACGGCTCTTTCCTCCCCGCTTTCCAGGACCTTCCCCAGCTCCTCCTCCAGGGTCTCTGCCTGGCCGGGGAGCACCTCGGTCATGGTTTTCCCGGTAAGCTCCCGGGGATCTTTTCCCCAGAAGCGCTGGCTGGCGCGGTTGGCGAAGAGGAAGGTGCCCCGCTCGTCCAGGACCCAGATCAGCGCCGAGGTACGGTTCAAGGCCTGGGTGGCGCTTTTTTTGCTTTTCCACATGCGCTCCAGCGACTGCATCACCTTCGGGTCGTCTTCTTCCGGCATGGACCGGGGGTCCAAAAACAGCCGGTTCTGCTGGAGCCGGGCCAACACCGGGGGCTGGCCGTGGCTGCGCATCAGCTCCTGGAGCTGCACCCCTGAATAGGCTTCGGACTGCAGCTCGACCAGGTAGGTGGGCAGCTGGCCCAGGCCGGGGTTCTCCTCCCGCACCCGGGTTTGCCCCTTGACGGGGCGGGCCTGCAGCTGGCCCTGGGACTCGGATTCGATAGCTGCTACCAGGCGGCGGGCGCGTTTTTCTACCTGGGCGAGGGGAGCCGTGAGTGCCCGCAGCAGGGGGATCTGTTCCCGAGCTTTCTCCGGGTGTAGGTACAGGTTCAAGGTGGCCTCCAGGGCGGCGGCGATAATCCGTCCAGGGGCGAAGGCCGGGGCCAACAGTTCCTGCCTCAGCGGGGAAACGTGGCGTCCGGCACCCACCACCATGCCGGCGGGTGGGCCGCCCAGCAGGCAGTCGCCGCTGAACACCACCAGGTCATAGCCTTCCCGGATCCAGTGCTGCACCTGCAGTTCCGGGCGCAGCCCGTAGGGGCTTAAGTCCTGCAGGGTGGCGCTGTAGAGCAGTTTCACGGCGGGAAGGCCTTTCTTCCGGGCATAGGCCA
>PWQX01000008.1 GCA_003556605.1 Spirochaetaceae bacterium
AATTGACAGTACGATTACCCCTCATTTTAAACAATGAGGAGAGTGGATCATGTATTACAGCGATGAAGAAAAAGTAAAACTTGTCGAGCTGATATTAGCTTCACGGTTGCCGATCAAGAAAGCAGCCAAGGAGTACGGCATCTCCGATGCCAGCTTCTACACCTGGCGCAAGCAGCTTCAGGCTAGGGCAACCCTCAAAGAGCAGGAAGCTGAACCAGATGCCAGGGACCTGTTAGATGAAGCAGAAATTAATCTTTTAGCTTTAAAAGAGCAGTTCCCCTATTACGGGACAGTTAAACTGAGCAAGCAGCTGTTAAGAACATACGGGCTTAACCTCCACCCGGGCAAGGTAAAACGCATTTTGGACAACCACGGTTTTACCCAGGAACGGCTGCCGAAAGCGCCGCCTAAAGGCAGCAGAAGATTTGAACGCATCAACCCAAATGAACTGTGGATGATGGACATCATGTTCTACCGCCTGAAAAAAGAAGGTCGCTTCTACCTGGTCTCGATTTTAGATGATTACAGCCGCTTCATCGTTGCCCATAAGGTCTGCACCACCCAGACAGGCGACAATATTACCGCCGTATTCCATGAAGCGGTAGATAAATACGGTTTGCCGAGCCAGTTACTAACCGACCGGGGCAGCCAGTTTGCCAGCTGGAAAGGCATAAACGCTTTTCAAGAGATGCTCGGTAATTTAGGGGTAGAACATATCCTGACCAAAAGCCAATCACCCCAATGTATCGGCAAGCTCGAATCGTTTCACCGCAACATCCAAAAAGAGCTATTAAGGCGTAAAGAATTTGCCACGATCAAGGAAGCGGCTAAAGCAATTGACGCCTATGTCGAGTGCTACAACTATGAACGGGTCCACATGGGCATCGATTATCTGGTCCCGGCCGACCGTTATTTTAACAGCGCTAAAGCGGTAGAGGAAACGGTTGAACAAGCATCTTCAGAAAAGATGAGTTTCTACTTAACCGGCAAATTAGAGGGTCAACCGGTCAGGCTGCTGATGAATAAAACCGGAGAGGTCACTGTTTACCTGGCCGGGCAGGCAGTAAAAGAGTTAAGCAGCACAAAAGCATTAAAAGAGCTGCTCCTGTGAAGAGTTGTCTTCTCCCCCAAGGATCAGTTACACTAATAGAGGGGGGAGATAACCTTGAAAAAATACTCGGCCCTGGAAAAGTACAGTATCGTCAGTGAAGGGCGCAGCAAGAACAAGCAGGTGGCCAAGGTCTGTGAAAAATATGGTATCAGCAGGGAAACCTTCTACCAGTGGGAAGCGCGCATCAAAGAGGCTGCCCTGGAGGCTTTGGAAGACAAGGCCCCCGGTCCCCAAATAGCCCTGCTTAATCAAAGCGAAGCCGATTTGCAATCGAGGCTCGAAGCCCTTGAAATTGAAAACGCCTGCCTGAAGCTGAAGCAAGAATGGAACGAGTTC
The DNA here is from genome assembly GCA_003556605.1 of Spirochaetaceae bacterium. Taxonomy (GTDB): domain Bacteria; phylum Spirochaetota; class Spirochaetia; order DSM-27196; family SLAA01; genus B1Sed10-166. The sequence continues at coordinate 1,448 of PWQX01000008.1, forward strand.
CAGATTGAGCTCTACGGCACGGAAGAGCAAAAGAGAATTATCAAAGAGGCTAAAAAAAAAGATTTCAGGCCGCAGAAAAACAGTGGGTCTTTGAAAAAAGAATAGAGCATCAAAAACTGTCGCTGCGCTACTTCCTGGCCGCATTAAACCTAAAGGCCTCTACCTACCAAGGCTGGAGTAAACGCAAGAGTTTGTCTGATCAAAAGCCCGTTCCACAAAGCCAGCCCCGGACCACGCCGCTGAAAGAGCTTTCGGCGGCCCTTAATATGACCCTTTTCTACAACCACTGGGGCGGAGTGAAACTCAGCAGTTTTCTGGCCCAAAACAAGGTTTTCTACTTGAGCCCGGCTACGCTGAACCGGATCAAGAAAAAGCTTTCCGGGTTGGTAGAGAAAAAGAAGCTGAAACTGGCGGTAAGTTACGAGTTCATCAATCCGAACGACGCCTGGAGCCTTGATTTCTTAAGCTTTAAATGGGGTTCCCACACCCTCTATATCCTGGTAATTATCGATGACTGTAGCCGTTATCTGTTAAACTGGACCATAACCACAGTGGCAACAGAAGAACTGGTCAGGAAACTGTTAAGCGAAACCTTCCTGATCTTCGGCACCCCGCAGGTGTTGAAAAGCGACAATGGCCCTCAGTTCAGGGAAGGTTTAACCGACTTTTTAAAGCGGCTTGGTATTGAGCATTATCCAAGTCCGATCAAAAAACCTCAGTTTAACGGTAAAACGGAGAGGCACAACCAAGAGGTGCGTTCAGCAGCTGAAAAAGCAGCAGGGGCATCCAGCGTCGATAACCTGATCAGCATCATCGGGCGCTCTTTTTACGAGTATAACTATCTTCGCCCGCACCAGGCCTTGGGCGGAGTTACTCCCCACGAGCGCTACAGCGGTCTGGAAGAAGCAATTAAAGCCCGTATTGAGTTTGTCAAAGAGCAGGACCCATACAGAAAAGCTAACAGGCAAAAAAGGGCAATCTGGTTACCTGGTAAGCCGGAACCAGGATATATGCCCGGCAAGCTATTTGTTCCCGGCAGTTCACAGAAAAAAGTAAAGGGGCTAATCGTGCCGGTCAAGTCAAAGTTTACTCGCGGAAAAACTATCGGCTATGTCAGGCAATCTTTACATCTTTAAGTCCGAAAGGTCTTGACACAGCACACTTAAGTTAATGACATTGATATTTTACGGGCTTTTTCGGGTTGTGCAGGAAGCCCTAATTAAGACTTATCTTTGTCAAAGAGTGCTGGCTTTTACGCTTACGTTGCTAATTCGCCCTATAACTAACTCCAAGTAGCTCTTCGAAAACCTTTATCATAGCACCCTTATCATCTTTCCCATATCCTCTCAGTAAGGCCTTTTGATAGGTTACCGTAGCAGCCTGAAGAATCGGCAGGGGGATACAATTATTTGCAGATATTTCTGCACCACTTATTAAATCTTTATAAGCATTTTCTAATGAATACCCCTCTGAAAAAATATTATTTAATATTCGTGGTATGAAAAATTCCGATGCATAACTCCTGCCAGTTCCACTGTTTACTACTTCACCTACTTTTATTGGATCTAAACCCATTTTTACAGACATAGGAAGGACCTCAGCTAAAGCAGCGACATTAATATCAAACAGCAATTGATTAATTA
>PWQX01000089.1 GCA_003556605.1 Spirochaetaceae bacterium
CGTCGCGCATAAGGCGCCGCAACTATCGCTGGATGTGCTGTTGAAAGGCATGACATGGAAACAGGCTCTTGCCGAGGACTGGCGCACGACGAAAGCATGGCAGCCGGGTTGGGAATACGTGGTCGAATAACAACGTGCATCCGCCGGTCGGGCCGAGAAGGGAGTGCGCCCGGGCCGGGCACGCGGTCGCGTGCCGGCCCTGGCCCTGTTGCGTATCGCCGCCCGGCATCCCCGGATTATCATAGAGAACGTCAAATCGGCGGCCTGATCCCCTTCTGCAAGGGTCGCGGCATCGGCGTTGATCGTTAACGGCGGGCCGGAACAGCTGCGGGCCGGTCGATGCTCCGGCCGTTGCTTTGCATCTCCGCGGCATCAAGAAACCCCAGGTACATCAGGACAACCGGGATTCCCAGGCCGGCGATCTTCCATGCCCGGCCGAAACGGTTTGCCAGCTGGTAATGGCGGTCGTGTCTATGACCAGCCCGCAGGCTCCTTTGCTTTTTTTCACAGCGCTTGGGCTACCGGTTGGCGGGCAATGCCGCGCAGCAGCCGGCCCAGGATATCGGTGCCGGTGACAATCCGTGGATTCGCGTTCCACAGCAAAATGACGTCGTCGTCTACGATATCCTCTCCGATCCTGCCCGGCCGAACGCGAAAACGTTGAATCATCTCGCCCAGTCGCTCTTGTGGCTTGCGAGCTATGATCGGCCGGTGGCAGTGCCGGTACGGATTGAAGCGTTCCGGCGCAAAGATCGCGTCACGGATGAACTCATCGGTATTCAGCACCAGTCGAGGTTCGCCGGCGCCGTCAACGATCACTACCCAGCTCTTACCGGACCGGTTGACGGCCTGCAGAAACCGGTCGCCGGCGTTCGGCTCTATGCGCGGGAAGACCGGGCGATCACCTCTGAACTCCAGCTGCAGGATGCTTTCAGGATCGACGATCTCGCCTTCTTCGTCGAGCGGTATGTCATCAAGCTCCAGAAAGTTCAGTGCGCCTTGCCCTTCGACCACGTCAATGTCGGTTTCGGCAGCATCGATGTGAAGCTGGATCAGTCGGCGCAGATCGCGCTCTCGAAAGAACCGAATTTCCTCGCCGCCTAAGCACACGTCCAGGAGCAAGGCAGTGGGACGCGCCACCGGATAGAGTATTACCTGGTATATCTGCAGCACCGGCGTCAGCAGCGCCGCGAGCCACAACGCGTGACGCGTAAAATACGCCTGGGGGATAATTTCGGCGAACACAGTGATTACTACGGTCGAGAAAAGGAATGCTGCAATCCCGCTGAGAAGCGAGCCTGATAGCAGGGCCAAAACAACATTCACCGCCACGTTGCCCCAAAGCACGGTAACGAGCGCAAAGTTCGCGTTCTCGCGGAGTCTCTCTACTCGACGTGCGCGCGGGTCACCTTTTCTGGCTGCTACGCTGAGCTCCAGCTTACTGAGCGAGAACAGGCCCAGGTTCATTCCCGAGAGCATTGCCGACTGTGAAAGGCACACAAGGATGCCGATCCATGAAAGTAGGTGCATAAGTGATGCTCCTAGTTGATTTGAAGACAGCGCACGCCTGACAACTATGGCTGTTTGAAAGCTGCGCTTTGGTTCTGTTTGACCCTGTAGGGATGCTCAAGCAGCCCGTGTACGCTGTGCGAGTATTACCACGGAGCAGCGTTTTCGGGTAGAGCGTGTTAACTGGGTGCTAGCCCTTGAGCTTTGAAGCGGCGGCGTCAAAAGGCCACTTCAATGACGCGCCGGTTCATGATAGACACGTCTCCGCGCCACCTGGTATACAACCGCGGCAGTCAACACACCTATTCCTACCAGTGAGGTAATAACTACCCCCTGCGCAGGGATATCACTCTCTACGGTCCTCCTAATCAGTATGCCGAGTAACGCCCAGTCGACAACAAGGGTGTAGAAAATGTCGTTTCGATCAAACAGCATTACCAGAGCAAGAGCTACCCCGATCGTGATCATCACGGATGCCCAAACCTGATCGCTGATACCGAACCCTTCCCAATTGTAGGCTACGAGCACCGCGGTTACATTAGCTATTGCTGCGATCGTTATCCAGCCGAGATAAACGCTCATCGGCAGATGCACCAGGTACTTCTCCAACGGCGCTGCATGTGTTCTGCCCACACCTAATCGAAGGTAGATCCGTATGAGACTCAGCAGGAGGATCGCCATCCACACCAAAGACAGCGGCAGCAGTTGATAATGCCAGGCGAAAATCCAGCCGACATTGGCAACGCACGTAACGACGAATAGCAGGCCGATCCTCGCCAAGAAGCGCTGGGCCGCTTCGGTGTTTCGTATGGACTCGAGCAGCCCGTATCCAACAAAGACTGCCAGCAGTAGATAAATAACGCCCCATATGGAGAAGGTGATCCCGGATGGAACGAAGAGATTAGGCAACGCGGCGGACAGCTCTCCGGTTGTCTTCCCTCCGAGCGGGACGGTCGTTGCGAGTACATTCACCACGATTACGACAATTAACCCGATGAGGTTGAAAACAGCGAGCATCACAAGCGACCGTGTTCCGGACAATTCGTCCCCCCTCATAACCAGGATCAGACGGTTTTGTATCTCTGTCAAGCCTGCGGGGTCCGCGGGATTGCGATGCTACCGTGGATAGGATATTTTTGCCTTATGCGAAGCACCTCAACCGAGTGCAGCGAACGGCATGCGATTCCGTTATGGCGGTTCTTAAGGCCGACGATTACCTCGTTGACCGGTTCTGACGCTGAACTAAAGGGGTAACGGACACAGCGGAGACAGTTTTGGGCGTATTCAGGGATGTGGGTGAGATCGCGGTAGTGCAGATCGTAGTGATCGTCGCGCTTGCCTGGGTGCTCGGCTTTATCGGCGTAGGGTTGGGGTTCGCGCTGAAAGACTATGCCGGCAGTTTGATTGCCGGAACTGTGTCGCTGTACGAAAACCGCTATCGGCCCGGTGACTGGGTCTCTATCGACGGCGCCTACGGAGAGGTGCAGAGCATCAATCTGCGAACGCTGAGCATCCTAACCCCCTGACGATACACTGGTGATCATCCCACACAATAAGCTTTGGAACACGGCGGTGTATAGCGCCACCATGGGGAGCACCAAGCTGCAGTGCGTTGTCACCGGCGAGATCAAGGGGGGCAATCACTACCGCATCCGCGCGTACCCTATTGACCCTCAGCAACAGTTCGCGTTCGTCACCGACCTGTCCCAACGGGGTAAGACGGCGTTACGTTGGCTCGGCGTGGAGTTCGCGACGGTCGATGTAACTCCGGCCGAGTGACAACCGCACCCCGGCGATTGCTGCAATGATCAGTGTTGCTGACGAAATCGGGGCGCATATGGTTAGATTGTACGACGTAAAGGGAAGTCCTAAACAGGAAGTGGTAATATGAACGTACGTCTTGCTTATGGGAAAACCGGCCTGGAAGTCGAGGTGCCCGAGCGGGCCGATGTGATTGAGCCGCGGTTCGAACCCGGTGCCGATAACCAGCTTGCTGCGGTCCGCGCGGCACTGCGGAATCCTATTGGAACGCAGCCGCTGCAATTTTTGGTCGAATCCAGCGACAGAGTCGGCATTATCTTTAGCGATATAACGCGGGCTACGCCGTATGAGGTTTTGCTTCCGGCAATCTTTGCGGAGATGCCGCATGTACGGCCGGAGAATATTACACTGTACAACGCCACCGGCACGCACCGCCGCAATTCCCAGCGCGAACTGGAACAAATCCTGGGACCGGGAATCGTGGGCAGGTATCGGATCGTGCAGAATGATTGCGAGGATGATGCGAGTCATCGCTATGTCGGGACGACGTCGGGCGGTAACGCCATTGAGCTGCTGTCTGATTTTCTCGATTGTGACGTAAAAATTCTCACCGGTTTCATTGAACCGCACTTCTTCGCCGGCTTCTCCGGTGGCGGCAAAGCCGTTATGCCGGGACTCGCCGGTCTGGGCACGGTGCAGGCAAACCATAGTGCGCAGTATATGGACCATCCGATGGCGCGCTGGGGCATTACGCGGGGAAATCCGTTGTGGGAAGACGTGCGTGAGGCGGCAAGCTTCGCAGCGCCGCTGTTTCTTGTGAACGTCGCTTTGAACAGAAACCAGCAGATCACCGCGGCGTTCGCCGGCGATTATGTTGAAGCGCACGCTGTAGGATGCGAGTACGTCAAGGCACACGCAATGGTGCGAGTACATGCCCCGTACGACATTGTAGTAACAAGCAACTCCGGCCACCCGCTTGATCTGAATATGTATCAGGCGGTGAAAGGGATGAGCGTGGCTTCGCAGATCGTGAAGCCGGGCGGTCACATTATTATCGCTGCGGATTGCTGGGACGGCATACCTGCGCACGGGAAATACGGGCAATTGCTTTCGGAAGCCTCGAGTGTGGACGAGCTTCTCGAGCGGATTCGGACACCCGGTTTCGTCATGCAAGATCAATGGCAAGCGCAGATACACGCGTTGATTTGCAAGTCCGCTACGGTCCACTTTTATAGTGAGAATCTCACGAACCAACAGATCAAGGATTCGTTCATGCGGCCGTGCACGGATATCGCCGGTAGAGTGCGGGAGATCAGTCATGATTTGGCAGACCATTGTCGGACCTGTGTGCTACCGGAGGGGCCGCAAACGATTGCGTATGTCTAATAACGTGGTTGGCTTCGAAAGGTAGGCCACGGCGCACGACCAGCGATCTTCGTCGCTAGTGCTCTTGCAACTGCGCATCAGGCGGCTAATCGGCACTAATCGACATATTGACGGATGCAATAACTTGGTCTATTATTGCCAACGAGTCAGGCGCCTTCGTCTCTGCTGGCTCGAAGGATGGTTTGTTATCCTGGCTTATGGTCAGGGAAAAGTACTCACAAAGGGGGCTTTTATGAGAGAAAAGCGCTGGTTGGTGGTAGGGGCGGTCTTGTGCATTGCCGCTGGTCTGGCCTTTGGTGCAGGGGCACCGGAGCCGGAACCCGAGGTTGCAGTGCCGCCGGAGTTCGAAGAAGCCGATATTGACTGGCGACAATTCGAAGGGCAGACGATAAATGTGTTGTTCTCCGCTCATCCGTGGGAAGAGTCGATTACACCACTGATACCGCAGTTTGAGGCGCTGACCGGTATTGAGGTGGATCTCCGAAGGGTTCCGCATGACGATATGATCGTTGAAGTTCCGGCGAGTTTTGCGGCAGGCACCATGACGGATGATGTCATGATGGCCAGGTATTACGACGCTGCGAAGTATACGCTGGAAGGGTGGACCACCGACATCAGCGGATTTCTCAACGATCCAAGCCTGACGGACCCGAACTGGTATAACTTTGACGATTATTTTCCGGGTGCACAGGCTATTACCAGTTGGGCTGACTATCAAGATCGTCTGCCAATCACCGCTGAGGCGAGTATCCTTATCTATCGAGAAGACATTTACTCAGATCTGGGCATAGCGGTCCCGACAACGTTTGATGAGCTTCTGGACGCAGCGCGGGAGATTACCGAATCAGGCGAGGCATACGGGATAACCGCCCGGGGAGGCCCTGCGAACTGGATGCCGTTCTACGGGATGGTGCGTTCACACGGCGGTGAATGGGTCGACGAGAACGACCAAGTAATGATCAATACACCCGAGAGCGTCGATGCGGTTCAAACCCTCGTTGAGTTGGCGGAGTATGCGCCTCCGGGGATTACCGCATATGGATGGGACCAGATCAATACCGCGATGCTCACCGGCGCCGCGGCAACATTTATTGATTCCTCGGTGATCTACCCGCGCCTGCAGGACCCGGACCGGTCTGCCGTGGTAGGAAAGATTGGTGCGGCGCCTTATCCGGAAGGTCCGGGTGGTAGAGTCTCTAATGCGCATTTCTGGTCGATAGCCATGAATGCGGACTCCGACAATCAGGGTGCCGGCTGGCTATTCATGCAGTGGGCAACCTCTCCTCCGGTGCAAAAGGAATTGGCCATCATGGGAATCCTGCCGCCGAGAGCATCAATATGGGAGGACCCTGAGTTTGCCGCAGCTTACTCACCAGACTTTATTGAAGCTATGGAAATCACCATGGAGACTGCAGTCTCGCTGCCCGCCGGTGGCAGACAAGCGGGTCTGAACTTCATGAGCTTACTTGACACGTTGACGCGTGCTTTGCAGGAAGCTATAGAAGGTGAGAAGACCGCGCAACAGGCTATGGATGACCTCGCAAGCGAATGGGAGAGAATTCTCAGGTAGACTAAGGTATGTGATTCAAGGCTTCATCCCCCCCATATCGTGGGGGGATGAAGGACTCTCCGTGAATCCGGAGGGAAATCGAGTCGCGCTGTTTTAGTGCCTCCCGCCGCCCTTGATGAAAGCAACTGCAAAGTGTCACGCAGTATGGTTGAACGCGAGACGTGAGCCATGATGCGCTTCCGATTCCGGGCTTAGGCGGAACCCGCCGGCAGAGTGCAGGGGTGCTGCGCTGCAGCGAAAGCGGCCTGCGAGATGCGAGACGGCTTGTCGATGGAGCCGCAGCTTGTATATCATTATTCGGCGAGAGTCTCGGCACGAGTGAGCGCGCTAGGCAGCTGATTTTGAGCCGAACGCGACTCTTTTTTTATCTTCCTTTTGAGTAATGTACACCGGGAGGTGTGTAAGGGGTGTGTGTTAAATGAAGATGAAAGCGGAAAAGGGGGCGGTTCTCATATTCGTATTACCTACGCTGGTCTTTCTCCTGCTGGTCTTCATATATCCACTCTTCTACGGCGTCTATTTGAGCTTGCATTCTACTGCAGCAGGACTGCGCGCCTTGAGCTTCGTTGGACTCCGGAACTACGTGAGCGTCTTGTCGTCTTCGTTGTTTTGGCTGGGAGTTCGCAACACCATCGTCTATACCGTTGGCACAGTCGGTCTAACGGTTGGTTTTGGGCTCGCTATTGCCGTGCTGTTGAATCGCATAAGAACGGGAGTATGGGTGTACAGGGCTCTGCTTATACTGCCATTGGGAGTAAGCCCCGTAGTTACGGGTATGACTTGGCAGATGATGTTTGACCCGTTAGCCGGAATTGTCAACCACCTATTGACACTTGTCGGACTGCCAACTTCACTGTGGCATACCGGATTCGAAACAGCGATGCTGAGTGTAATAATAATTGAAAGCTGGCAGTGGATACCGTTCCCGCTTTTCATCATTTATGCCGGGTTGCAGATGCTGCCGCACGAGCCTTTTGAAGCGGCCACTATTGATGGCGCAACGATCATTCAGCAGATTCGCTATATCACGCTCCCGCTTATTGCACCTGTTCTCGGCCTCGCTACTACGCTCCGGTTCATTGGAGCGTTCCGTTCATTCGACATCCTTTACGTTGTTACAAAAGGCGGACCGGGTCGGGCTACGGATACGTTGATCCTACAGGCCTTTCAGGAAAGCTTCTCTTTCTATCGATTCGAATACGGCCTGGTGGTTGGGAAGATAATGCTTCTGATCACTTTGGGTGTATCTGTTCTGCTTGTGAGCCGGGTGACAAGGGGAGTTGGCACTGGTGAATAGACACAGAGTTCAGCGTTACCTAATGGCAGCGGCCAAACACATAGTTATGGTTGTTATATGCCTGGTAACGTTGTTTCCTATCCTCTGGATATTGGCGCAATCACTCAAAGGCTATTTTGATACGATAGCAATACCTCCAAAGATCGTTTTCACGCCGGTTCTTGACAATTTCGTGCAAGTGTTAGAGCGGAGGGGCTTTCTGCAGGCATTGACAGACAGTTTGCTCGTTGCAGCAGGGTCCAGCCTGTTGGGGTTAACCCTTGGTACACCGTGTGGCTATGCGCTGGCTAGAGTTCGATTCAGGGGCTCGGAATCGGTCGGTTTTCTTCTTCTTATTACCAGGATGGTTTCCCCGATCGTGATAATTATACCGTTGAATCGGCTCTTCGCCGTCATGGGGTTGATTGATAGTCATATAGGTCTCATCGTTGCGCATACATTCATTAATATCGGCATTGTAGTATGGATGATGCGTGCGTATTTCCGGGACATCCCTGAAAGTCTCGAAGCAGCAGCAAGGATAGACGGGTGGTCAACTGTAGGCGCATTCTGGAGGATAGCTTTACCGTCTGCCGCTCCCGGCTTGGCTGCGACTACTATCTTCTGCTTTCTCTTTTCTTGGAATGAATTCATGTTCGCACTGACTCTAACCAGTAGATCTGTGCGCACAAGTCCGGTATTCATAGCCGGAGAGTTTGTCGGATACTTAGCGGTTGAATGGGGTTTGCTCTCCGCAGCCGGTATGCTGATCGTATTGCCGATGCTGATCTTTGTAGTGGCAATACAAAGAAATCTAATCCGCGGATTGACTATGGGAGCAGTTAAGTAGCAGCGGGATAAAATCAGACACAGCGAGGAATAAAATGGAACAACAGAGCCGAGTATTGTTTTGCGGCGACGCGCATTTGAAATCCGGTGCGGCGTATTTGGCCGGAGTCATGTCTCACCTCTCTATCTCTTATGATTACATAGAAATGCAGCAAAAGCTGCCGGATAAACAGCTTGAAAAGGGCTATGCACTGATTATCTTTAGTGACTATCCCAGTACAAATGTCTCAGACAAGCAGATGCTTACCCTGGTGCGCCTGATAGAAGCTGGAACATCGTTTTGCATGATAGGCGGATGGGAATCTTTTCACGGCTTGCTTGGGTTTTACGATAGAACTCCCTTAGCCGAGGCACTGCCGGTAAGGTGCAAGACAAGCGATGACCGGAATAACGTGTATCAGGGCTTCGTTGCGGAAGTATCTAAAGATCATGAAATAGTACGAGAGCTTCCTTTTCACGAGCCACCGGTCATGTGTGGCTACAATTCTTTCGCAGGCAAAGACGGATCCGAAGAGATCCTCAGGTTGAAGAGAATCGTCATCAAGGATGGCGTTATTTCGTTAGATGAGAAATCAGAACCACTATTGGTGCTCGGTAGATATGGACAAGGAAAGACTTGCGCGATTGCAACAGACTTTGCTCCGCACTGGGTTGGGGGCTTGGTTGATTGGGGTGATCAGCGTGTCCAGAGCCAGGCGCCCGGGGCAAATGCTATCGAAGTAGGAAATTATTACGTTCAATTCATCGGGAACATCCTCCGGCATTTGATCGGATAGCTATGTGCTCGTGTTAGGGGAGAACAGCAGTTGAACCACCGAGAAAGGGTTATGACTGCTCTTGAACATAAAGAACCCGACCTCCTTCCGTTGGATTTCGGCTCGACGCCGACGAGCACTATAACAAAAGGCGCGTATACGAGACTCCGTACTTACTTGGGTATGGAAGAGAAACCGATAGAGTTCTTTAATTTCGCAGCACAATCGGTTGTTCCTGATGAAGAAGTTCTCCGACGCTTTTGTGTTGATACTCGAGCTGTCAGTGACACGAAGGTGTTGGCGGACAGTGTGTCGCCCGAGCGGGTAGAGGGATACGACGAGTTTACCGATGCGTGGGGGATCCGGCATCGCAAACCCGCTACCGGGGGTTTCTACTATGACCCGTACGGTCATCCGTTACGCGGGAAGAATGGTGATGAGATTGGGCGCTATCCACTCCCTGATCCGAAAGAGTTGGTTAACGGTGAAGCCTTGAGGCAGCGATGTATCACCGTACGAGAGAACGGGTTTCCGGTAGTTCTGGGGAAAGGATTTGCTTTTGGGCTGATGCACACCGGTGCGTATCTTCTTGGGTATGAGGATTTCTTGAGTAGGATGATTCTGGAGCGGCGTTTGGTGGAGTCACTACTGGAGAAGATCCTGTATCATAAGCTTGTCTTCTATGAGCATGTGTTGCAGGCCGCCGGTGAGTATATCGATATCGTTGTCGAAGCAGATGACCTTGGTACTCAAAGAGGGCCATTCATATCTCCCGACCTGTACCGCACTTTGATCAAACCGTTGCAGGCGAAGCTCTTCCGAGGCATCAAGCAAATGGCTTCTCACGTGAAGATCCTGTATCATTCCGATGGGTCAATATATGAGTTTATACCTGATCTAATTGAAATAGGGGCGGATGCGCTCAACCCGGTCCAGATCAGTGCGGATCGGATGAATCCTGAGCTGCTGAAGAGCGAGTTTGGCAGCGAAATCACCTTTTGGGGAGGGGGGATTGATACGCAGGAGGTGCTCCCCAAGGGGGATATCGAGGCCATTAGGAGGTCGGCGGAACGGCTGATATCGGTGTTTTCTAAAAATGGTGGGTATGTGTTCTCGACTGTCCACAATATTCAGGATGATGTTGCTCCTGAGCATATCGTGGCGCTGTTTGATGAAGTCAACAAAGGCCGGTAGGAATATCGAACCCAGCTCGTAATTTGCGCTGTTCACATGCCCTCGGCATGTGGGTTGCGCATAGCAACCAAGGTCTTACTACGGAATCCACACCGTTGTGTCGTTCCTACGGATCACCAATGCGGCTGTTTCATAAATGGCGCTGAAGGTATTGCTTCGCCTGAACAATAGCTTCGGTTAATGACATCTCGCCATGACGTCGGTCAAGCTCTATTTCAATTGTATACGCTCCAGCATACCCGAGGGTATCAAGCTCGGCAAGGAACTGCGGCATGTCGAGGTCACCGCTTCCAATCGGAACCTCTATGCCAAGCTCCTTACCGTCTGTTGGGTATTTCCCGTCCTTCACGTGCACGCCGCGGATGAACTTCCCTAGCACTTTTAGTGAGTCAACGGGATTACCCTTGCCGTACATGACTAGGTTTGCGGGGTCTAGATTGACCCCGAGGTTTTCGGCGCCGATATCTTCGATTGTTCTAAGCAATGTTACAGGGGTTTCTTGGCCGGTCTCGAAACAGAAGCACTGTCCGTTGTTCTTACAGTATTCGGCAATATCTCGCAGTGTATCTATAAGCCCTCCGTACAGAGGATCGGACGGATTTTCCGGGATGAATCCGACATGTGTGGCGATGCAATCGACATCAAGGAGCTTCGCGAAGTTCGATGCGCTCTTCATAATCGCTGCGCGTTCTTCACGGTACCGCAACGGTACAAGCCCAACTGTACCTGGCCCATCTACGAAGTTCCATTTGGTTTTTCCCGGCCAGCCCGCCCAGAGCATTGTTACTTTTAGACCATTCTTTCTGCAAAACCAATTGATCCAATCAGCATTCTTGCTCGTGTACAGTCCCGGTACGTTGTTTGAGATCTGGCATGTCTTAAATCCGAAGCGAACGACGCGTTCGAACAGAGGTTGGAGCGAGTGTGAATCATCGGAATCAACTAGCTTAATCAGCAACCCTAATTGTTTCACGTGAACCCTCCTGTGGTACCGGTCAATCGCTCGCGCTTTGATCGGTTCCATTGCAGACTCTGTTGCGAAACTCTTCGAGATACACGCAGAGAATGTCGAAAACGTAATCAACGGGAGTAACGCTGCGGTCGGGGCAACCAAAGCGGAAAGCTCCACCCCATTGTCATCAGAAGCGTGCAACGGTCAGCACAAAACGCGCTCTTGTTCTTCTAAGAGATCATGAATGCGGGCGATACGTATCAATTTCTCCAAAAAACGCGTATACGTTCTCTAATGGGGTATCCGGCTGGATGTTATGCGCAGGAGCGATAATGAATCCTCCGTTGGTTGCCGCCTGGTCGATGCGAAGACGAACTTCTTCCCGAACGCGGCGGGCGTCACCAAAGGGTAGAACCTCCTGCTCATCGACCCCACCGAAGAAGGCGAGAACCTCGCCATACTCGGACTTGAGCGCCCCAAGGTCAATGCCGCGTGCTCCTGGTTGTATTGGGTTCAAGACTTCCATTCCGATTTCAATCAAATCAGGTATTATCGGCGTAATTGAGCCGTCCGAGTGGTACGCAATCTTGACTTCAGGGTTTGCTTTCTTAAATGATTCAAAAAGATAGGCCATCCTCGGTTTGAATACACTTCTCCACAAATTAGGTGATAAGAGCATTCCCGTCTGGGTTCCAAAGTCATCACCCGTCCATATCATGTCAACGCCCAATTCTATCATCTTCAAGCCGCACGATAGACTATACGCTTGAATCTTGTCCAAGAGAGCGAATACATACTCCTCCTCTTGCTGTAAGTCGATTAGAAACTTCTCTAGGCCCACCAGATTCCAACACAGCTCGAATATAGTAGTCTCGAGGTTTCCGATAATTGCAAATTGATCTCCATACGTTTCTATTTGTTCCTTTGCCCACTTCCAGATCTCCGGATCGTCTAAGCCGGGCGCCTGAAAGCGCTCAATGTCTTCTCTGGAGGCTGCTGAAGAGAGCGGACGCTCCACTATTTCGGTATAGTATCCTACTCGCCTACAGACGAACCCAAAATCATCGATTAATACGCCCCTTTTCCAACGATCTTGAACGTCTGCAGGCCAGGTTGGTCTGATCGCAACCGCATCGTTGCCCAGTTTAGTCAGCACCTCAGCATGGGATATCCTTTGGGACATTCTCGCGAGTACCGGCTCGGTATCCACTCCCAATCCCAGCGCGAGCTCTTCGGCTACTTGCGGGGTAAGCGTTGTATAAGTAGGTACTCTATCTGTTTCTTGGTGATTGAGGGCTTGCAAAAAGCGTTGTTTCGGTAGCATGCCCAATTGTAATACCGGAAACCGGAAAATCCAAGAGCCCGCTCGTGCAGAAATGCAATCTGGGCATGGTCGCCGGCGCCTTGAGACGATAGGGCCCGGCTCGGCTTTGCCGGAGGCCGGGTCTTGCTGTTGCCACCGCCGTTGCCGTGTCGCTTCGGCCCTACCGTCAGCAGACTGGACCTATTGTTTGATCAAATAGCTACCCAGCTTCGCCTGTTGTTGCTTTCGATGATCTTCTCTATTATCCTCATCTCTCGCAGCCCGTCACGAAACGTAGGATATAGAGGCTTCTCCGAGGGGCGCCCCTGTTGCACGTCTGCACAGACTTCTTTGCAAAGGGCTCTGCAGGCATCATGGAATCCTTCATTGTGGCCCGCTGGTATAGTCATCAGTTGCGCTGCTTCCGGGTACGATAGCGATGGATCTTTCAGCAGGATTTCGTTACTTCTGTCCCGATGGCCGAGCCAGAGTTGATTCGGTGATTCCGAATCCCATGCGGCAGATTGCTTAGATCCGTCCAGCTCAAAATAGAGCCGGCATTTGCGGCCGGCGGACACCTGGCTCACGGTTAGAACTCCGCGCTCACCGTCTTTGAAGCGAAACAGCATTGTCGCGTAATCTTCTGTATCGATCGGTATTTCAACATAATCCTCCGGCTTCAAGAGTACGTTTGAAAACGTCTCCACCGGTTTCTTAGGCTTCTTTCTGGTTTTGTGCATCGTCGCAAAATCCGCAAAGACTTCTACGATCTCTATCCCGGAGACATATTCAACCAAATCCATCCAATGTGATCCGATATCTGCCACAGCTCTCGACTCCCCAGACAACGACGATTCCAGTCTCCAGTTGTAATCGGTGTCGTAATAGAGCCAATCCTGTAGAAATGAGCCGTGTATCGAGAATATTCTCCCCATATCGCCACGATCAACCATTGTCCTCAGCTGCCTTATCAGCGGATAATATCTTATATTAAAATTAATTACGTTGATCAGACCTTTTGTCTGAGCAAGCTCCGTCAGTTCTTCTGCTTCTGCAACGCTCATTGCTAGTGGCTTCTCGCAAATGACATGTTTTCCGGCCTCAAGTGCGGCCTTAGTTGCTTCGTAGTGCAAATGATTTGGAGTGCAGACATGAACAACCTGCAGTTGATCATCTCTAAGCATTTCTCTATAGTCCCCATACCACCGATCCACTCCAAGCTCAAGCGCCTTCTTTTCGCTGGTTTCATCGCCATCATCAGCCAATGCCCTCACGTGAATATTCGCAAGCCTTCTCAACGCGCCGATATGCACGGGTCCGATAAAGCCTGTTCCGATTATCCCAGCCTGGATTTTCATTTCCTCGTCCTCCTGTGCTCCTGTGCATTATGTTTGCTGTAACAGTGTCCCATTTTAACAGCTTTACGAAGATTTTGCTCTTAGCAGGGCGCCTTATCTACGGCTTTGCTGCCGGAATTCCGCCGCTTCAGAACGACGCGTATTACCGGAAACAGGCTATGGGCCGCTTTGCCCTGAGCACCGAGGTGCGTACGTTGAGCCGGCGGCCGGTGGAGCGCACGAGGTGCGGATTGCATTCGACTCTGAGATTCTTTGCACTATTTTGACGCGGTGCGGACTCCGTATTGATATGTGTACTGTACTTTGCAAGGCAAGAAGCATCAAAGTACCGAGTTTCGCGGTGCAAAGAAGGAGTGCATATTATGAAGAACAGACGGTTCAATCTGTCGATGGTGTTAACAGTTCTGATTCTGGCGGCGTTGTTCGTGACCCCGGTGGCGGCGCAGCAGGAAGGTTTTGACGATCCGATGCAGCAACCGGAGGCCCCCCAAGTTGACGTTGACTCCGCTGAGCTTGATCAGTTCGCCGATGCAATGAACGAGGTGCAGGAGATTCAGATCGATTCGCAAACGCGGATTGAAAGCGAGATCGACGCTTCGGAGCTTGATCAGCAGCGATTCCAGGAGATTCACAGCGCGGCGATCAACCCACAGGTTGAAGCTCCGGAGGATATCTCGGACGCGGAGCAGGCGGCCTATGACGACCTGCTCGATGACTTGGTAAACGTTGAGCAGGAGGCGCAGGAAGAGATGCAGATGGCGGTGCAGGACGCCGGTCTTGACGTAGAGCGGTTCAACGAGATTGCAACCGCCATTCAGCAAGACGATGAGCTGTGGCAGCGCCTGCAGGAGCGCATGCAGTAAGCCAATACCGCCCTCATTGAATACTGCCGGCGGTGATGTATGTTTGCCGTTCAGCAGCCGATATAGCCCCCCCACCCGCGGCCCGCTCGCATGTCATGACGAGACACTCAAAATGCGGCGGGTCGCTTTTGCGTTCTCGCCCCGGCGAGCGGTGCCATGATAACATGTAGGCGGTCAGGAACAGCGGCGCGCATGGCCTCATGAAATGACGCGCCGGTATTTCCAAAAAGCCCAATGGCTTGACATTCGCCGAAGCTTAGAGTACGTTAACCGCTATAATCGGCAGGACTAAGTGCGCGTAGCTAAGGCAAGGCTCGGTAACACGAACCGCCGGCCTCATGCTTGACCTTGCCCGTGCTTTTCGCTACCGTGCTGCTTGTTACTGATACGCGTCTCCTTCGTCTAGTGGTTAGGACACCGGGTTTTCATCCCGGCAACAGGGGTTCGACTCCCCTAGGAGATGCCAAAGAGTCGAATCGGCCGCTTGGCGCGCATCTGCGGGCAAGCGGCCTTTTTTGCGAATGAAAATCCATGACAGTTTGTTTCAAAGCAGCAGGTCGCGTGGTCGGCAAAGGCTGAACGGCTCAACTTGATTGATGGCTGCACCGGCTGCAAGCCGGTGCAGTCTGATCGTAACTATCTGAGCTGAGGGGAACCGAAAACCCTTTAACGAAAAATCGTGCGTTACTGTTACTGCTGCTCGTCTTCAGTGTATTTGCGTCTTACGTTTTCGAGAAACGGCAGAATCTGTCCGAGCTCAATCGGCAGCGGGAACACTAAGGTTGACGCTTGCTCGGCGGCGACTTCGGACGCGGTGCGCAGCGATCGCAGTGTCATAGCGCCCGGTTCGTTGTGCAGGATCTTGGCCGCCTCGGCGAGGCGTATCGAGGCTTCTTTCTCACCCTCGGCCTGGATCACGATTGCGCGCCGAGTGCGTTCGGCCTCGGCTTGCCGAGCGATCGCCCGCTGCATGTCCGTTGGGATTACGACGTCTTTGATTTCAACGGCAGATACTTTGATACCCCACGGATCGGTCGCTTCATCGATAATCTGCTGCAGTACCTTGTTTAGCTTGTCGCGCTCGGACAGCAGCTCATCAAGCTGTGCTTGGCCGACGACGCTACGAACCGTTGTTTGGGCGAGCTGAATCGTAGCTTCGTGGTAGCGCTGCACGTTTACGATGGCTTTGCTTGCGTCGACCACCCGGTAGTACAGGACGGCGTTTACCTTGCACGAGACGTTATCGTTAGTAATGACTTCCTGAACCGGCACGTCGTACACCACGGTGCGCAGCGGTACACGGATCAGGCGGTCGACGATCGGGATAATCACGATCAACCCAGGGCCCTTCAGCCCGATGAGTCGACCTAAACGGAGGATCACCGCGCGTTCCCACTCGCTGATTATATGAATCGCGAGGATCAATAACACCAGGACAACGGCGACTCCCCCGATCAAACTGACAGTTTGTCCTCCTAAGAGGTTCAGTATTGCACCCATTGCGCGCCTCCTGAATTAGTCGGATGATTCGGCTTCTGCATGCTCTATCTCCTCCACCATAAGCTCCATGCCTCGCTGGCTCGCGACCCGCACTGCAGCGCCTGCGGCGATAGACGTATCCGAAGCGCTCCGCGCGTTCCACCATTCGCCCCGGATCTTGATGACACCGCTCGGGTTGAGCTCGTCCATTACGACGCCTTCGTAGCCCTTCATCCCGAGCGACTCGTGAACGACGGGTTTGTTTCGGCTTCGCAGCACCTTGGTAATCACTAAGATGAAGAATCCCGCAGTTACTGCGGCCATACCCAGTACCGTCACCAAAAAGGTCTGAAACCACTCTTCCGGCATCATCGGCTCCACCGGCATCAACAACGCCCCCACGATCAACGCCACCACTCCCGCGGCGGTGAGAAACCCGAAGGTCGGTGTGAATGCCTCTGCTACGAATAGAATGACCGCCACCACAATCAACACGATTCCGAGCGCGTTTACCTCGAACATGCCGAGCCCGAACAACGCCAAGATCAGCGCAATCGCGCCGAGCGTCTCCGGTACAATGGTTCCGGGCATATTCAGTCCGAAGAAGATCCCGTACACGCCAAAGAGAAACAAGAGCAGTGCCACCTGCGGATTACTGATGATGTCCATGATCCGCTGGCGCAGGGTCATCTCGATTTCTATGAGGTTGGCATCGCGGGTTGCAAGCGTTACCTCCTCGCCGGCGATTGTCACGATGCGACCGTGCAACTGCTCCAGCAAAGCGGCAGTGTCATCCGCGATGATCTCTATCACGCCCTTATCCAACGCGGCGTCGGCGCCGAGTGTCAGGTTTTCGGTGACGAAGCGTTCGGCGACATCGGGGGAGCGCCCGCGAGCCTCAGCAATGTTGGTCATGTGGCCGGCGAGAAACGCAATCGTCTTATCATCGGCGGTCTGGCGCTCATCTCCGCCGGGTTGCATCATGACCGGCATTGCCGCCCCCACGGTGGTTCCGGGCGCCATGGCGGCCACGTGACCGGCCATCAGGATGAAGGTCCCGGCCGACGCGGCGATAGCACCCTGCGGATACACGTAGGTGAGCACCGGTATTGGGGCGTTCAAAAGATCGCGGATGATATCAAGCGTAGCGTCAACCAGCCCGCCGGGGGTGTCCAGCCGGATCAGCACTGCGTCCAGGTCCTGCTCAACCGCTTCAGCTACGCTTTCGCGCAGGAACTGCCCCGTACCCGCGGTGACGGTTCCCTGTACATCCAGCACCGCTATATCTGCGTGCGCGTGGGTTTCTTCAGGCGGAGACTCAGGCCGAACCGCAGTCACAGAGACTATCGTAAGCGTTACGAGTGCCAGCCGGAAAAAGCGAGACCTAATCAAAGCCATTTTCTCTATACCTCACATCATAAGTATAGACCCCAATGGTTTCATCCGGCAAATGCCGAAGCGGCAAATCAGAATCTTCCGTCAGTGATTGACATCGGCACTGAAGCATTACTACAGTTAACAGCACGCGTTGCGCGGCTGAGGTGAACTCTATTCCCTGCTCTGGGCGAAGGCTAATTATCCGCTCCTCGGATATGGTCAGCCTGACGCGTTTGATCCGGGAGTAGAGAACTGGGCACTAAGGTGCTGAGGAGGTGACAGTGAGCAGCGAGCACCTTCTTGGTGGCGTAGTTCCCCAGCACCACGGGTGACCGGCAACAGTGCAGTGCGGGTGCGTATTCACGCGCTTTTATGAGATGACGCAATGAAAGACGGTGGACGCATAACACTGGCGCTCGCCGGTGACGTCATGACCGGGCGGGGTGTCGACCAGGTTCTGCCGCACGGATCGGACCCGGTTCTCTACGAGCCGTACGTTGACGATGCGCGCGTATACGTACAGCTGGCTGAGCGAACGCACGGCCCTATCGGTGCGCCGGTTGCGTTTACCGATATCTGGGGAGACGCCCTCCGGGTGCTTCAGGAGGCCGGCGCAGACGTACGGGTGGTGAACCTTGAAACCGCCGTAACGACCAGCGCCCAACCGTCTGCGGACAAAGGTATTCATTATCGCATGCATCCCCGAAACACGCGGGTGCTTAGAGCGGCGGGAATTGACTGCAGCATCATGGCGAATAACCACGTCCTGGACTGGGGGCGCGGAGGACTGACCGAGACGCTTAGGGTGCTGCGCGAAGCCGGCATTGCCACAGTGGGTGCGGGACAGGACCGGCGACAGGCGGAGCGCGCCGCGGTGTTGGACGCAGGCGGCAGCGGAGGTGTGATAGTAGTCGCCGCCGGTAGCGCAGATAGCGGTATACCCGAGCAATGGGCGGCGACAGCAAATGAGGCGGGTGTAAACCTTCTGCCGGATCTGTCCGATGCAGGCTTCAGACGTCTCTCGCAGGCGCTGGGCGCCGTGCGAGGCGCGACCGACGTGGCGGTGGTGTCGCTGCACTGGGGCGGCAATTGGGGGTATCGGATTCCGGAGAGGCATCGTCGTTTCGCCCGCCGGCTGATCGACAAGGCGGGAGTCGACATCGTGTTCGGCCACTCATCGCATCATCCCAAAGGCGTTGAGCTGTACCGCGGCAAGCTTATCGTCTACGGAGCCGGCGACTTCATCAACGATTACGAAGGAATCGGCGGACACACAGAATATCGGCCCGACTTAGGCATACTCTATCTTGCCGGTGTTGAGCTCGGGAACAGCAGGCTTGTGCAGCTGGAGATGGTCCCGTTTATCCGGCGCGGCTTTTGTCTCGAGCACGCCGGTGCGATGGACGCCGCCTGGCTTGCCGCTCGGCTTAACCGGCAGTCTCGGTGCTTTGGGGTCGAAATCGCGCTCGGCGACGATGGGCGGTTGCGGATCAGGCCAACGCGGACAAGAGCTCAATCACCGCCGTAATCGGGATCATTTGGGTGACAGACTTTCTGCTGCGGAGCCTCGGTGTACTGCGCGGTGGCGATCGGTTGGGGACGTGGATTCTTGCCGAGGAGAATCTGCCACAGCTGGATTCGCCTTGTGCGAAATGATGCCGCGCACGCGTTGAGGAAAAACCGCCACATCCGGTAGAAGCGCTCACCGTAGTGATCGGCGATCTCGGGCCAACGCGCCCGGAAGTTCCGGTCCCACGCCATCAGGGTGTGGTCATAGTACGGGCCGAAGCTATGCAGATCTTCCGCCAGGAAGTAGGGTTCGGCGGCTCGCGCCAGCTGCGCCAAGGACGGCAGCATTGAGTTTGGAAAAATGTATTTCTCTATCCAGGGGTCGGTTGACTGAACCGAGCGGTTGCTTCCGATGGTGTGCAAGAGAAACAGACCGCCGGGTTTGAGGCAGCGGTGCGCTACGTTCATGTAGGTCGGGTAATTCCGGCTTCCCACGTGTTCGACCATACCGACGGATGCCACGCGCTCGAACTGTTCGGTGAGCTCGCGGTAGTCTTTGAGCTCTATGCGTACCGGCAGCCCGCGGCATCGTTCACGCGCGAGCGACGCTTGCTGTTCCGATACGGTAATCCCGACACCTTCCGCGCCGTAGTGTTCGGCTGCAAACTCCAGCAGGCTGCCCCATCCGCATCCAATGTCGAGTAGCCGCATTCCGGGAGCGAGCTCGAGCTTTCGGCAGATCAGATCGAGCTTCGCCTCCTGCGCCTCGGCGAGCGTGGATGCCTCGGCCCAGTACCCGCAGCTGTAAACCATCCGGGGGTCAAGCATACGTTCGAACAGGTCGTTGCCGAGGTCATAATGTCGCTTCCCGATCTCGAAGGCACGGCGCGGCGCCTGCGGATTAAAGATACGCCACCACAGCGCCAACAGCACCGCTTGGGGCGAGCGTTTGGCGCGCTCCTCGAGCCGAGCCTCGAACAAGCGCTGACAGAATTGGTCCGGTCGCTCAGCATCCCAGATACCGTCCATGTACGATTCACCCAAATAGAGCGAGCCCCCGGCGAGCACTCGTCGGTAGAAGCGCCGATCGTGTACCCGGATATCCCAGGGATTTTCACCGTTGATTTGAATGCCGGCTACTGAGAGGAGCTCGCGTACCGTCTGTTCCGCTTTCTCACTCATGGCAGTTGCCCTTTCTTTGTAGAGGGTAGTTAAGACTTTGCCGGTGTATTTGTTGTTTATAGTGTACTACCGGGTGTTGCCGGCAAGCAAGGCTGCGGACGGGCGGAGTCCGCGAGTCGGTTGTGAGAACCTTTCCGGCGGGCTCACAAGCCGGGGGGAACCTCGTGCCGCAGCGGCGATAACGCGATTGGAAATAATACTTGTAATTGCAATTGATGGGTTATATATTCCGTGTAGTGAGACCGCTCATGTGAAAACCGCAATTACGAAGGGGATTCCGCACATGTACACACATGATATCGTTGTTATCGGAGGAGGAGCAGGGGGGCTTAGCGTGGCTTCAGGGTGCGCTCAGCTGGGTCTGAAGACAGCTCTCGTGGAGCGCGAGCACATGGGGGGCGACTGCCTGCACTTCGGCTGTGTGCCGAGTAAATCGCTGATTCACGTTGCAAGCGAGTTTGCGGCCGCGCGTCGTCTCTCCGGTTATACGCGCGGTGACTTTACAGTTCCGCCGCCGGACATGCAGGCGATAAACAAGCAGATTGCAGCGGTGATATCCGCGATCGCCTACCACGACTCACCCGTGCGCTTCCGTTCGCTCGGTGTGGACGTGTATCTGTCGGCGGCGCAGTTTCGAAACGAGCACGAGGTGGAGACTGGCGGGACGGTGTTGTCTGCGAAACGCATCGTTGTTGCTACCGGCAGCCGTGCGGCCGTGCCTTCGATCTCGGGATTAGCCGAAGCGGGCTATTTGACGAATCGCGATGTTTTTAGTTTGCCGCAGCTCCCGAGCTCACTTGCGATCATGGGCGCAGGTCCTATAGGTGTGGAGCTTGGACAGGCGTTTCGACGGCTTGGGGTAGAGGTCACCATCATCGATAAGGCGGCGCGAATCCTGCCTCGGGATGACGCGGAGGTTGCACGCTTCGTTGCTAAGAAACTCGAGGCCGAGGGCATACAGATCGTGACTGAGGCCGCGGTCGAAGGTGTCTCGCAAAGCGCCGATGCTAAGGTACTGACCTTACGAAAGGGAAACAAGCGTGATACCGTAGAAGCCTCGGAGATTCTTGTTGCCGCCGGACGGCGCGCAAACACCGACGAGCTGAATCTTGAGCGCGCGAGTGTTGAGATCGGCCCGCGCGGTGTCATACCGGTTAACGATAAGCTACAGAGTAACGTAGCCCACATCTCGGTGATCGGTGATGCCAACGGGAATTACCCGTTTACGCACGTCGCCGGGGCTGAGGCTGCACTCTTAGTTCGCAGACTTGCGCTGCACGCCGGGGGCCGCATCAATTACCGAACCGTTCCTTGGGTCAGTTACACCGATCCGGAGCTTGCCAATGTTGGGCATAGTGAGACTTCTGCGGCGGCAGCCGAAATATCTGCTCGTGTCGTGCGCCAGAGTTTTGCAGGAGTCGACCGCGCGCACGCTGAAACGGCAACCGACGGTATACTGAAGATCGTACTCGATAAGCGCGACAAGGTAATTGGGGTGCAGATCGCCGCTCGTGGAGCCGGGGAGCTGCTGGGGCCGGCGCTGTTCGCGGTTCGCCATCGATGGAAGCTTGCGAAATTTCGTGACGCGCTCACGCCCTATCCTACGATGAGTGAGGTCTACGGCAGGGCAGTCTCGAGCGAGCTCGCCGCTAAGCTGTTTAATCCAACGGTTCGCAAGATTTTACGTGGGCTGTTTCGCTATCGTGGCCTGGGGCCACAGCCCTCAACGGAGGTCGCGTGATGGTAAGTCGGTCAAAAAATACAAGGGCAGTGGCTGCGGGTCTCGCAATTGTGGCGTTGTTTGTGGCAGGCTATCTGCTTGATGCACCGCGATATTTGCAGCAAGCGCTTACATGGGTCGATGGGCTGGGGATCTGGGCTCCGGTGGTGTTTGTCGCGATGTATATTGTCGTCTGTGTGCTCGTTATACCGGGGTCAATTCTCACGCTCGGTGCGGGCGCGGTTTTCGGCGTTCTCAGGGGTACGCTGTTCACGGCGGTTGGGGCTACCCTCGGCGCCACGGTTGCTTTCTTGCTGGGCCGTACCTTGCTGCGTGACTGGGTAAAGCAGAAGGTTGAGGCAAGCCCCAAACTCTCCGCTGTCGACGACGCGGTGGAGCGCGAAGGCGGCAAGCTTGTCTTTCTGTTGCGTCTCTCACCGCTTGTTCCCTTCAGTCTATCCAACTACGTGTACGGTTTGACCAAAATAAAGACCCGACATTACACGCTCGCCAGTTTCTTCGGAATGTTCCCGGGGATTCTGCTGTATGCCTATATCGGGTCGCTGGTTCGCAGATTCGCCGAGCTCGGCGCAGGCGGCCGAGTCACGTCTCCGGCGGAGTGGGGCTTGTACATCGTTGGGTTGATCGCGACCGTTGTTGCCACCACTATGGTCACCATCGTTGCCCGTCGGGCCTTGCGGGAGAAGAGAGTCGCGGAACCGTAAGCCTGCGCGCTGCCGGAACAGTCCTTACCCGAGTGTTCTATTGAGATTGTACGCGGCGCTGATTAGGGCGAGATGGGTGAAGGCTTGCGGAAAGTTACCGAGTGCTTCACCGGTTGGACCGGTCTCCTCGGCGTATAGGCCGAGATGATTCGCGTAGCCGGTCATCTTCTCGAACACCAGCCGAGCCTGCTCGAGCGTTCGCTCGTCGGTGCGACCTGCACGTGTCAACGCCTCTACGAGCCAGAAGCTGCAGATGTTGAACGTTCCCTCTTCGCCCGACAGCCCGTCGTCAGTTTTCGAAATGTCGTAACGGTAGACAAGGCTGTTGGAGACTAATCCGCCGTTCTCAGGTGTCTTTAGCGTCTCCTCAAGTGTCGATAGCATTCTGCGGTCGGTTGGTGAGACGTAAAACACCAGCGGCATCATGAGATTAGAGGCGTCGAGCGCGGTGCTGCCGTAGGATTGCACAAAGGCGCCACGCTCGTGGCTGTACCCATTCTGCATTATGTCTTCGTAGATCTCGTCGCGCACCGCGAGCCAGCGTTGGCGGTCTGCGGGAAATGAACGCTTGTCGGCAAGGCGAATACCGCGGTCAACGGCAACCCAACACATGAGCTTGGAGTACGTGAAATGCTGTCTGCCGCCGCGCACTTCCCAGATACCTTCGTCGGTTTCCCGCCAGTGAGCACACACATAGTCAACGAGCTTGCGGAGCTGTACCCAGAAGTCGTACGAAATGGGCTCACCGTGCTTGTTATACAAGTACACTGAATCAAGTAGCTCACCGTAGATATCGAGTTGTAGTTGATCATGTGCGGCGTTGCCCACGCGCACCGGCGTAGAACCTCGATATCCTTTGAGATGATCGAGAACTTGCTCCTTGAGCTCGTGGCGACCGTCGAGCGCGTACATAACCTGCAGTGAGCCATCTTCGTTCAGCTCATGGGTGCGCTGTTCAATCCAGCGCATGAAGCGCTGCGCCTCCCGTGAGAAACCCACCCGCATCAGCCCGTACACCGTGAACGCGGCGTCCCTGATCCAGGTGTAACGATAGTCCCAATTGCGTTCGCCGGCGATCGCTTCCGGCAGGGCGGCAGTCGGGGCGGCGACGATGGCGCCGGTAGGTGCAAAAGTAAGCAGCTTCAGGGTAAGTGCCGAGCGATGCACCATCTCGCGCCAGCGACCTTGATATGTGCAGTGTGATAGCCAGCGGCGCCAGTACACAACAGTTTCGTGAAAGAGACGATCGGCTTCTTCAAGCCCTGTTGAGTCTGTTCGGTGTTCGGCCGAAGCGATTGGCTCAAGCACGAACGTGACTGCTTCACCTTCACGCAGCGTACACTCGGCGACAGCGGCTAGACCGCTGCCTTCGAGGCGAGTGCCTGCAGACAGCTGTAGCCCCGGTAACTCACTGCGTTCGGGCACGAACTGCACAATGTTCTCTTTGAGTTGTAGGTGATGGGAAGCTCTCCCAAAATCGAACGCCGGCCGGCACTCGGCTCGCCAGCGGAGTTCTCCCCGCACGCTGCGAACGGTTCGCACCAACCGATTGGGCTCTCGTCCGGTTTCCAGCTCCGCGGGACTACGCTGGTCGAAGCTCTGCGAGACCGGCATGAAGTCGGTTATCTCAGCGACGCCCTGTTTGCACAGAAAGCGCGTGATGAGCACGTTCGTCTCGGGCCAGTAATGCTGTTTTCTCGTGGCCGCAGGCGAATCGGCAGGGTAGATTCGAAACGACCCGCCGCGTTCGTCGTCGAGGATCGCCGCGAAAATACTCGGCGAGTCGAAATGCGGGAAACACATCCAGTCGATTGAGCCGTTGGTGCCCACGAGCGCGGCTGTGCGCATGTTACCGACAATGCCGTAGTCTTCTATGGGTTGATATGCCATGCGTCAGCCTCCCTCAGCGAAGCCGGGATAGAGCATCATTCCGCCGTCCACGTAGAGCGTGATTCCGGTGATGTAGTCTGCGAAGTCGGATGCGAGCCACACCACTACCGGCCCGATATCCTGCGGTTCGCCGATTCGGCCCATCGGGACGAGCTTCATTAAGGCTTGGTATTCCGACTCGGTCTGCCATGCGGCCGCATTAATCTTGGTGCGGATTGCACCGGGGCTGACCGCGAGTACGCGAATCCCGTGGGGTGCCAACTCTTGGGCGATGCTCCTGGTGAACATCTGTACGCCGCCTTTGCTCGATGCGTAATTCACATGCCCTGCCCACGGGATCGCATCGTGTACCGAACTCATGTTGATGATCTTTCCTGCCGAACAAGATACTTCTGAGACAACACCGCGGCGCTTAAACTCGCGAACAACGGCGCGAGCACAGAGAAACTGCCCGGTCAGGTTCACGCGCAGCGCGCGGTTCCACTGCTCGAGCGTCATGTCGTCGAACGGTGCATCGGCCTGTAGACCGGCATTGTTCACCAAGATGTCCAGCGTACCGAAACGCTCGACAGCGGTCGCGGCCATCCGGTCGACTTCGGTTTCGTCGCCAACATCGGCTTGGATTGCGATCGCATCCCGGCCAAGCTCTTTGATCTCGGTGACAAGTGCCTGGGCCGCCTCCACGTCGCCGAGGTAGTTCACCGCTACATCGGCACCGGCTTCCGCGAGTGCACGGACGCATGCGGCGCCAATGCCGCTGTTTCCTCCGGTAACCAGTGCCTTCTGTCCTACAAGAATCGGCGGCAGCTTCTTGGAGTTCGCGTTGCTCCGGTAATCGTCTGTCACAGTCATCTTCGCCACAGTTATCCCCTTTGTGAATCGGTGTTCGCTAATCTCCGGAATCCGGCGCGCACCGGACCTCATCAAAGATTAGCCGTATAGCATCACGGCCCTCCTTGGCCCGGTCAGCGAGCTCAACCGCGTTGGCAGTTTGCCCCATGTCGGCGTGGATCTCGGTGTCCGTTGGCACTCCTACCGCTATCGTTGCCGTATGAGGTTCTCCTGCGATCATTGCCCAGTCTTGTCCGCTAGCGCTAGATTATAGCTGTAACTAGTTGTATACGCAACTATCCTCTCGTAGAGAATAGCGATCTGGCCCCGGTTTGAAACGGGGAGCTTGCCGGCAGAGCAGCTGAGGCTGGTCCCCTTTTAGTCGTAGCGGTAGCCACCCGGGTCGTTCTCGAGCTCTACTCCTAAACCAAGGACGGTTCGGTTGACGAAGTTGAAATACGCCACAACCAAGGTTGCGTCGAGCAGTTCGCGGTCCTCGACGCCGAGCTGCGCGAGTCGTTCAGCCCACTTACCTTGTGCCGCGTCCTGTTGCGGGCTAAGTGTGAGATCGCGCGCGTAATCACACAGCGCCCGTTGCCGGGTCGTCAGCTCTGCCGCCTCATACTCGCCGGTCATGATTGCGTTGGCAGCAGCTGGCGACCAGAAATGCTTGAGTGCTTCCAGGTGATGCTGCACACAGTAGCGGCAGCCGTTCGCGGCCGACACGACTACGGCGATCATTTCACGTTCGGCCCGCGACAGCGGCGAGCGGCTGAACATGATCTGCCGGTACAGCTCCATGTGCGCCGGGATGGTGGGCGGGTTAAGGCTCTGGATTTTGTGCACTTCGGCAATCTTCCCGCGCGATCGGGTGAGCTCAGCGTAGATCTGCCGCAGGTTTTCGCCGGCCTCCTCCGGTTCAATGATTCTGATGAATGCCATAGGATCCTCCGTGCCGCCAACCTACGCCGTCTTAGGAGTCCTGTCAAACAGCCGAGAAGAACTTGTAATTACAATATTTTTCTGTTATCTTTCGACTCGCATGCAAGTATCAATACAAGGACTCTCGAAGTCATTCGGCCGCACTCCCGTTCTATCGGACTTCAGTCTCGAGGTTGCCGACGGGGAGTTCATCTCGGTACTCGGCCCCTCAGGGGTAGGAAAGACGACACTCCTTCGTATTCTCGCGGGACTCGACACCGCCGCAGCCGGTGTTGTGCGATTCGACGGCTTCGCGCCGGCCGGCGGCAACGAGGCGGTGCTGGTCTTTCAAGACTACGTGCTTTTTCCCTTTCTGACGGTGTACCGCAACGTCGCGTTCGGACTGGAGGCTCGTAGGCTCTCGAAACATCTGATCGCCGACCGCGTCGGCCGGCTATTGTCGCATTTCGGACTGAGCGAGCAAGCCGGCCGGTACCCGGCGCAGCTGTCCGGCGGACAGAAGCAGCGAGTTGCGTTAGCGAGAGCGCTTGCAGTCGCGCCGAAGCTCTTACTGCTTGACGAGCCGCTTGCGAACCTGGATAAGAATCTCAAGCGCGACACCGCGCTATACCTTCGCAGTGTGCAGCGTGAGTTCGGTATCACGACAATCTGCGTGACCCACGATCAGGATGAAGCGATGGCGATATCCGATCGAATTGCGGTAATGCTCGGCGGTCGCATTGCACAGGTGGGTACGCCGCAGAGCGTCTATTTCCGACCGGTCTCGCCGGGCGTGGCACGATTCATGGGGCCGGTGTCGAACTTGCCGGAGAGTCAAATCACCGGCGGCGTAATCGCCCGCGCAGACACGGCAGACATCTGTCTGCTGCGTCCGGAGCAGCTGAGGGTGAGGAAGCAGCTGTCAGGCGCCTTTCAGGTGCAGGACGTTCGACTCTTGGGGTCGTACCAGCTGTGTGTAGTTACGCTGAACGGTGTGCGCTATGAGGCCTTCACCTCACAGCCGGTCCCGTTACAGCTTGGTGATAGAGTGGAGTTCGAGCGGGTGATCCCGCCGTTCGAGGAGGAGTATGTTTATGAGGCGAGCTCATAGGGCGCTTATCACCGCTGTGGTGGCAGCAGTGGTTCTTGCAGCGGCGTGTGCCCCGGAGGCGGAAGTTGATGTACTTGAGATCGAGTTCGACAAGCTCGAAGAACAGGCTCAGGGTACCGAGGTGCGTTTTGCGTTATGGGGAGGTGATGCGCGGATCAACGAATGGATTGATACCTATGTTTCGAATGAGCTTGAGGGTCGCTACGGCATTCGTCTGACGCGCGTTTCGATGGATGCAGCACAGATCGTGAATCGATTGCTGAGCGAAAAGCAGGCTGGGAGGGAGCGCGGGAGCATAGACCTTGTCTGGATTAACGGTGAGAACTTCAAGCGCGCGCGGCAAGAGGAGCTGCTGTTCGGGCCGTACACACACCGTATACCCAATCTCGAGCTGACGGATCCCGAAGAGGTTGATCGCGACTGGGGCTTCCCGGTGGATGGCTACGAGCTTCCGTGGGGCCAAGCCCAGTTTGTATTCGAGTACGACTCGGCCGAGATCCCTGAGCCGCCGAGTACAATCGAGGCGCTCGATCTCTGGATCCGGGAGAACCCGGGAAGGTTTACCTATCCGCAGCCGCCTGATTTCACCGGTGCGGCGTTCATACGGCATTTGTTGTATCACTTTAGCGGGGGCTACGAGCAGTACCTTGGTGGGTTTGACCGAGCGCTATACGAAGAGCACGCGGAGAAGCTATGGGATTATCTTCGAACGATAGAGCCGTACCTCTGGCGGGAGGGGGTAACCTACCCGGCCGACAAAGCGCAGCTCGACGTGCTGTTCGAACGAAACGAGGTTGCGTTCAACATGTCCTATACGCAGTCCGGCGCTCAGGGACTGATCGATGCGGGCCGGTATCCGGAGACAGTTCGCACCTTCGTATTAGACGGGGGTACTCTCACCGGAATCCATTTCACCGCGATACCGTTCAACGCACCTAACAAGGCCGGAGCGATGGTGGCGTCGAATTTCTTGCTCTCCCCCGATGCGCAGTACTCTAAGAACCTGCCGCAGAACTGGGGCGATTTTACGATTCTTGATCTCAGTCGTCTGAACTCCGAAGACCGCCGGCGCTTTGAAACGTTGGACCTGGGCGCGGCCACCTTGCCGGTTGAGGTACTGAACGAGCGCAGCCTGCCGGAAATCCCCGCTGAGTATGTTGATGCGATGGATGAAGACTGGGAGCGTGAGGTTCTGCGCCGTGAGTAACCGGCGCGCACCATGCAGGTGCCGCGTGTTGGCTTTCTTACCCTTGGTCCCTTTCGTGCTGCTTATGGTAGCCGGCATCGGCTATACCGGCATGCAGTCGCTCGGGTTGTTGGTCTCAACGCGGTCGAGCGTGGCCTACGAGCCGGGGTATGCGGCAATCCTGGGTTCGGCGTGGTTCTATCGGTCATTGTTCTACAGTTTGTACATCGCTTCGGTATCAACAGGTCTCGCGGTCATACTGGGTACGCTGCTGGCGCTGGCGTTGCGGCGTTTACCGGATCGCCTGTTCACTGCTGCGCTGGTGTACAAAGTTCCGCTGATTCTGCCGCATGTGGTCATCGGCCTCATCGTGCTTCTCGCCTTCGGCGGCCGCGGTTTGATTGCGCGTGCGGTTGATGCGATCAGCTTTTGGGCGGCGCTCGGGCTCACCCATCGTGTATTTGATCTGCTCAGCCCGCCGGGCAGCGGAGCCTTGATCGCCGCTTACGTGTTCAAGTCTGCTCCGTTCGTCACGTTGCTGGTCTACGCCGTGCTGCGCCGCTTCGACACGCGCCAGACTGAGACCGCTCGGATGCTGGGCGCAGGAGCGTTTCTCCGGTTTCGGTGCCTGTTGTTTCCGGTGCTGTGGCCCCCGGCGGCCACAGCCGGAGTAATTGTTTTCCTTTTCAGTTTCGGCGCATTCGACCTGCCTTTTCTGTTGGGAGGAAGTCGTCCGGCGATGCTCGCCATAGATGTATTCAATCGGTATTGGTATCGAGATCTCTCCGCCCGGCCGGCGGCGATGGCGAGTCTCATCGTGATGTTGGCAATCTCGCTGGCTTTCGTGATCGTATACTTCCTTTTGGTTCGGCGCCAGCGCCGCGGGGTGCGCCATGTCTAGACCAGGGGTATTGAATTTTGGGGTGCTCATAGTTGTACTGGTCTTTTTCACTCTGCCGGTGGCTCTGTTGGTGCTGTATAGCCTAAACGTCAGATACGGCAGTGTTCCTTCGTTGCGCGCGTGGTTGTATCTTGCCGGCCAGTATCGGACTTTTGGTGCAGCCCTTGTCTCCTCATTGGCGTACGGCTTGAGCGCAGTAGCGCTGGTCTTCGCGGCGTGTGTCATCCCGGCGAAGGCGATTGCCCGTTCGTCGAGGAGCGGCACGGCGGTGTTGGAGGCGGTCTTGCTGACGCCGGCGCTGTTGCCGAGTATCACCTTCGCGATCGGCGTACACCAGCTCTTCATCCGTGCCGGACTTGTCGACACCTGGCTGGGGGTCTTGCTGGTGCTGTCGTTTGTCGCGTATCCGTACATGCTGCGCGCTCTGATTGCCGCGTACGAGTCGATAGACCCGGCGTATGAGCAGTGTGCGCGTAACCTCGGCGCCGGGATGTTTCAGACCTTCAGGCTTGTGGAGTTGCCGTTTCTTCTGCCCGGCGCAGCGGCCGGGGGCTCAGTAGTCTTCCTGGTAGCGTTCTCGGACTACTTTCTGGTGTTTCTCATCGGTGGCGGGATTGTCCCTGCGTACACGAGCTATCTCGTGCCGTTCATTCGCTCGGCCGACTACTCAATTGCCTCCGCGCTGTCGATCGTATTCTTGCTTGTACCAATTGCGTTGTTCGTGGCACAGGATCGGCTATTGACCCTGGTGCTGCGCGGCCGCGGTATGGCGGTGTAGAGAGCAAGCTCAACCGGCTGTCTTTGCTGTGCTGCCGCGCACCGTGTGAATAACGGTGTCAATAATCATCATACAGAGTCTTGAGAATACCGAGCGCTATAAGCCAGCGAGCTCTCCCGAGACGCCGGACGCTGCGCGCCTGCGCCTCTTTCCAGTAAGGGAGGTTCTCCTCGAGTGCATGCCAACCATTGTCGGTAAGCTCGTACTCGCGGCGCCGCTTATCTGTGCCGTCAACGCGAATAACCATGCCCGATTCCTCTGCCGCATCCATATTCCGCGAGATCGTACTCAGCTCCGAGTTTAAGCGCCGGGCGAGCTCTCCGGTTGAAAGCGGCGATTCAAGAGCCAGGTTCAAGAGCAAGGCGTACTGGCCTGAGGTGATTGAGGCGGGGCGAAAGGCCTCGACAAACCAACGACTCACGGTCTTTTCGGCCCGCCGCAGATTATAGCCCGGACAGAATGCCGGCACCCCTTTGAGCGTCTTTGCGAGTTGTTTTCGGTTCATACTATCATCCCCGGAGGGCCTTTCAGCGGCCTCCGGTTGCCAGTGGTCCAAGCTTGCAATACCGTAAACCGGCGCCGTGAAGCGCGGGAATAGGTTATGTGCAGAACTATCTCGGTTCGTTCAACGCCCAATCGTAGTCATCTCGTGCCCGCGGTCGATAACCGTTCTCGGCATAGCGCCGCAGCTGTGCTGCAAGGTCGTCATCGGCATACCTCTTTAGGTGGGTGACCACGCCCTCGATGTTGTCACCAAAGTCTTCTTGGTACCAGTTGAATATGCTTGACATGCGTAGTCTGTTACCATCGAATCGGGCGCCGCGGGGATGGTTGATGTATTCTCTTGCAGCGCTGTCGAAAACACTCCGGTAGTTTTCACGCGTAAATGGTTGGGGGTGCAGGTTAGGGCAGCCCATACTCGCGCAGTTCACCGCATAGTGTATTCGTGGGTCCTGCCAAATCGGACGTATGATGCGGTGCTCAATGTCATTCAGGCTGATGTCCTCGCCTTCAACGGTCACCAGCGCAGCGTCCCACGGGTGTCTGTTGAACGCACGCCCGGAGATGTTGATGTCACGAATTGAGTCTACCGGGTAGTGTTCGAGAATCAATTCTACCGTTACCGCGTTGTAGAGGTTGAGCCAGTACGCCATCTGCTCGTCGCGATTGAGCTCAGACACACTTACGCCCTCCAGCTGTGCGACGTAATGTTGAAGCGCCGCCCTGTCTCCAGCGGAGACTTCGCCATATGGGACCAGGTTAACCCCTGAGTTATGATCGGTAATGAGGTAGGTATCGAGAAAAGCGCCCCATTGGGAGTGATCAATTTTGGTGGTGGAGGTGGAATCGTGGGCCTCCCACCGCGGCCAGAGCTCGGCCTGGGGGGCGCCCGCCGCGCTAACGGCGGATGCGAATATAAGGACGAGAGCGACACTCGTGGTCATTGCTAAGCGATACATATAAGCCCTCCTTTCGTGCAGCACAGTATTGTTGTACATACAAATATCACATAACCGGCAACATGTCCACTACTGCGGTGTTGAAAACATCCTAGCGGAACGGTATACCGGATCACCTGCTGAGCGGTTACGATTGACCGTCTGCATCGGGCTACACCCGCCGATCACCGCCTGCAGGTGCCGCCGGGATGCCGTCAAACCGGCGCGCAAGGCTCCCGGCCGGAACTGAGACACCGGAACCAGAGAAGTTCATAAAATACTTGACTATACAAGTTTTTACTGTTAGCTTGCCAGTATGCACGCAATCATTGCGATGCTCATCGGCATAGCCGGGACGTCGGTGATTCACACATCCAAAGGCGTGATGAAGCTGGGGCTGCAGCGCCTTCAGATCGCGCGCGCTACGAACGCCCCCCAGCGCGGGGCGTCAGTGGTCTACGGTCTCGGCATGCTCGCGAATTTTACCACGCCCTTTTGGGTCATGCTCGCCAATCTCTTCGCCCCCACGGTGTTCTATACCTCAATGTACGGGCTCGGGCTCGTCGCGTTGCTCGTTTTCTCGCGAATTGTGTTGCGCGAGCAACTCACACGGAGACATATACTCGGTACCGGGGTCATCATCGCCGGCACGGGATTTCTCGGTGCGGGCGAGCTGCTCGGTGCAGCGCCGATGCTCACGAGCGCCGAGCTTACTCCGCTTGTTGTGACCACCGTGCTGTGGGTCACCGGAGGTCTTGCCGGCGCTCTAGTCACCGGAAGCCGGCGGATCGGCTTTCAGGAGATTTTTTTCGGCTTGGCGGCCGGAGGTATGGCGTCGCTGGATGCCCTGCTCAAAGGAATCGCGCAGCAAGGTTCCGGAGGCGCGACACTGATACCCGGCACGGCGCTCGGCGGGGTGGTATTGGCCGGAAGCTTTGTGGTCGCGGCCGGAGCCTTCGGGATGATACAGTGGTCGTATGTAAGATACTGCAGAGCGAGTGTTATGGGAACAGCGTATGATCTGAGCTACGTGGGTCTTCCCGTGCTCTTGTTCGCATTACTCAAGCCCGACTACGGGTTGACGCTATTCAATACCTTAGGCCTTGTGACTCTCGCCGCCGGAGCCCTGATTGTGCAGAAGGCCACCGCTGTGCCCACCATGCACGAGCAAGATCGCGAGCAGCCGGCGGTGTTTACAGGAAGTATAACCGGCTCAGAAGCTGAAGCTTGTCCGCGCGTGGCGGATTGAAGGAGGAGCTGCGTATGAAACCGCTTGCCGCGCAGGTTCCGGCCGGCGCATTGGCAAAACAGCTGAGCGAACGAACTCGTATTACACGATTCAAGGACCTCGAGGTGCACATGTTTCAGGCCGGCGAGGCGCCCGACGTGGTCGCAGAGATCGGACGCATCCGTGAGCAGGAGTACCGTCACGTGGGAGCGGGCCGCGGCGTTGAGCGGGATATAGACCGCTTCGACACCGAGTGGCCTTCATACCTCCAAATCGTCTCGTTTGACCGCGCCGAGGGCGAGGTTGTCGCCATGTACCGCGCGATTCACTGCGGCTGGGCGCTGGAGCGCGGCGGGCTCAACGCGCTTCGAACTACGGGCTTGTTTGAGTTCAGCGAGGAGTTCGTCTCAGCGGAGCTGCCGCGGCTGGTGGAGCTCGGCCGTTCTGTGGTCAACCGCTCCGCGCGCAGGGCGGTGCAGGGGCTGTTCTCGGTGTGGGCTGGACTCGGAGCCTTGGTGGGTGAATGGTCCGATATCATCGGGTTTTTCGGTAATGTCTCGGTCTATCGTAATGTTTCGGATACCCAGCTGGATACTATGCTGGGCTTTCTGTATGGATACCACGGTGATACCGGAGCGCGGGTTCGGGCGAGATCGGAGTGCGCGTATGAGGCGCGCGCTCAAGAAGACGCCCCTACCTCCTTCGATGCGCTGATACAGCGGGCGTCTCGGGAACGATGGAGTGTGCCGCCGATTCTGGTGTCTTATTTGAAGGCAAGCCCGGGTATGATTGCGTTTGACACCGCGATCGATCATGACTTTGGCGGCGCGCGTGAGATCGCGATAATGGTGCCGACCGATACCATAACTGAGAAGACACGCACACGCTTTATCGACCCCTATGTCTCGATCAACCCTGAGAGGTTTCGATGGTGATCGCAGCGGCGTCAGGTGTCTGAGGATTCGGTTACAAAAATGCAGCTGAGAACGAAAGGCTCCCGGCAGCCTAAACGCGTGTCGGTCCTAGGGCAAACACCGCAGAAGAACGGGCACTTGCGATGGTCGCAGGGGCTTATCGGCATTGGATTAGTCGTTGCACTGTGGGCCTTGATAGCCCATCTGGAGGTGCTGCCGGAGCTATTCGTGCCCCGACCATCGAGCGTGTTGCGTGCGTTTGCCGAAGTGACCGCAACCGGTTATCGCGGCGGGACCCTATTCCAGCACGTGGGGCGCAGTATGTCGCGTCTGCTATCGGGGTTCGTGCTCGCGGCACTCACCGCGATTCCGCTGGGGATGGTGATGGGGTTCAGCCATACCGCGCGGCGCGTACTCGACCCGTTAATCGAACTCTATCGTCCCTTGCCGCCGCTCGCATACTACACGCTGCTGATCGTGTGGATGGGGATCGGGGAGGCGTCGAAGATCGCTTTGCTGTATCTCGCAGCGGTACCGCCGATTACGATCGCAACGATGTCCGGCGTGGCGGCGCTGAATCAGCAGCGCGTGGAAACCGCGTATGCCCTCGGTGCCGCGAAACGGCAAGTACTGTGGCACGTAGCGTTTCCCTCGTGCTTGCCGGATATCTTTACCGGATTGCGGGTTGGCATCGGTTTCGCGTATACGACGTTAGTGTCGTCAGAGATTGTAGCCGCAGCTCAAGGAGTGGGATGGATGGTCCTGGATGCGGGCAGGTTCTTGCGGACCGACATCATCTTCGTGGGAATAATCGTTATGAGTATCACCGGCTGGGGGCTGGATCGGTTCATTCGGATCGTCGAACACTATGTCGTGCCCTGGAAAGGCCAGGGATAACGGGCAGTGAATAGAAGAGGAGGATGGAGACAATGCGTATGAATAGGAAAGTGAATAGGAAAGAAGGATACCGGAGGGGTTTGTTCTTCGCGGCATTAGTGCCGGTTTTTGCGCTCCTGTTGTATGGGCACGTGTTCGCCGCAGGATCCGGAGAAGCGCGCGAGCTGGAGGAAGTGGTGATCGGCTTTCAGACGATCCCCAACGGTGAGATCGTAGCCAAAGCCCTGGGCTGGCACGAGGAATCGCTGGGTGTCCCGATTCGGTGGGTGCAGTTCAATTCCGGTAGCGAGCTCAACGCTGCGGTTGCCGCGGGGAGCGTTCATATGGGATTAGGCGGAAGCTCGACGACCGTTTCGGCGATTGTTCAAGGCGTTCCGGCAGAAGTGATCTGGATCTATAACATCATCGGCGAAAATGAAGCGCTGGTGGTGCGTGAAGGCAGTGAGGTTGAGGCGGTCGAAGATTTGGTCGCTAAGCGCGCTGCAGCGCCGTTCGGGGCGACAACCCATTACCATCTCCTGGCTGCGCTGAGACTCTTCGACGTAGACCCTGAGGATCTCACGATCATGGACCTCTCGCCGTCCGACATGCTTGCCGCTTGGCAGCGGGGCGACATTGACGCCGGCTTCGTATGGGAGCCGACTCTGGCGGCGATGCTCGAACATGGCGGCGAGGTGCTCATTACGAGCCGGGAAATAGCGGAGCACGGATTCCTCACCGGCGACATCGGTATCGCTCATACTCGTTTCGCCGCGCGGCACCCCGAAATCGTTGTGGAATACCTGCGCAATCAGATGCAGGCAGTTGAGTTGATTCGCTCGGATCCTGAAGCGGCAGCCGAAGCGATCGCCGGGGAGTTTGGACTGTCGCAGCACGAAGCGCTGCGTCAGATGAGCTCGCTGATCTTCTTAGACGGGGACGAGCAATTGGGGGCTGCGTACCTCGGCACGCCGGATACGCCGGGGGGCTTGGCCGAGGTCTTCTTGGAGACCGCCCAATTCTTGGAAGAGCAAGGCACTATTCGTGAGGCTCCGAATCTGCAAACTTTCCAAGACGCAATCAATCCGAGTTTTCTGCAGCAGGCGATTGACGAACAGAAGCGGTAACGCGTAAATGGTGGGAGTGCAACGCAGCCAAGCGCGTTGGGATTCGGTCCCGACGGATTCAACCCCGAAGAACGGCTCGTCTAAGAGGACGGCATCGCTAAACCGCGCAGCGCCGACGCCCAGCGACGTTTCGGGCCTCGCTGCGACTGAGCTTGAGCTATGCGATGTCTCGTTCTGGTACGATACCGCGACCGGTGTGATCCCGGCGATTGATAGCCTATCGCTGAAGATCGCCAAGGGTGAGTTCGTAAGCATGGTCGGACCGTCAGGGTGCGGCAAGAGCACGCTTCTGCGGCTGATGGCGGGTTTTCTGCAAGCGCAGGAAGGTGCCGTGTACGACGAGTCTACGCTTGTGAACGGTCCTGACTGGCGGCGTGGGCTGGTATTCCAACGCCCGGAGTTGTACCCGTGGCTGACGGTCGAGGCTAATGTGGCGTTCGGGCCGCGCATGCGCGGGTTAGCGGCCGCTGAGCGAACAAAGCGTGTGCGCCACTATCTGGAGTTGGTTAAGCTCTGGGAGTTCAGACGCAAGCGGCCCTACGAGCTCTCCGGCGGTATGCAACAGCGGGTTGCGATAGCTCGTGCGTTGGCCAACGAACCGCACATTCTGCTCATGGATGAACCCTTCGGCGCGCTCGACGCCCTCACTCGCGAGCGTATGCAGGACGAGCTTCGTCAGATCCACGCGCGTACCGCATGCACGGTCGTGCTTGTTACCCACAGTGTGGAAGAGGCAGTCTACCTCTCGTCGCGATGCATAGCACTCACCGATCGTCCCGCGCAGATCGCCGCCGATATCCCGATTGATTTCGGTGCGGCTTCAGAGGGTGTACAGGGCCGCGAAATCAAGGCAAGCCGACCGTTTGTAGCTCTGCGGGAACAAATTATGGATTACATCTGGCATTGAGCGAGACGTGACGCCGCTCGTGCGGCCATTCGGGCAGTGCAAATCGCTGCACGGCGAAGACCCGGCAGACTATCTCGTGTTTTTTCGGGGCTGCGGGCGGCAGACTATGAGAGCTTTCCTGATTGAGACATTGGCATTGCCGCGTGCGTGTCGTTTGTCTACAATCGCAGCATGGTGCGCCGTGAAAGCTGCGCCGTTCCAACGGGTGAGAGTCCCGTCCGGGTAAGCGCCGAAGCGCCCGGTAGCAGGGTCCGGTCATGAGGGGAGACCCGAAGGGC
>PWQX01000199.1 GCA_003556605.1 Spirochaetaceae bacterium
CATACGCCGAACCGCGACGCACCACAACGGTCTTGCCGTCAAGCTCAATGGCATCGCGTACCAGCGCCGCCTCAATCGCATCCGCAGTCATGCTATGGCGCTCGTCCGGCAAGCGTTGCACCAACACCTGCGGGACAGTGTACAGCGTTCGCGTGAACGCCACGCGCTCCCGACGCTCCCCCGTTACGCTCAACGGGTGGGCGACCAGATTTACCGCGCCGGTCTCAAGCGCTGCGAACATCTCTTCGATGGTGTCGATTACCTCCATCTCGACATCCACTCCAAGGTGTTCCCCGAGCCGTTGCAACAACTCGTACGAATATCCCATCGGGCGGCCGCGGTAGATGAAATAACTGTGCGGACTGAAGCTTGTAGACGCCACCAAACGACCGCCTTCGCGAATCTCATCAAGGTCTGCGATAGGCGGTTGAGGCTCATCGACAACCTCCCGACTCGACCACACCTTTAGCGCCACCATAGCGAGCACCATAGCGAGTACGAGCGCTCCGAGGAGCGCGATGGGCAGCGCCCCCTGCCGCCGGGAGAACCGAATCGCCTTCATCGCCCGAGATGCTCCGCCAATCGATCACCCAAAAAGTTCAGACTGAATATCGTCAGAGCCAACACAAGCCCGGGAAAAACCGAAAGCCAGGGCGCATGAAACAACGCGTTACGTGCGTCGCGCAGCATCAGTCCCCAACTGGGGTTCGGCGGTTGCGTCCCGAGTCCGAGGTACGCCAGTGAGGACTCAATCACGATCGCTAACGCAAAGGTAATCGTAGCTTGTACCACAACGCGCGGCAGCACGTTCGGCAATACGTGTAACGCCACGGTGCGCAGCAAACTGCTGCCCAAGGCTCGCGATGATCGGAAGTAGCCCTCCTCGCGGACCGCTTTAGTCTCAGCGCGTACCAGCCGCGCGAAAACCGGCATGAATACCACACCGATCGCCGCCCCGACCTGCAACATACCGTACTGCAACACAGATACCACCGCGATCGCCAACAGGATTGTGGGAAACGACAACACCGCATCGGCGAGAATCGTTATCGTGTCTTCAACAACGCCCCCCGCCAGCGCTGCAACCAAGCCGAGTGCCATCCCAACGGAGGACGACAGCAGTACCGCAATCCCACCGACCCCCAGCGACGCGCGAGAACCATATACGATCCGTGACAACACGTCGCGGCCAAGCTCATCGGTCCCAAGGAGATGGCCCTCAGTCCCCGGCGGCTGGAAACGCGCATCCAGATTCTGTGCCGTCGGCGCATGCGCAACAAGCAGCGGGGCATAGACGGCGAACACGACAACCACCACCAAAACGGTGACCGCAAGCGCAGTCAGGGTCGTGCCTATCGCCGTTAGTATCTGCTGTCGCGTCCAGTCCTCAACCACCACAACCACCTAGTCTTTTCGCAGCCGATAGAAGTCTATAGTGTCGAGCTTGGGATCCATGTGGAACTCACGAATACTCGCGCGCAGTCCCATGTGCCGGTACGAAGTGCCCACAAAGACCATCGGAACCTCCTCGGCCATGATCCGCTGCAGCTCGGCGTATAGCTCGTAGCGGCGCTCCAGCTCGGCTTCGGTCCGTGCAGCTTCGAGCAACTCCTCGGCTTTCGGGTGATGCCAGTTCACGTAATTGTCACCGGTGTCGTATCCCGCAAAGCGCCCGTCGGGATCGAGTTTGCCGGTATGTCCGATCACGGTGAGGTCGAAATCGCTGTTCTGATACACGTCCGAGAGCCAGCTAGACCATTCGATGAGGCGAAGCTCCACGTTCAGTCCCACCCGGCCGAGCATCTCGGTGTAGATCTCGGCCGCACGCACATGAGGCTCGTAATTCTGAGGAACCGACATGCGCAGCGTCTCACCAGCGTAGTCCGACTCATCGAGCAGTTCACGCGCCCGATCAGGATCGTAGGGATACGGATCTTCGACATCCGCATAGAACGGATCGCCGTAATCGAGAAAGGTACTCACCGGACGGCCGCCGTTGTAGGCGACGTCCAGCACCTGCTGCTTATTGACGGCATGGGCAATTGCTTGGCGTACGCGCAGGTCCTGCAGCAGCTCGTGATGATTGTTCATTGCGAGCACCATCACCAACGACGACAGCGTACGATCGACCATTGTGTCCGAACGCTGCTCGAGCGTATCCAGCATCGCTTCGCTGACCATATCGATGATATCGAGTTGCCCCGCGATTAGCGCCTGTTCCTGCACGGTCGTCTCGGTGATGATGCGCAGCGCGATCTCCTCCGGCGCCCCAACCTCGTTTCCGCGCCAGTACTCCGGGTTCCGCCGCATGCGGATGTGGCTGTCCTCCTGCCAGTGGACGAAGACGTACGCGCCGGTACCTACCGGCTCAACGCTAAAGCGATGACCGGACTCAACAAGGTCTGCCGGCAGAATCGCACCCCACCCGGATGCGAGCGTCGCGAGCAAAGGTGTGTACGGTTCCGACAGCACGAAACGCACGGTGCGTTCATTGAGCGCCTCAACCCGTTTCAGCCGCCGCAGTTCGCGCGCATGCGGCGAGGCGATAGTGTCATCGAGTATACGCTCAAAGGTAGCGACAACATCGGCGGCTTGCAGTATTCGACCGTGGTGAAACCGCACCCGCTCGCGCAGTTCAAACGTCCAGATCAATCCATCGTCGGATACCTCCCACCGCTCGGCAAGCGCCGGTCGGTACTCTCCTTCCTCTCCGGGCTCGATCAAGGTGTCGTAAAACCCGCGTATAGAAAAAAACGTTAAGGTCCCGGAGGTTCGATGAGGGTCGAGCGTATCCGGATTTCCGGACATACCGATACGAATGCTCGCCTCGGCAGCGGCAGATTCGGGCGCCCCAAGGGCGCTGAGCGCCCGGTACGGCGCCGGGACAGCGAGCAGCAAGAGCGTGACAATCACACCGAGCGCTCCCTGCCGCCCCTTATGAGAAATGGCAGACATTTGCATGGTTGGTACTCTCCTCCCTGTCTCCGAGCCTCGAACTCCCGCAGGCGGTCCGATCACCTCACCGTTCGCGATGCATCGCCGGAGACGCATCGAACAAAGCACGTGTGTACTCGGAACGCGGCTGTTTAAGCACCTGCTCGGCCGGTCCGTATTCTACAAGCCGGCCGTCTTGTAGTATACCGATACTGTCGCTTACATACGACACTAAGCTAAGATCGTGCGAGATGAATAGATAGGTCAAACCAAATCGCTGCTTAAGGTCCATGAGTAGATTGATTATCTGCGCCTGGATTGATACGTCAAGGCTGCTTACCGGTTCATCGAGGATGAGAAACTCCGGCTTGCCGGCCAACGCGCGCGCGATAACAATGCGCTGCTTTTGTCCCCCCGAGAACGCGCGGGGGTAGCGGTCGAGGTGCTCGGGGCCGAGCCCTACTAAGCGCAGCAGCTCCACCGCACGCGCGCGCCGCTCACGGCGGGGTACCCCCGCATTGGCCAGCGCCTCGCCCAGACTGTACTTGATCCGCAGGCGCGGGTTGAGTGCGCCGTGGGGATCCTGAAAAACGATCTGCATACGCCGGCGAGCTTTTCGCAGACCGCGACGGCCCAAGCGCGCAAGCGGTATCCCGGCTACACGCACCTCACCGGAGCTCGGAGGGTCGAGGTGCACCAAAGCCCGGGCTAGCGTACTCTTGCCGCTACCGGACTCCCCAGCTAGTCCCATTATGGTGTTTCGGGCTATCGCAAAACTCACATCACGGACCGCATGCGTAGCCGCGCGGCTCCTTCTCAGCAGCGAGCGCGCCGTGTAGGTCTTGCTCAAACCTTCAACCGACACGAACGGTGTCATGCAAGCGCCCCATTACCCCTGCCTCCCGGCGGGCTCTACGAGTTGCCCCGGGAAAAAGCAGGCCACGCTGTGATCTTCGTGGTGCGCGCGGAGCTCCGGTAGCTCAATCGCACATCGCTCAGCCGCGATTGGGCAGCGCGGATGGAAGGCACAACCCGGCGGAACCGCCGTCGCATCCGGTACCGTTCCTGGAATTACGTTGAGGGCGCGCCCCCGCATCGCGGCCGAGGGAACCGAGCGCAACAGCAGCTCGGTGTAAGGATGCAACGCCCGGTCAAAGAGTGCCGAGTTCTCCGCGTTCTCGATAAGCTTGCCCCCGTACAGCACCGAGACACGATCGGCAACCTCACGCACCACAGCGAGGTCATGCGAAACGAACAAGACCGACAACCCGAGCTCCGCTCGAAGCCGCAGCAGCAGTTCGAGAATCTGCCGTTGCACGGTGACATCGAGCGCAGTCGTCGGCTCGTCGGCCAACAGCACACGCGGATTACAGGCGATCGCGAGCGCAATCATCGCCCGCTGCTGCATTCCACCGGAAAGCTCGAACGCGTACTGACGCAGGACACGAAGAGGCAGCTCAACGAGCTCGAGCAGTTCGGCCGTTCGTGCGCCCGCCGGACGGCGCGTAACTCCCAGATGATAGCGCAACAGGTCGCGGATATGCTCCTCAATCGTAAGGCCCGGGTTGAGGTGTTTGGCCGGCTCTTGAAACACGATTGCGATTTCGGCTCCCCGGATACGACGAATTTCGGGTTCGAACAGCTCGAGCAAGTTACGCTCCTCATACAATACCCGCCCCGTCGTTCTTACGAAGCTTGCACCGCGGTTTAGGTTCAGCAGTGTGTGCAGCAGAACGCTCTTTCCTGCGCCACTCTCGCCGACCAAGCCGTGTATTTCCCCTTGCCGCAGGTCGAGGTTCATTCCGCGCAACGCTTCCGCCGACTCGCCGTCGGCCTTGAAAGTCACGTGAAGATCCCGCACCTGTAATACACAAGCGTGATCACCGGTTCGTCCCTGCATCTGGCTACCTCATGCGGATTTTCGGGTTGGCCGCACTGTACAACAGATCTGCGATGAAGTTCACTCCTGAGAACACCACCGCCGTGACGATCACCCCCCCTTGCACTACCGGAAAGTCGCGTCGATAGATCGCCGAAAGCAGCAAGCGACCGAGTCCCGGCAGCGAAAAAACCTGCTCTATCACGATCGACCCTCCCAACAGATACCCGAACTGTATCGCGCCCACGGTAATTACAGGAAGCAGAGCATTGCGCAACGCGTACCGGTAACGAATGCGCGGCTCGGGCAACCCGTGCGCGCGAGCAGCAAGCACGTATTCCTTATCAAGCTCTTCGATCATAGACGACCGAACTAACCGCACCAACACCGCCGCGCGGCTCAATGCGAGCGCGACTACCGGCAGCACGAAATGCCGCGGCGTAGCGGCACCGAATAACGGGAACCATCCCAGGAGCACAGCGAACCCCAACAGCAACAGGATCGCCAGCCAGAACTCCGGCAGC
This sequence comes from Spirochaetaceae bacterium, assembly GCA_003556605.1. Lineage (GTDB taxonomy): Bacteria > Spirochaetota > Spirochaetia > DSM-27196 > SLAA01 > B1Sed10-166. The sequence continues at coordinate 5,338 of PWQX01000199.1, forward strand.
GCCATTGCAGCGTGAGAAAACCCCATACCGAGGTAATCGACCGCCCCCCACCGGCGTACCGCCATCGCAACTCCCAGCGGAAGCGCCAACACCAGTGCACCGGCAAAGGCGGCCACCGACAAGGACAAGGTCAGCGGAATGCGCTCGCGGATCAAATCTACGACCGGTCGTTCGTGAAAAAACGATGCCCCGAAATCCAAGCGAGCGGTTGCCGACAACCAGCTGAGGTACTGCTCCCCGAGCGGCCGGTCGGTACCGAGCTCAGCCCTGAGGGCCGCTACTTCGCGTTCGTCGGCGTCGAGCCCCGCGATCGTTCGGGCCGGATCACCCGGTAGGACTCGAAGCACAATAAACACTAGACTCGTTATCGCGAAGATCGTCGCAATCAGGCGTCCGAGTTTTCCGAGAAAGAAGCGTAGCGAGGGCATACCGGTTCCCGCACTCAACCGCAGCGTGGCGACACTACCGCTGTACCGCCGGCAGGCCGGCGAGCCTCGGCATTGTGATATCCGTTCTGACGGGATCCGGGCGGTACGGTAACCCGTCGGGCTTCAGCGCTTTGGGTTCTCTTGCATTGAGACTCGCAAAGCCGATTCTGCTCTTCATGCTGAGGTCCCTTCATTCCGATCATTATAGCGCATACCCGGTTGGGTGAGGCAAGCATGGGCCGTGCTGATGCTTGCAGACCGCCTTGGAGCGGTGACAGGACACAGCCTCTACGTGGATTCTCCGTGGGGCTGGGAAGAGAAACGCGAATATATAAAAGATGAGAGCATCTCACCAGGTCGCGATTGGCGAGACGCTCCCAACGAAGGAGGGGTGCCGGCAGTTTTTTGTGATAGCTTTTTACATCGCTTTTTACATTGCTTTTTACATCGCCTTTTACCTAGCTTTTTACATCGTTTTTTACCTAGTTTTTTACCTAGTTTTTTAGATCGTTTTTGCTGACGGACATTCACACGGCCGGCGGTTTACCCAGAAGCCTGTCGGCCGCATATCCGTTCTCGATGCACCCCGCTACCTACTAAGCAATTGGTGTGCCAGAACACAGTCTATTCTTTAACTCATTATATTATATGAACCTATGGAGGCAGGACTGCGGCTTGAGTAGATTACCGAATTATGCGGGATGCATAAACTCGCGGGCGAAGTAGAAGCTATCTTGTTTTCTAGAATAGGTTTATGGCGGTATGCAATCTGGATTAGCATGCAGATTGCATACCGCCGGCACTGCGGTTACGCAGAGTCGGTTTGCTTCGCCCGCCGACTGACGGTCGACTGCGAAACACCAAGCATTGTAGCTGCGGCGGACTGATTGCCGGCACTGATGCGCAGGGCCTCGTCGGTGAGCCAGACTTCGACCTGCTTCAGCGTTGGGAACCCGCCGAATTGCCGTATGAGTGCTGCGGCGCCGGCGGATTCGGGGTCTGCGCAATCGGCGCCCAACGCCTCGGAAACTCCGCCGGAGTTCCCCGGCGACGCCCCTGCGACATTCTGCAGATAGTCGCGCACCGATTCGACCGTCACACGACCCCCCGGATGCCGGCCGAGCACGTCGTACACCAGCGCCTGCAGCTCGCGTACGTTACCGGGGAACGCGTATTTCTCGATATAGGCGTACAACTGCGGCTGCACTTCCGGCGGCGTGCGCTGCAGCGTTTCAACTGCTTCGTGCAGGAAATGCGTGAACAGCACCGGAATATCCTCCGAGCGCTCGCGCAACGGAGGAACGTGAACGCGATGGGAAACCAAACGGTAGTAGAGATCGCGCCGAAACTTACCTTCGTGCTGTATCTGTTCGAGGTCGGCATTGGTGGCAACCACCACGCGCGCACCTGAACGGCTCGGCCTATCGGCGCCGAGGGGATAGTATTCACCCTCTTGCAGCAAGCGCAGCAGCTTGACCTGCGACTGCTGATCAAGATCGCCGATTTCGTCGAGAAACAGCGTGCCCTGATTAGCCTGTTCTATCAGCCCGTGCCGCGTAGCGTCGGCGCCGGTGAAAGCGCCTTTGCGGTGACCGAACAAGGTGTCGGAGAACATCGTGCCGTCTAACCCGGCAACGTTTACCGCCACGAACTCGCCGCTGCGCTCACTCAGCTCATGTACCGCCCGCGCGATCAACTCCTTACCGGTCCCGCTTTCTCCGGTAATCAACACCGGCCAGGGGGTCTTCGCGATGGCCTCGAGCTGGACAAACATTCGCTTCATCAACGGGCTCACCGATACGATACCGCGAAACCGCTCCGGATCACGCGGCTCGATTCGCGTTTCATTTGCCTGGAAAATCTGCACCTGATCCTGCAGCTCACAGAGTCGCCGCGCATTGCGTACCGCGCTCGCCATGCGCGCCTCGTCGACCGGCTTGGTCATGAAATCAAACGCACCGCGCTTCATGCACTCAACGGCCGTCTCGACTCGATCAACCGCAGTAATCACGATAACCGGGATCTCGGGGTACTGCTCGGTAATCTGTGCCAAGAGCTCTTCGCCCGAGATATGCGGCATGTTCAAATCCAACAGGATGACCGCCAGAGGAGTTGTCTTGACGATATTCAAGACCTCACGGCTGTCATAGCAGAGACGCGTGTCATGGTACCCGTGCTCCGCCAAAACCGCATCGTAGAACTCGGCGGTCAAAGGCTCGTCGTCCACGATCAAGATTGTGGTGCTTGTGCTTTCCATGTGCTTCTCTACACATATCATAGTAAAAGTGCTCGTCGATGCAAGTGCTGCCGTGCTATCCTTCCGCATATGACACAGCGCGATACGCGGAGCGTGAGACTCAACGACAACTCCGATTCCTCAGGCCGCTACGTTTTGTACTGGATGCAAGCCTCGATGCGCGCCGAGCACAACCCGGCGCTGGAAACTGCAGTCGCTTATGCGAACGAGCGTAACCTCCCATGCGTGGCAGCATTCTCGCTGACCGATGATTTCCCCGGAGCAAACCTTCGACACTACACTTTTCTGCTCGAGGGGCTGAGAGAGACACAGCGTACACTACACGCGCGCGGTGTGGCTTTCATCTTGTTCCTCGGCCCGCCCGACGAAGTCATCCCCGCCGCGGCGGCCGCAGCGGCGATGGTGATCACCGACCGCAGTTACCTGCGCGAGCCGCGACGCTGGCGAGCCGAGGTGGCACGGCGAGTCAAGACTGCGGTTGTGCAGGTTGAGGGCGACGTGGTCGTCCCGGTCGAACAGGCATCACCGAAGGAGGAATACAGCGCCGCGACGCTGCGCCGCAAACTGAATCCCCAATTAGAACAATACCTCCAACTTCCGACCGAACACAGTCCGCAGATACCCTCGTGCAACCTCGATTGGGCTCAGCTCGGCCGAGACTTTCGGCAACTCCAGCAAGATCTCGACCGCGGCGTTCACACGGTTCTGGCCACGATGCGGATCGACCGCGGGGTCAGGCCTTCTTCGGTGTACCGGGGCGGTTTTTCCGAAGCTGCGCGGCGGTTACAGGAGTTTCTCGAACAGCGCTTGTCCGAATACCACCTAAGGCGTAACGATCCCGCGCTGGGGTGGGTGTCGAACCTCAGCGCTTACCTGCATTTCGGACAGATCTCGCCGGTCTACATCGCCAGACAGGCTCAGGCCGCGCGCCCTCCCGGCGATCCCGGTCTGGAAGCGTTCATTGAGGAACTGGTGGTGCGTCGCGAGCTCTCGATGAACTTCACGCAGTATAATCCGTATTACGATCAGTACAACTGTCTCCCGGACTGGGCGCAGCAGACTTTGGAGACGCATACACACGACACCCGCTCCGAGCTGTACGAGCTTGCCCGGCTTGAGCAAGGCGAGACCGCCGACCGCTATTGGAACGCCGCCCAGCGCGAGATGGTAGATACCGGGAAGATGCACGGATACATGCGAATGTACTGGGGTAAGCGGCTCATAGAATGGCACCGTACGCCGCGCGAGGCGTTTGAAACGGCGGTGTATCTGAACGACAAGTATGAGCTTGACGGGCGTGACCCCAACGGCTACGCCGGAATCGCGTGGTGCTTCGGGAAGCACGATCGCGGGTGGCCGGAGCGCCCGGTGTTCGGCAAGGTACGGTCGATGACCGCCGGCGGCCTCAAACGGAAGTTCGATATTGAACGCTACGCCGAGCGCTGGAGCGGCGGCGGAAAGGGCGAAACCGTGACTTGACATGGTGCTGCGGCTCTACTACCTTGTATTGCACCGACGAGGATCCAGCATTCGGTCGCATGATCGAATCGATAAGAGACCACAACCATGAGAATCAGCTACAATGCACCGGTAACACTCACCTTCGCACTTGCGGCGAGCGCGGTACTCGTGCTCGACATGTTCTTCGGGCGCACGCTCACTTCGAGTATGTTCTCGGTCGGTGCAACCTTGGACTTCTCAAACCCGATCGAGTATTTTCGTTTGGTCACCCACATCGCGGGCCACGCCGACTGGAATCATCTCATGTCGAACTTCGCGTTCATCTTGCTGCTAGGGCCGATTCTTGAAGAGAAGTATGGCTCGATGAATCTCATCGTCATGATGGTGATCACCGCGTTGATCACCGGGGTGCTGAACGTATTGTTCCTGAGCACCGGCCTTATGGGGGCGAGCGGCATCGTATTCATGATGATCCTGTTAGTCTCCTTTACCAATTTTCGCAAAGGCGAGATCCCGCTTACCTTTATCTTGATCGTAGCGCTATTTCTCACGCGCGAAGTTCTTGCCGCTGTTCAGACCGACGGTATCTCCCAGTTTGCGCACATCTTAGGCGGCATCTGCGGCAGCCTGTTCGGTTTCCTGAAGCCCAACCGGCGTGACTGAAGACCGTTACCGTTAGGGATACTCGCGCGCTCGGCACAGTGTCATCGGACGGGGTCTCAGTGAGCGGGATTTCCTCGAGAGAGTGTATGCAGAGGTGGAGTTGTAGAACATGAAAGCAAAACTTGAAGCGTATGTCGAGCGGTTCCGGGAGCTTGAACAGCTTGTCGCCGAACCCGATATTCACAAGGATCCGCAGCGGTACAAGAGTCTGATGCGCGAGCACGCACAGCTGAGTGAAATCGTAGAAGCCTACCGCAAGTATACCCATTTGACCGAGCAGCTAGAGCAGGCGCGTGCCTTACTCGCGGATGAGCGGGACCACGAGCTGCACCAGATGGCTCGACAGGAAGTCAAGCAGCTCGAACACGAGATAGAAGCGCGGGAATACGAGTTGAAGCTCCTGCTCGTTCCTACAGATCCGCTGGATCACAAGAACACGATAATGGAGATTCGCGCAGGCACCGGCGGCGACGAGGCTTCCCTGTTTGCCGCCGATCTCTACCGAATGTACGCACGCTACGCCGAAACCAAGGGCTGGAAGACCGAGATTATGTCGACCAGCGAAACCGAGGTTGGGGGCTACAAAGAGATCGTGTTCTCGATATCGGGAAAGCAGATCTTCGGTAATCTCAAGTTCGAAAGCGGGGTACACCGAGTCCAGCGTGTGCCGACAACCGAGTCCGGCGGTCGCATTCACACGTCGGCAGTCACGGTTGCGGTGCTCCCGGAGGCAGAGGATACCGATGTACAAGTAAGTCCCGAAGACCTGCGTATCGACGTCTTTCGGTCTTCCGGGCCCGGTGGGCAGAGCGTAAACACCACCGACTCTGCGGTTCGCATCACGCACGAGCCCAGCGGCTTAGTGGTGAGCTGCCAGGACGAAAAATCCCAACACAAGAACAAGGCCAAAGCGCTGCGCATCCTGAGAGCCCGCCTTTATGAAATCGAAGAGCAAAAAAAGCAACAAGAACGAGCAAGCGCGCGCAAGTCACAGATCGGCTCCGGAGATCGCTCGGAGCGTATCCGCACCTATAATTTCCCACAAAACCGGGTTTCCGATCATCGTGTCAATCTTACGCTGCATAAGCTCGACAGCATAATGCAGGGAGCGCTCGACGAGCTTATCGAGGCGCTAAAGCTCAGCGAGCAGGAAGAGCTCCTGCATTCGCAGACCTCGTAGTCCCGGCCGAAGATGATGACCGTAGGCGAGACCCTCCGCGAAGGCGCGGCGCGGCTGCGCCGCACGGGTTGCGCAACACCGCTGCTCGACGCCGGACTCTTGCTGGCCGAGGTCATGGAGATCTCGCGCGAAGAACTGCTGGCAGCTTATCCGGATACCGTCGCCCCCGCGCAATACAAGGCGTTTGAGGCCCGTATCGCGATGCGGTGCCGCGGAGTTCCGGTTGCCTACCTCCTCGGCCGCAAGGAGTTCTACGGTTTGGAATTCGCGGTGGATTCGGGTGTACTGATACCACGTCCCGATAGTGAGCTCGTGGTACAGGTCGCACTCGAGCTTATGACCGGTTTCGGGGCCGCTGCGCGCATTCATGACTGCTGCACCGGATCGGGTTGCATCGCGATCGCGATCGCGCATGCGTGTCCACACGCCGATATCTCGGCTTCGGATATCTCGCGCCACGCGCTCACGATCGCGGCTCGAAACGCCGCGCATCTTCTGCCGGGAGCTGTCCGCTTGTACACCAGCGACTATCTGCGCAATGTCCCGGGCACCTTCGAGATAATCACCGCGAACCCACCCTATCTCACTGCAACCGAGATCGAGACACTCGCCACCGGAGAGCCGCACGATGCGTTGTACGGCGGCGCTGACGGGCTCGACCCATACCGGCGCCTGATCCCGGAGGCCGTAGAAAAATTATCTTCGAATGGGTATCTTGTTCTTGAGGCCGGTAGAGATCAGCACGAGCACATCAAGCGCCTGCTGCATTCCGCCGGTTTTCGGTC
>PWQX01000030.1 GCA_003556605.1 Spirochaetaceae bacterium
ATCTTTGATATCTGGAAAACGGTTACTAACCGCCTCCAATAGTCGTGTTCCGATTTCTTCCTTTGTTTCATTGTATCTTGTACGATCGCTGCTGGCGAGCTCGCTCCAGTAGGAATCGTTCTAGGTGTGAAGAATCACAGTCACAGTGGTCTTTCCTTCAGGTGCCAGTGTTGGATCGAAGTTGTAGACAGTGGTGCTCAGGTGATTGTGGGTGGACTCATCTGGAAGAACAAACGGTGGATCCGCGCGAATATAGGTACTGTGAGGCAGATGAGATAGGTCTTTGTTCACTCCAATCCCGATAAAGACTGAAGAAGGAAAGAGAGGGAAGCTATCGTATACTTGTTTCAGTCTGGGAGTAATATATCTGCCATCCAGCATACTAAATAGGGTACTATGACCATCTGCAGCAGATACAACATAGTTGCCGAATGCTTCTTCACCGTCAGCTAGTCTTATGCCGACCGCACGGTTGTTCTTAGCGATGATTCTCTCTACGGGCGCTCGCTACCTGGCGTATTGTCTTGACTCCTTCCAAACACTGCTTCACAACTTCCAGCTTCAACTCCGCCGGATACTTCCTCTTGGTTGCCATTTCTAATCACCCCTCCTATTCAATCTAACATTTGCTTTCAAAAATTCTCACTCTTCTAGGGGGTGATTACGGAGACTCTATAATGCAAATAGGCTTGACTGTGGTACCAGCAAGGCAAAAACGGGAGTCTGCTTTTTGTTATTTTAGAGATTTTCTCATAACAAGTTTTTGTTCAGTTTCATAGAACACGGTAAAACCTGCTTTTTCATACAATGCAATTGGTCCCATATAGTCTTCAGCTTCATCAACGAATTTTCTATTTGGATACGCTTCGACAAAATCAAAACTGTCCGTTTTTGCGTCTTTGCAAACTTGCTCCAGTAGTAATTGTGCTATGCCCTTTCTTCTCATCTCAGGTGCAACTGCAAAGCAAAATATGGACTTAACTTTTATTTCTGGAGAAGATTCCTCAGTATGAACTGAACTCATGAAATTACGCCAACAGTAACATTTGAAACAATCGGATTTCGTATTGGTATTACACCACCCCACAACTTTGTTGTCACAATAGGCAAGATACCCTTGGATATTGTTTCCTTTGACATAATTGGCAGCTAAAACTCTTCTTTTTTCTACTGATGAAAAATCTTTACCCTCAATATCATCGTTGCACCACCAAATACAATAGCATTTGTGTTCTTCTTTGTTAGTGGCATGTGGTGTAGTATCAAAAAAGTGCAAATAATCTGTCGTTAGTTCTGGCGTCAACTTACGGATTTCAACATTCATTTTCAAACCTCCATATATGAATAGACGAACTGCCCTATTCTTAGAAGCCGAACTCCAGATTGTGACCAACTATTAATCATAAGAACAGTCTACAAAATCCAGGCCTGGCTTTTCAAGTTATCGATTTGCCTCACAAAAAATCTACTCGAAAAGGTAACGATGCCTCATAAATGAATCTACTCGAAGCGATAAGTGGATAATCGTCTCGACTACGCAAAAAGGTAGGCGAGATGATAAGAGACTAACCATGGCATAGAACAGACTGAGTGCTTGCGGGAAGGGCCGGAGGAATAGCATCTGAAGATGCAGGGTCGTGAGTGAAAAAACTCAGCAGATATAACTGGAGCTCACTCTCTGCGCAAGAGCAACAAACAGGGAAAATCTCGCCTCTTGAGATCTAAATACAAATAAGCTTAACTGTGGTATCTGCAAGGTAAGAATGGGAGTCTGACCGTTTTTGGACGCTGCCGATCACTTGCGGTAAGGAGCGTCGCTTGAATCGGGTTGGTGGCGTTCCGACTGAGGTGAGCTTTCACGATACTTCTTCCCGTCCTCGAACCCTCTTCCGACCTCACAACCGATGCTCCAGTACCGATTATCCATACAGTATATCAAAGGGTCGATCTTCTTAGTGTCCAACCATTTGCCGGAGAAGCAGTCTCTGTCAACATGGGTTTCAATCACTTTCCCGATGAAGACTTCCATGTTGAATACCGTTACGACTGTGATCACCTCACACGCCAGGTTGACGGGACACTCCCGGATCATGGGTATAGCGGCATGCCCGCCGAAAAAAGTCTCAAATACCCTGGACTTGTCGACGCTCAGCCCTGAGACAATGCCGCAGTAGTCGGTTTTCACGGCCATGCTGGTAGAGGGGATGTTGACGCTGAATCGCTGACTGTTACGAACCCCCGTATTGCCGTGATGACGCTTATCGGAAGACACATAGATAACCGGTGGCTCAACAGACATGATCCCGCAGTTGCCCAATGTCGTGTAGTTCGCAACCCCGTTCACCATGGTTCCCATGAGCACTGCAGGCAAGGGGTATATAAGGGGTAGATTATCGATCTGAATCTTATTCATTTCGCACCTCCGGCGGTTCCGTCACGGCCACCGTATGGGGTCTGTACCTCGACGTCCAACACCTATTTGTGGATGCTTTCCAGAGTTTTCCACAGGCACGCACTGTATATAGTGTGCTGGCTGACCACATGGGTACCACCTCGATACCTACGTCACACTCGAACCCACCCGCAGTGACGCAAGGAAGCCAGCCGGGCGTTGAGCCGGTGGGCAGAGACAAGAGCACGCTAGACCCCGGATGAACCAAGCCCCGGGGGCGCTCTCATGGGTTCTAGGGGCTGTCAGCCACAACCCGTTGTGCTCTCAGAGGTAACAATGCGAGTTAATGTGCAGGCAGCCGCTTATCCAACGCGCGGAGCTTCCTAGTTCTCCAATACTGCAGGAGTCTCTCCAAGTCTAGGTATACTTCTCAAGCGCTCCAAAACAATCGGGCAAGACCTCTCCGGTTTCAGGGTTTCTTGGCGAATGAATATTGTACATATACCCCGTTTCTCCGTATCTTCCCAATTGGCTCTCGTCGCATCGCGTGACATCCATACATATGTGTGTTGCCCGCAGCGCAACTGTCACGTCACGGCTTCCCTCAAAATGCTCACGCTCCCACAAGTACTCACACTCGATATTGAGAAAACACTCACGGATCCTTGGAGCATC
>PWQX01000191.1 GCA_003556605.1 Spirochaetaceae bacterium
GAGTTTTCCACGTGCTATCGGTGCTGCTCTGCGTCCTTCAGTAGCGCGAAAGTGTCGGTCCCTTCTTCGGCGTAGTCGAGCGCGGTCTTACCTTGGTAGTCTATGAAGCGCGGATCAGCGCCAGCCTCCAGCAGCGTCGCAACCACTTCCGCCTTGTCGTGCTGGGCCGCGTACATGAGAGCGGTGGTGCCGCGCTCGGCGTGGCGCAGATCGACTTCGGCTCCGGCTTCTAAGAGCATTGCAACGACCTCGGGGTACTCGTTCAAGACCGATCGGTGTAGAATCGGCGCCCCGCGTGCGTCACGTACATTGATTTCAGTGCCGGACTCCAGCAACAACGCAATGACTTCCGGGTTGGTGTTCATTACAACAGCCATAGCGAGGGCACTCTGTCCGGCGTCAGTGCGGGCATTCACCTCGGCGCCGGCGTCAAGCAGCACCATGAGTACTTCCGGATTCGGGTTGAGTGCAGCGGCGGCCATGAACGGCGTCCCACCCTGCCGGCTCCGCGCGTTAACGTCAGCTCCTGCGTCGATAAGTTTTCGGTGCACCTCGGGGTTCTCATTGTGTCCAGCGGCCATTAGCGCCGTACCACCTTTGTAATCTTGCAGATTCACATTCGCTCCAGCGGCGATCAGCATCCGAACAACCTCGCTGTTGGGGTTGGCGCCGGCGGCCCATTGGAGCGCGGTGCTGCCTCCTTGGGTGCGGGCATCGATCTCAGCGCCTGCCTGGAGCAAGACATCGACCGCATTCGGGTCTGAGTTGAATGCAGCGGCCAGCATTAGTGCCGACTGTCCGGTATCGGGATCGCGACCGTCCAGATCAGCTCCATCGGCCAGCGCGCGGCGAATGTCGGCAGGGCCGAGGTTTGCCGCAGCCCTTAGGAGGCGATGGGTGGCATGTTCAGCGTCCTCGTTAGGCTTGGCATGGTCATTGGTGATCGGCCGCTCGGCTGCGGGCGCGCCTGCACAGCCGAAAGCGAACAAAGCCAGAACGGACGCACAGATCGCGACAAAACACTTTTTCGACGAACACCACATGGGTTCTTCCCCCCTCAGAAAACATAAATGACTCGTCCTGCGTTTCTCTAAACTAACGGTAGCACGGATTGCCGCTTTTGGGGTGCTCGAAGCCTTGATAATGCCGTAACGAGGTTTGCCGCACAGCGGTAACTGTCGGTGCTTAGAAAGCGGTATTCCGACAAGTGATGTTGCTGGATGAGAAACGACGGTAGTGATGGGTTAAGCTCGTCCGCTGTGATCAGCTGGTGGTTGAAAGCTCACGCGCTTCTTGCGGAACAGAGCTAATCCGGCTGTCGAGCGGTGTTGAACAGCTTCAGCACTACTCCGGCGGCTACTACCGGGTATAATGCCTTCGCGCGAACCGCGATCCGGTTTGTAATCCCTACATCGACGCCGAGAACCGGCAGCGGAATAATCGGCGGCACATCCACCTCAACGCCATCCGGGTCGGGGTCGCCGCGGTGATAGCCCCAGACGAGCCCCAGCGCGGCGAAAGGCCGAATCGGAGAACGGACGAAGGGCCGATATCCAAGTGCGCCGTACAGCGACAGTGCACGCACGCTATTTCGGTAAGCACCTGCGGCAGCTATGAAGTTTCTGCCGGCTTCAATCGCTAATCCGGGCGTGAAGTTAGTGAACTCGTATTCCGATCTGTCGAAATGGTAGCTGCCTGCCTGAAGGTAGAGTCTAAGCGCAAGTCGGCCTGCGTCTTCGTCCTGTGCCTGCGCGGAAGCCGGAGTTGCAATCAGAACGAATGCAAAGGCAAGCGCTACAGCTCTTGCTCGTGGAAAGTGCGGCGTATTCAGGTGGCGAGCTCCGCGACATACAACGTCTCGAGGGCTATTTGAACGCTGGCCGAACCCTTGACGGGTTCTGCCAGTGTGTGGAGGACCGATAATCTGAAAGCTATTCCGCTCTCCCGGGACGCTGACGCCGGCAGGCAGGCCCGGTTGTTTGCAACTACGGTCGCTTTCGTCCCTTCCGCTCTCAATAGCATGCAACGCATCCCTTCCCTTACGGCGCAACTTGCCGGTTGTTAGTAATTTCATCACCCGTTCATCTTATGCGAACTCGTCCCTGCGCTCACACGTCGCATGTTAGCCATCTTAATCCGGACCAACGGGTTGGACAAGTCGCACGTGGACTATGCTGCCCCGGCAGTCGCGGGGACCGCGCGTACTCACTCAGGGGGAAGAGTCTGTTCGCCAAATCTCCACGGAGGCAGCTCATGCAAGAAGCATTGAAACTCAATCTGTCGGTTCTCGGGGTCACGGGCATAGAAGTTGTAGATCCGGTAGTGTTCGTTGAGCTCTGGTGCTCCTGTGGCGAGTTCACGCAGCAGTTCGTACATGTGGTCCACATCCGGTCGCGAGGCGTAAAAGAAAGTCAGAAGCGCGTCGGTGTCGGCCTCTTCGTCCTGTTTGAAACCGACCAGCAGATTCTCGTGACGGAGAATCCGAATCAAGGGTTGCTCAATCCAAAGGCGCATCCCGACTCGGGTCGTGTAGAAGTGAACGATCCGTTCCAAGTCAAAGGTACGCAAGAAAACGATTCCGGCCATATGTATAGCTCCCCCAATCCTGACGGTTTGTGACCGTTTATGACGGTTTATGATGACTCGCTGCAGACAGATCCAATGTAGCACGTCCAACACCTGTACTCGAGCGAAAACGCGTACATGTCGTGCAGACTAGACCTTTTGAGGGAGGGAGGTGACTGTGAAGCTGACTGCAAAGGTGACTACACTGGAGTCATTTCGTTAAGTCGCCGCGGATATTGGTGCGAAATAGTTCACCTGTAGGCGCGTAGCGGCCGTAAGCACTACCCGCTTCGGTTACGAGAGCGATTAGAGTCTGCGAACCCGCGCAATATGCGGACCGTGTAGAAACCGTTTGTACTGGTCTCGTGCTTATCCTATGGTCTACCCGGATCCGGCGTGAGTCTCATCGGATTCCCGGCTGCAGGTGATGAATTGTCCACAGCATCGCAGCCACCGACTGCGCCGGCGCCGCGATCGCTGTGCGGCCCGCCGCC
>PWQX01000035.1 GCA_003556605.1 Spirochaetaceae bacterium
GCGGGCGCATCAAACCAGGCTGACCCGGGCATTATTCCGGCCGCAGCGAATGTAACCGGCCCGGCCGGTGGCAAAGTCATCCGTATCCTCATCCCCTGACATCCCGGGGATTTTCTGCACACCCTTCGAAAACGAAGAGTTTTACACCGGATCGAGGCGAGTCCAAATTAGCCTATATATTAATCGGACAGGCTATTACGGTAATTGGATTGGTTTTTGATATAATTATAGGAAACCTCAAGGCTTTTCGGGAACAAGAGGCCTTGTGGGTTGAAGTTTTATGTGCGAAAAGTAGTATATTTACAACAGCAACGTACACTTGATGAGAAAGTTAAAAATCACTATATATAGGATGTTACGCTATGATCTGACAGACAATGTTGCCGGAAATGCCGGTTTGGTGTTGACACAACCGTGCGACAAAGGGTTGGTGTTTAAATTAATGCAATCCATGAAAAAACTTTACTTTGCTTTATTCGTCTTGTTGATGATGCCGGGATTGGGTTTGCATAGCGAAACACCTGTAGAACCTTCAGGCGATGGCAACCCCAACAACCCCTATCAGATCAATACACTGGAGAATCTTTACTGGATTGCAGCCGATGCTTCGCGTTGGGATAAACACTATATCCAAACGGCAGATATCGACGCATCTGAAACCTCAGGGTGGTTTGGCGGTGAAGGGTGGTCGCCTATTGGTAACAGTGAAAATCCATTCACAGGCACCTATGACGGGCAGGAACATAGCATTTCAAACCTCCATATTAACCGCCCTGATACAGATCAAGTCGGTTTATTTGGTGAAATCGACGGAAACAGTTCAGCCAGGGTCGTCATAAATAACATTGTGCTGGCCAATGTCGATATTATTGGCCGGGACCAGGTAGGAGCACTTGTCGGAAGAGCAGAACAATTTAATGATATTGTGAATTGTCATGCAGACGGGACGGTTCAGGGCGTGCGAAACGTCGGGGGCCTGGTGGGATTTGGCCGGCGCACCGATTTTTTAAATTGCAGCGCATCTGTGAACGTTTCGTTTTTAGATCCCCCAAGGGCTTTATACCACGGAGGATTGATTGGCCATATGAATTCAGTTTCAACTGTCAGGCAGTGTTATGCCACAGGCAACGTTTCAGGACGTTCTCGCGTTGGTGGTCTGATAGGAGCCATTGGTTGGAACAGCTTTGTGGAAGACTCATATGCCCGGGGAAACGTAACTGCCAAAGATGGCGGCTTGACAGGTCCCATGATTGGGGGTTTCGTGGGAGAAGTCTGGAATGCCGGAATAAGAAACAGCTATTCCACAGGAAGTGTTAATACCGATGGGTTGACGTCAGATTACGGTGGTTTTGTGGGCAATAAAACCACCGACTCAAACTTCTTCGATGAGAACAATTTTTGGGATACAGAAACAAGTGGGTTAAGTGAATCTGAAATGGGGATCGGCAAAACAACCGCCGAAATGAAAACCCAATCCACGTTTACCGGTGCCGGATGGAACTTTATTGGCATCTGGGATATGGACGGCGATACCAATGACGGATATCCGTTTTTATCCGGCAGGGTTATGGTCATATATAACGATAGCGGTTCATGGACTGCTCCGCCTGATGTATCTGAAGTAATTATTGAAGCCTGGGGCGGTGGCGGTGGCGGCGCCGAAATTGGTTCGGGTGGTGGTGGTGGCGGCGGCGGCGGCGCATATGCCAGAAGCACAATCAGTGTTACACCAGGTACTACATATACCATCAATATTGGTACAGGAGGTGCGGGAGATGACCCGGGAGGCAACGGAGGAGCTACCTGGTTTGACTCAAGCGAAACACTTATGGCCCCGGGAGGTTCCGGGGGCCATAGTACAAATGGTGGTGCAGGCGGCAATGAATCAGATGCCATTGGCGATGTCAGATATTCCGGAGGGGCCGGTGGTAGCGGAACAGGAAGTGGTGCGGCATTTAACCGTGGTGCCGGAGGAGGTGGCGGATCACCAACAAGGAATGGGATCGTTACAAATGGACAATCAGGTACCAGTAATTCAGGCGGTGCCGGCGGACAGGGTGAAGCAACCGGAGGTACCGAAGGGCGAGGGGGGATCGCAGGAACAAATGGTGGTGTTCCCGGTGCTGGTGGAGGAGGTAATGGAAATAGCTCCACAGCGGGAAATGGTGCTCATGGTAGAATTATTATAACTTATTTGCCCCCTGTTGATTCGGATACATTTTACAGCCTTCAAAGTGGACTTTGGAACGATCCTGCAAGCTGGTCAACCACCAGCCACACAGGTACGGCAGCCACCAGGGCGCCCATGGCAGACGACACGATGATCATTGGAAACGGACATGCCATCACACTGACAACCGCTGTTACAAACAACGCATCTGTCAGTGTCAACAATACCGGTACACTCATTACCGGAAACAACATTTTGTCTGGAAGCGGCAGTTTTACCCTGGCCGGCGGGGCCACCCTTCACATCGGTTCACCGGGCGGGATAAGCCTCAGCGGAGCTTCAGGCAACATCCAAAACACCGGTTCAAGAAGTTTTAATCCGGGGGCCGATTATGTCTACAACGGCACCTCGGCACAATCGACCGGTAACGGACTGCCTGGCACGGTCAGCAACTTAACCATCAACAACATCCATGGTGTTTCCGCCCTGGGCGACCTGACTGTCAGCGGGCAATTAAGCCTGACCGCCGGTACCCTGATCATGCCACCAGGGAGCAGTTTGGTTACATCCAATGTAGCAGGTACAGGCAATGTGCGGATGCAACATTCGGTTGAGGGCGGAAAAGGTTGGCGTATGGTTGCATCTCCTGTGGGCACAACCTACGGAGACCTGTTCGACGGCTTCGTAACCCAGGGGTATACCGGATCGAGCTTCCCGGCATTGCAACCCAACATCATCTGGTTCGATGAAACAGAACTGGGCACCACAAACATGGCCTGGCGCATCCCCTCCAACGCCACCAACAGTGTACCCGGTGGCCGCGGACATTTTCAGTTTGTGTTTGACGGTGCCGGACGGCCCGACGGCGGCAACTATCCCGACAAC
>PWQX01000060.1 GCA_003556605.1 Spirochaetaceae bacterium
GCGTCCATCAGCTCCTCAAGCGTCTCGTAGGCCTGCAGCCCGCGCTCGGAGGCGAAGCGCAGCCTGTTCTCCTCGGTAGGCGAGTAGACGCCGGCGACACGGCACTCCATTCCGTAGACCCGCTCAAGCGCCTCGTAGTGAAAGCGCGCCGCGAATCCCGATCCGACGATCCCTGCCCTAAGCTCACTGCGTTCGTGCATATCCGTACTCCCTTGACTGCCGCTTGGTATTGTGCCCTATGCTTGTTGTGCGCCTGCAGCGCCCTATCCGTTGTTCGGCTTGCTGAACACTGCGTCTCGGAGCTTCCGCAGAAGCGCCACGATCTGTGCGGCCAGCGCCTTGCGCGCCGCTACAAACCACCAAGTTCTGCTGACGAGGCTCAACACCACGATCAAGAACAACACAAACGAGATCGGCCGTGTCAGGAACGGCGTGAGGTCGCCGCGCGAGATCACCAGAGCCCTACGCAGGTTCGTGTCCAGAATATCGCCGAGAATAATCCCCAGGACCATCGGGGCTACCGGATAATCCATATCGCGCATCGCAAAGCCCAGCAAGCAGAACACTACCATCACTCCGATATCAAAGGTGCGCGAGTTGATCGCAAAGGCCCCGATCACGCACAGCGTGAACACAATCGGCATCAGTTTGCTGCGCGGGACCAACAGCACCTTCACAATCTGCTTTACCATAGACAGCCCGAGAATCAGCATCGCAAAGGTTCCCAGCATCACCATCGCAACGACGCTCGAAACAAAGGCCGGATTTTCCACCATGATGAGGGGCCCCGGCCGCACGCCGTGTATGAACATCGCCGCAAGCAGCACTGCCGCCGGCGCCGAGCCGGGAATCGCGAGCGACAGCACCGGTATCATCGCGCCGGCAACAGCGGCGTTGTTACCGGTCTCCGACGCGATCAGGCCTTCCAGACTCCCCTTGCCGAACTCCTCCGGTTTCTTGCTCGAGCGCATCGCGAGATCGTAGTTCACCCAAGCTGCGATATCCTCACCGACACCGGGAATCGCCCCGACAAAGGTTCCCACGACACCCGAGCGCGTAATGGTCCTTCGGAAGCCCCAGATGGTTTTCAGCCTTGGAATCACGCGAGCGATCTTCGTCTCGATCACCTCGACTTTGACGTGCTTCATCATTGAGACGATCTCCGAGAAACCGAAGGCGCCGACCATGGCCGGTATAAGGTCTATTCCTCCGGAGAGCGGGCGATACCCGAATGAAAAGCGCACATGAGCGTGTATGCCTTCCATTCCGATCATCGCCACGAACAACCCCAAAAAGCCGGCGATCCATCCCTTGAGCGGGTCTTTCGGAGCGGTGAGGTTCCCGCTGATGACAACGCCGAAAATCGCGAGCCAGAAAAACTCAAAACTCTGAAAGCGCAGCGCGAAGCGCCCGATTACCGGCGTGAAGGTCGCGAGCAGCAGCATCCCGATCATTGAGCCGAGGAAGCTGCCGGTTGTCCCGATTCCGATGGCCTCGCCGGCCCGGCCGGCGCGCGCGAGGGGGTGGCCGTCCACCGCGGTAGCCGCGTTCGCCGGAGTCCCCGGGATGTTCAGCAGAATCGCGGTGCGCCCGCCGCCGTAAATTGCCCCGATGTACATGCACATCAGGATCAATACCGCGTTTGTGGCAGGCAAGTGGAACGTCAGCGTAGTCATGAGCGCCACGCCCATGGTTGCGGTCAACCCCGGGAGCATCCCGACGATCATACCGAGCTGGGTGGCCCAGATGACGTCGAAGAGGATGCGCGGATGCAGAAACCCCACGAACTCTTGAACGAAAAGCTGTATCCCCTGCAGCAGCATAGCTAGTCCTTAAGGAAGCGAGACAAGGAAGAGATACCGAAAGACAGCCGACACAAGACCGGCGACAAGAACCGCCTCAATGAGAGCCACAACCACGCGCCGGCGCACCGAACTGGGCCGCTCATCCGGAAAACCCAGCTCAAATATCAGAACGAACCCCAAAACGAATATGAACGTCGCCGCAGTGTAGTCAATACGGCCTACCAGGCCCCACGCGTAAATCAGACACCACGCTACCGTAACGGTGATGCGCGACGCGGCCGGTGAACGCACAAAAGCTGCTGCCGAATCGCTGCGTATTCCCAGCCGATACCCGCGGTTGCGAATGGCGCGCCCGAGCAGGATCAAGCTGAACAGTCCGATCACGCCACCGAGCAGGCCCGGAACAACTCCGGGCGCAGACAAGGGGTTTATCCCGCGGTGCTCAAGACGGCTCATCTGCAGCGACAACACCACAACTGCAACACTGAATGCAAGCAGAACCAGCCCCGTGACGAAATCGGCCCGGTGCATGCTTCCGTGATCCGTACGGTCGCTCATCGCGCCCCTCCAAAGCAGTGTGCATTCACAACGTGACCCGAGTATGTACTCGGGTCACGCCGTATTGTTTCGAAAATTTTGCGGCTAGGGCCGCGGAATTCCGGCCCTATCCGGGCGGATGACCGTATCGCCGGCCTCGTGCGCCAGCCAGGCATCCATCTGCACCATCGGGAAGGCGGCCTCGTAGGCTTCATCGCCCCATTTGGGAGCGAAGACGCTGCCGGTATCCAAAGCGAGCTGTTCCAGCCGTTCTGATCCGACGATCGTCTCATCCCATATCCGGCCGAGGGTCTTGATAACGTTCTCGGGCACGTCGGCGGGAACAAAAATACCGAAGTAGATCGGCGCTGCCTCAAACTCCGGAAGCCAGTTGGTAATCGGCGGAATCTCCTCATCGACGCCTTGCAGTTTCAGCGGTTTATCATCGAGGACTGCAAGCGGACGCAACTCGCCTGCGCGAATCATGTCTACCTGCTCGCTGGCCAACTGCGTGGTCACCGGTACCTCCCCGGCTACCGTGGCTGTTACCGCCGGAGCACCACCGCCGTAGGTCACCTCAGTGTACTCTATCGGGTGATGACGGTTGATCAGCATTATCGCGGTATGGCCGGCAGATCCAACCCCGGCTGTACCCACGTCAATCTCACCCGGCCGGTCTATAAACGCCTGCGCCAGCTCACCGAAGTCCTGATACGGTTCGTCGGCATTCACCGATACCACGTTTACCTGAGCTAAGGTCAAAAACAGCACCCAGTCATCAAGATCTGTCTCAAGCAGGTCACGGACCCTGTATGTGCCCAGATCCTTGGCGGCACCTGATGCCCAGGTGTATCCGTCGCGCCGTGCGTTCAGCACCTCAGCCGTTCCTACCGACCCGGTTGCCCCAGGCGTGTTGACCACTACAACACTCTGCCCAAGCTCTTCCTCCAGCACCGCCGCTAAAGGACGCACCGTCTGGTCCGTCGAACCGCCGGCGCCCCACGGCACCACCACCGTAATGGGCCGAGTGGGGGTCCACACATCCGGGTCAACCTCCGGGGCTCCCCGAGCGAACACCATCGCGCCGGCAATCAGCGCCAGCGCCGCGATCAATAACACAAGCCTTTTCATTGTGTCCTCCTAATTAAAAAAATGCCTCTCTATGGCAGCCGGCGTTCTTAGTACGTTGTCAGTCATCAGTTGTCCGCCAACCACCGCTCTTCGCCACGGTTAGATTAGACCTTACAGCGGAATCTGTCAACTTTATTACCGCTGACCTGCTTTGCGCTCCGGCCCGCGCGGTTCACCCTCGCTTGAACCTGAATACACAAACACGCCCCGTTCGGCGTCCTTGCGAACCTCGTCCCAGGCGAACACGCGGCCGTTCATGGTGATGTACACACCGCGCCGAAGAATGCTGCAGGCGGTGATCGCGCAACCCAAGTTGAACACCGCGTCGGAGCCGGGAAACGCGTACGGTATCATGGCGCCGGTCAGCACCACCGTCTTGGGAAGCTCGGCGCGTCCAAGCAAGCAGGCGGTCTCGGTCATGGTATCGGTACCGTGGGTGACGATAACCTGGTCTTCGGGCGCCGCGCTGCATGCCTCTAGTATCGCCCGGCGATTTGATTGCCGCATCTCTAGGCTGTCCACCAACTGGTTGATCTCAAGCTCCACCGGCACGGTGCACCGCACCCGCCTCAGAATCTCGGGCAGGTGGGTGTCGCGAAAAGCGAGCTCACCTTTGAGCTCATCGTACTCTTTGTCGAAGGTTCCTCCGGTGATGATAATGCGAATACTCATTGTGCTGCGCAGTATAGCATGCAGCGCCGATGCTGTCCGCGCTGCCGTCGCACACCCCACCGTCGGCTGAGCACACCTCAGCCCACGCGCATTGCCTTTTCCTGAGCTTCCAGACACAGCTCGGCGGCGCGAAAGGTGTGCGCCTGCGGCATTGCCGCGTCGGTGCCTTCGAGACAATCGAGAATGAGCCGCCCAAAATACGGAAATCCGATCTTACCGTGAACCGGAATGTGGTGCTCGCCCGAGCCGTCGACCATATAGACGTGGTCGCCGGTCTCATCGCGTGCCACGTCGATGTATTTTCGCAGCTCGATATACCCGGCGGTGCCGAGAATAACGGTTCTGCCGTCACCCCAGATTCCCAGGCCGTCCGGCGTGAACCAATCAACGCGAAAGTAGTTCGTGGCCCCGTTGTCGGCAAGCAAGGTGGCATCGCCGAAGTCTTCAAGCTCGGGATATTGGGGGTGGTGGTAGTTGGCGACCTTACTGTGCAGAACCTCCGCGGAGGATGCCCCGGTGTAGTAGAGAAACTGCTCGATCTGGTGGCTGCCGATGTCGATGAGGATGCCGCCGTAGTGGCGCTTGCGGAAGAACCAATCCGGACGATCGGGAGCGCTGAGACGATGCGGGCCGAGCCCAAGCACCTGGAGCACACGCCCGATCGCACCGTCGTGAATCAATTCACCCGCATGAACGGCCGCCTCGTTCTGCACGCGCTCGCTGTAACAGACCGCCCAGTGCAGGCCGGTTGCCTCTACCTTTGCGCGCGCCTGCTGAAGCTGCTCCCGAGTGGTAAAGGGGGCCTTATCACTGAGGTAGTGCTTGCCGGCCCCGAGGACCTTCAGCCCGATGGGACCGCGATCGGAGGGAACGGCAGCGCTTGCAACCAGGCGAATACTCGTATCGTCCAGAATCGCTTCCAGCGACGGCGCCGGCTGTGCCTGTGAAAACGTCGCGCGAAACCGTTCCACCTTTGCCGCATCGGGGTCATAAACCCAAACGAGCTGTGCGCCGGCATCGACCAGCCCTTGGCTCATTGCGATGATGTGCCCGTGATCCAGCCCGGCGGCCGCAAAGCGGAAATCACCCGGCTTCACTACCGGCCGGCTCTTCCCTCGAGGCGCGTAACTCATTCCATTCTTGTGTGCCATACAGTAATCCCCTCCTGGTTTTAACGCGTGCGGCGCTATTTCGCCGGTAAACGCCGACTTGTAAACCGCCGAGATCAGCTCCAAAGCCGGCCTGACGCTCTCGGCGGCCGAGGCCGGGCGACCATCGCTTCGGACATCCACAACCAGATTTCGGATCTGAGCAGACTGATCGCCCCGCTTCGCATCGTAACACATCACAGCAAGACCTGTCCGCCGGAAAACGGGTATAGGGCCCGGCGGAAGAGTACACCGGGTGCTATGCGAAGAACAAAAAGTCCATTACGCTGTCTATATCGACCCCGCACCGTAACGGGCTCTGTTGGTTGTGCGGATGGCGGGGCCGCGGAGCTTCTACTACCATTCGGAGCCCGGGCAACTGATGCCTGAAGGGGGATACACATGAGCGCGGCACAAGAAGCACGGCTGGCGATGAGAGCGGGAAGCTGGACCGGACCCACCGGCGGGCGGGTGCCCGGATTTATACAGGCAAACCTGGTGGTGCTGCCGCAGGCCGAGGCCTACGATTTCCTGGTGTATTGCCAGAGAAACCCCAAAGCCTGCCCGGTGATCGAGATTACCGACCCCGGTGACCCGGAGCCCCGCAGATCGGCCCCCGGCGCTGATCTGCGCTCAGACCTGCCCCGGTATCGTATCTTCCGCGCGGGTGTCCACGAGCAGGACGTGACCGATATTACGCACCTGTGGAGCAGCGACAGTGTAGGATTCCTGCTCGGCTCCAGCCTGAGCTTTGACGCGGCCCTGGCGCGCGCCGGGGTTGAAAGCGGCGGCGACGCCTGGATCTTCAGCACCGATATCGACACCTCCCCGGCCGGGGGCTTTCGCGGACCGGTGTTCGCAACTATGCGCCTGATGCGCCCCGCAGAGGCCATCATCGCGACGCAACTGACAAGCCGCTTCGTCTACACGCACGGGGCGCCGATCCACATTGGAGATCCTCGCGATATCGGCGCCGATATCGCTAACCCCGTCTACGGTGAGCCGTTAGAGCGAATCCCCGAAGGGCGCACCGCTGTCTTCTGGGCCTGCGGCGTCACACCGCAGCGGGCGGCGCAGGAAGCCAAGCCGCAACTGATGATAACGCATGCGCCCGGCCACGGTTTCGTCACCGAGCTCAACATGGATCAGTTCTGCCTGCCCTGAGCTGGACCACCCCGGCGGCACGGCCGGCGCGGCAGCCTTCGCAGGCCGCCGCCCTAACGGCCTAACGGCCCGCCCCAACGCCGCGCCGCCGGGACTTTGTGTAGTAGGTTTACAATGCCGCGCCGGAGCCCGCTAAACAGGACCGTACATCGGCCTCATACGCGCCCCGGAAGGCGGAAATCGCGAGCTCCGGCGGCTACTTTTGTTTTTTAGTTGACAAAATCGCAAAACCGTCCATAGAATACCCTTATGATTTAGGCAGCCCTATCACCAAGACGGTACAGGTAAGAGCCGCTGCATAACGCATCCAGCCTTTATTACCCGCCTGCATACTGCAGGCAACAGGAAACACTAGGAGGACGGTATGGAAAAAAGAAAGGTGCAGATTACAGTGCTGCTTGTACTGTTTCTCGCCCTGGTAGTGGGCCTTGGATTCGCGGGCGGCGCCCGCGAGGAAGCGGTCGAGCGAGTGAGCCTGAGCTACTGGTCGGTCGGTAACTTCCCGGGATACGACGGCTTCTGGGAGGAAATCGCCGCACAGTTCAACGAGGAGCACCCGGAGGTGGAGCTGGAGCTCAACGTGACCCTGATTCCGTACAGCGGCTACGAAGCACGCTATCAGAGCGCGTTCGCAGCCGGAGCCGGGCCGGACATATTCTGGGACATGACCCATCAGACTGCCGGGCAGCTTGAAGTCAGCGAACGAATGCCCGACGACATCGCCGCCAGTCTAGAGGCCATCGTGGGTGGTCCCGGCTCGGTGATCGGGATGTTCGACGGTAATCGCTACGGCGTGCCGGTTGAAGGCGGTTACTTCCAAATGATGTTCATCAACGTACCGATGTACGAGGAAGCGGGGCTTGACCCCAACAAACCACCCACCACCTACGCTGAGCTGCTGGAGCACGCGAAAAAGCTCACCACCTACGATGACGCAGGGCGAATCACGCGCAGCGGTTTCGGCGTCCGCTACGACGGGCACCCGTTCGGCATTGCCGATAAGACGGTGCCGTTTATCGATGCGTGGGGAGCCAAGCTGCTCAACTGGGACGAGCGCAAGGCAAGCGGCTACGTGAACAGCCCCGAGGCAGTGGAAGCAATGCAGTACTACGGTGACCTGGTGAGGACGCACCGGGTGGCCAGCCTGGAAATGGGCGAGCCCATGGAGAGCTTTGGTCGAGAGCTCTCGGCGATCATGTTCCGCGAGAGCTTCGCCGTAGCGTGGCTGAAGGAGTTCAATCCCGACCTCGAGTTCAAGGTGTATCCGCTTCCGGCGCACACGCGGCCGTCGGGCTATGCCGGCAACTTCCCGTGGTCGATCCAAGTAAACAAGGATTCGCCGGAGGTCAACAGGGAATGGGCGTGGGAGCTCATGCGCTACTATGTAGACAACGCCGATATCCGCAAGGAACACGCCGTTCGCGCCAACATCATTCCGCCGTTTGTCGACATTCTGGAAGAGCCCGAGTTCAAGGCACACCAAGCGTACGACGCGTTTGTCAAAATGTCGGAGGGCCGCGCGGCGACGAACTACCATATCCCGCCCGCCCAAGAGCTCTTGAAGGAGTTCGGCGACGCTACGCTGGACATCATTTTCGGCAGGTCGGAAGTCAAGCCCGCGCTCGACAGGGCGGCTACATTAATGGACGCTATTCTGGCCCGGTATTGATAGCGGTTAACACTGCGGAGGGGTCAACCTTATGCCGGGTTACCCCTCCCCGCTCTTGCTGGAGCACACCTACTGGAGCTGATGGTGAATGAGCGTACCCCGCAGATAACAACGCATGCGAAAAAGCGGCAGATCAGTGGGTTCCTGTTCGTGCTTCCGGTGGTGACCTATTTTGCCCTGATCTACTACGTCCCTCTGATTAACTCCTTCGCCATGTCGTTCACCGAGATCTTGCCGGGCCAAGTAGTGGAGTTTGCCGGCCTGGATACATACCGGGAGGTGTTGGCGACCGATGCATTCTGGGAGAGCGTGAGAAACACCCTGCTGTTCAACGGCATCTCACTGCTGCTGGTAATCCCGTTCGGCATAATTATCGCGATCGCGCTGTCCAACATAAGCAACGGCACCGCGCGGAACATGTTCACCGCCCTCTATATTCTGCCGATCTTCGTTTCGTTCGCCGCAGCAGGGGCCATCTGGGAATGGATTTATCACCCGCATTACGGTGTGATCAACAACGCCCTTGCGGCGATCGGCGGGCCGCGGTTCTCGTTCCTGACAGGGACCGATCAGGTCGTTCCCAGCCTCGCAGTAGTCAACTTCTGGGTGCGGGTCGGCTACTGCATTCTCATCATCCTGTCAGGGCTGCAGAGCATACCGCAGTCGTATTTTGAAGCGGCCAAGGTCGACGGTGCTACCGGACTGAAACTCTATCGCCGAATAACCCTCCCGCTGCTGCTGCCGCAGATTGCGGTGGTAACGCTGCTGGAGGTCATATTCGGGTTCAAGGCTTTTGACGTAGTCTACGTGACCACCCAGGGTGGGCCGGCTCGGGCCAGCTACGTGATCTTGTTCTATTTCTACGATAATGCTTTCCGTTTCTACCGGCAGGACAGGGCCTCGGTTGTTGCGGTGCTGATGTTCCTGACCTTGCTGCTGTTCAGTATCATTCAGCGGCGTGTCGTGAAGGGCAGGCGCTATGAGCTTTAGCCGCAAGTCTGTCCGACGCGTTGTGCTGTATTGCGTGCTTATTGTAGGGCTCGTTTTCTTTCTCTTTCCTGTTTTTTGGTCTATTACCTCAAGCTTCAAGGGGCCGCAAGAGATTTTGCGCTTGCCCCCCTCGTTTCTCCCCGACGAATTGACCAACACCGCAAACTACGCAGAGGTATTCAGGCGAACGCCCTTCCTGCGCTTCATGATCAATTCGGTCCTCCTGTGCTGCACAACCGTCGTCATCAGCCTGTTCTTCTCGTCGCTGGCAGGGTTCGGATTCGCCAAGTACAGGTTCCCGTTCAAAGAGATACTCTTCTTCGGAATCATCGGCGTGCTCATGGTGCCGTTCCACTCGGTAGCAGTCCCATTGTTCATACACCTGCAGCGGCTGCGGCTGGTGGATACCTTTGCGGGATTGGCGCTCCCGCTGATGATCAGTGCGTTCGGCGTCTTGCTCATGCGTGAAGGGGTGTCGACCATTCCGGACGATTATCTGGACGCCGCGCGCCTTGACGGCTGCTCGGAGTTCCGTATCTATCGCACCGTCATACTTCCCATGGTCAAGCCTTCGCTTGCCGCGTTGGCGATAATCAAATTTATGTGGACCTGGAACGAGTTCTTCTGGCCGCTGTTGGTGATCACGACACCGTCAAAAGCAACGGTAACGCTCGGTATCTCGTACTTCACCAACGTTCACTTCCGGGAATACCATCTGATAATGCCGGCCGCGGTCCTGAGCATGGTGCCGCTGTTCCTGCTGTTCATTGTGCTGCGCAAATGGATGATCGAAGCGCTGAGCGGCGCGGGACTGAAATGAAAACGGGTGCAACCACGGCGGGCGTATCCACAACTTGGCGGTCCGGCTGTCAAACGCGAACCCCCGCGAGAAGGATGCTATGAGTAAACCGACTGACGTGATAGTACAAGATGTTTCTTTGTTCTTCTTGCCGGTACAGACGCGAGTCCCTTTGAAGTTTGGTCCCGAAACGACGAACCGGGTGATGTGTGCCCGCGCGCGCATACGGGTCGAGAACGCGCAGGGGCAGTCCGCCGAAGGCTGGGGTGAGACACCGTTGAACGTACAATGGGTGTGGGTGAGCTCAATCTCATTGGAAGAGCGCGAACGCGCGTTGGAGCAGTTCACCGTCGCCCTGGCAGCCTCCTGGCAGGCCTTTCGCTCGCAAGGCCACCCGATGGAAATCGGTCATGAGTTTTTGTCTCATGAGTTGCCTCGGGTCCATGAAGAGTTCAACAAGGCGCGCGGGGACGGGGAGCCCATGCCGTGGCTGGCGGCCTTGGTGTCGTGCTCGGTGTTCGACATAGCGCTGCACGACGCCTACGGAAACGTCAACCGGATGCCGGTGTATGCAACCTACAGTGCAGATTTTATGAACAGGGACCTCAGCGCTTTTCTGCACCCGCATGAGGCAAGAGCCGTAGATTTCGCCGGCCTGTACCCACAGGATTTTTTGGTTCGGCCGGCACCGAGCAGCGTGCCTGCCTGGCATCTGGTTGGGGGCATGGACCTGATAGCGGAAGCCGACCTGAACGGCAATCAGCCTGATGACGGGTATCCCTACGTACTCACCGACTGGATTAACAGAGACGGCCTCAAGTGCCTCAAGATAAAGCTTCGAGGAAACGATGCCGGGTGGGATTACCAGCGGTTGGTCACTGTTGGAACCACCGCGGTAGAGATGGGCGTGGACTGGCTCAGCGCCGATTTCAACTGCACCGTAACCGACCCGTTGTACGTCATTCAAACACTGGACCGGCTGTTGATCGAGCACCCGCGCCTGTACGGCATGCTGCTGTACATCGAGCAGCCGTTTCCCTATGACCTGGAAGACAACCGCATAGACGTCCATGCGCTCTCGGCGAGGAAGCCGCTGTTCATGGACGAGAGCGCACACGACTGGAAGCTCGTTCGCCTCGGCGTGGACCTGGGGTGGACCGGCGTGGCGCTGAAGACGTGCAAGACCCAAACAGGGGCCATTCTCAGCTTATGTTGGGCGCGGGCCCACGGTATGACGCTGATGGTACAAGATCTCACCAATCCCATGCTCGCCATCATTCCCCACATGCTGCTGGCCGCTCACACCGGAACAATCATGGGGGTGGAGACCAACGCAAGCCAGTATTATCCAAATGCATCGGAGCCCGAGGCGGCGGTGCATCCGGGCCTGTATCGCCGCAGGAACGGCATGGTAGATTTGTCATCGATTCAGGGACCCGGCTTCGGGTACCGGATAGCGCAGATAGAGCGGGAACTGCCGCCCCCGGCCTTCGGGTGAAGCGCCTTCAGCTCGCCCTATCAACGACGCATTGCCCCCCCAATCGGCTGCGCGCTCCGGCAGGCACGGGCTGCGCGCCGGGGTCAGGAGGCCTGTGGGCCCGGGCAGGTGTGACATGTTGACTGTTCGCTGCGTGTACAAAGGGTGGCCGGCATGCTACGATCCGGCGGAACCATGAAATCGATTGTCAGCCAACCCGAAGGCGTCAAACAGATCAATCGGCATCGGGTGTTCAAGATTCTCATCACGGAACGACGCGTGTCTCGGCCGCAGCTGGCACGCATGACCGGGTTGAGCAGGGCCGGCATCGCCATGCTCGTGGACGATTTGCTACAGCTGCAGCTGGTTCGCGAAGTTGGTCTCGGCGATTCAATCGGCGGGCGCCCGCC
>PWQX01000248.1 GCA_003556605.1 Spirochaetaceae bacterium
AAACACTTGCGAAACAGCCCAGATTTGTCCTATCGGTGCGTCTGTCCACTCAAATAGCGGCCGTCGGCGCCGTTATGAGCCTGCGAACCGCGGTCGGTGCTGCACTTTCGCGAAATCTTGTCCTTGATTGCCGTTTCGCGGTTGCGCTTGCGGATAACTTTTCCTATTCTATTAGGATGCAGGCGTAGGTCTTCAGCATGGCTCCATCTACGCATGCCTCGCCCCGCAATTACGGCTGCACGAACTTGCGTTTAGACCCATTGTCCCATACGCTTCCGACATATTGGGGCCGGCCAGCGCTGCAGCGGCTCGCGGGGTTTCCCGTGCCTTGGCGATGCAATTCAATCAGAAGTTCGGGAGATGCAATATGGGATCACAAGTTGTAGCAAAGTGCGATTGTGGCGTCGAGGAACCCATACTCATCGGAGGAGGCATGACTGTAGATGCCCGCGTTCTGTTCTGAAGATTTGGAGAGAAATGCCGAAGTGTTGTAGTTGAGACTTGGAAAGGGAAAGAAGGGAAACCGGGCATCGGATTAGGCTGCTCTGCCCGGCTCCCTCCGACTACAACAGTTATACTACTCGACATTTCTGCAGAAGACTATAGCTTTTCTTCACTCAAAAACGACTGGCGCGGCTTGCTTGCTCGACGCCGGTGTCCGAACTGCTGCGAGCGGGGTCGGTTTGCTCGTCATGCGGTGTACTGCAAGTACCACTTCCAGAGACGGATCGAAGTTCTGCGCGTTCGCTGCCGGGGTTGTCGAGTCACCCATGTACTGATGCCCTCCTTCTCGCTTCCGGGCACCTCGATCGGTACTGAAGAGGCTGAAGCATACCTGATTGCCCGAGCCGAAGGAGCCTCCCGCGGGAAGGCCGCCGGTATTCTCACAGCGCACGGGATGAGCGAAGGCTATCCGAAATGGCTGGAGCGCAGCTTCGCTGCCGCGGTGCAGATCGGCAAGGCGCTGCTCGACGGGATAGGCGAGGTCGAGCAGCACGGCCTTGCCTGGGTTCGCTCGCTCATCGGGCCGGGCGAGCGGCCGCTGTACGAGATCAACAGCTTCGGCCTCGATCAACGGATCAACGGACTGTGTTTTTGCCGCCGTTGGCTGCTGAAGTATCACCGCTTTGCCGTCGGCGGGCAGCTTTCACATAACCTCGGCTCTACCTTGAGCCGGCCTGCCTGCGTAGAGTTCGGGTGAATGAGCTTCATCACCTGGAGGTAACCGATGAACGACAAGGAACGTGAACGGCAGATCGGTGAGATGACCGACTTTCGCTTCAAGCTCGTCGCAGAGCTGGCGAATCCGTACTTGAGCTCAGCGGAGCGACGGCGCATGATCAGCGAGAAGGCAAGCGTGGAGCACGAGGTACCGGGAGTCGGGCGGCGGCGGCTGAGTGAAGGCTGCATCCTGAAGTGGCTTGCCCTGTACCGCAAGCTTGGCAAAGAGGGGCTGAAACCCCGAAGCCGCAGAGACACCGGGCTGTCACGGGTATTGAGCCAGGCGGAGGCGGCGCTGCTATTGAGCCATCTTGAGGCCCACCCTGAGCTTACCGCGACGGCGGTACTGCGACGGCTGCAGAACTCGGGGCGCATTCGTTCTAACCCCTCAAGCTCCTCGCTTTCGCGCCTGGTGCGCTCGGCCGGCCTCGAGCGCTCACGACGCATTGAGCTGCACGCCAGGGAGAAGACCCTGAAATTCGAGTTCTTCTCGCCGCTTGAGTGCGTGCAGGCCGACGCGATGTACAGCGTGAAGATTCCCGACGGGAAGGGAAAGCTGCGTCACGCGGTGCTGCTCGCCTTCCTCGACGATGCCACTCGCAGAGTGCTCTATGCGAGCTTCTCGTTCTCGGAGAACTCACTTGCCTTCGAAGTGGGCATCAAACACGTCCTTGCCGCCCACGGGCGCATCGGGCGGCTGTATACCGACCACGGCAGCGCCTTTGTGAGCGTGCAGACGCGGCGCATTCTCGACACCCTCGGCGTCATCCTCGTACATTCCCAGGTAGGCCGCCCACGAGGTCGCGGGAAGATCGAACGGTTTTTCCGAACGGCTCGCGAGCAGTTCTTTGCCCCCCTCGATGCTACCGAGGTCACAAGCATCGAGCAGCTCGACCGGAGATTTCACGCGTGGCTGCAAAGCGAGTACCACCGCAGCCCGCACCGCGGTCTGGACAACCGTACTCCCCTTGAGGCATGGGTCGAGAAAGCGCACCTCATCGTGCCCCTCGATCCGGGACTCGATCTGGAGCAGCTGTTCCTCCACGAGACCACGCGCAAAGTACACAAGGACTCCACCGTGACGCTCGACGGGGCGCTGTTCGAGGTACCCTCGGATCTGATCGGCGAGCGTATCATGCTACGCTACGACCCGCAGCGGCCGCCCGAGCGGCGGCGGCTGCAGATCATCCGAGGCGGCGAGTGTATCGGCGAGGCTCGCCTGGTGGACTCATACGCCAATGCGAAAGTCAGGCGCACCGATATCTCCCGCCAGGTGGAGATCACCGAGGTTCCCGACGACGAGCAGGAGCCCTCGCAACCGGCTCGCCGCCCGCTGGACAACTCGCTTTCGGCAACCCGCCTGCGGTGGGATCAGCGGCAGGACGACGATGACGATGATGAGGAGAAGGACGACGGACTGGCCGCACGCCCTGTGGAGGCCGGCCGATGACCAGCCGCGAATACTTAAGCTACTACGGTTTGTCCAAGCCACCGTTCGGCAAGGAGATCCCCACCGACGAGCTATTGAACCTGCCCTCGGTGCAGCGTAACCTCTCCGCCGCACGGCTTCTGGTAGAAACCCGCGGTATCGGAGTCATCACCGGAAAGGCCGGCACCGGAAAAAGCTGTCTGCTGCGCATGCTCGCCGACGTCTTACCAGCGGGACTCTACAAGCCGCTGTACCTCTGTCACAGTTCGGTGGGACTGGTGGAGTTCTACACCCACCTGGTGGCGCTGTTCGGCCTTGAACCCTCTTACCGGCG
>PWQX01000096.1 GCA_003556605.1 Spirochaetaceae bacterium
AAAAAGCTATCCGACGGATCCCACCTCACCACAATTGGCGTCCGCACATTACCTCTCACCCTAAATCAAGAGCTCAAGGCAATACTCGGTTCCTTCCCTTCCCTATTTGCTGTAAAAGAACGCGCCGCTCACACTTACAGACCCGGTTGCTGAGCGGACGATAAAAGTAGCAGTTAACCAGCTAACCTGTCAAGAGGTTCTTACTGTTTTACGCTTTTCCCGCTCGGCGCATGCTGCTGCAGCGCTTCTTAGCGGCACTGTTATGGCGGCAGCATAGCGATTGATCAAGCTTGTGTCAACCGATGTGCTACTCCGCGCTCTGCAACATAATTGCGGAAACTGTCGTATACCTCGGCTGTTCACGCCCCGGCGAGCGCGGAAACCCTGCAGCAAATCAATTCAGCTTCGGCGGCGCTACAGTTTTACTTCCCGCCTGAATACCACCAGATAATCTATGAATGACCCGACCGAGAACCCCGCCGCCGCGATGTACACCACTTGGGCGAACACATAAACGCCGCCGAACAGCTCGGTCAAGACACCGATACGGTCAATTGAGATTAAGACAAGTCCCACTCCGCCGGCGAGCGCGTAAAGCACCGCCTTGATTTTCCCACCCGGGCGCGCGGCAAGCGCGATACCCTTGCGAAACATCAGCATGCGCACAAACACAATACCGTACTCCCGATACACTAACACGAGCAGGACCCACGCAGGCATTATCCCCACGGCGGTAAACGCAACAAAGTAAGTAAGCCGGCTGATGACGTCTGCAAATGGGTCGAGAACCTTGCCAAGGTCGGTAACTTCATCGCGCGACCGCGCGATCTTTCCGTCTGCAGCGTCGCTAATCTCTATGACGGCAAAGATTATCCACAACAGCACGACCGATGTAACCTCTAACACTCCGGCCCACACCGGCACAAACACAAGTAAAAAAAATACAGGTGCGAGTACTAATCGACCAATAGTGAGTGTGTTAGCGAGATTCATCGCGTCATCGTAGCCGGTATTGAATGCCCTGTCAATTCGCAGCCCCGGCTGTGTTTTGACGAAGGCCCGCCGCCATAGTATTGTTGTAGCTGATGTCGGCAACACAACCGCACGGAGCCGGGCTGTTGTACCCGGCCGGCGAGCACGTAGAGACACCTCCTGAGACCCCGTTACACGGCAGCCTTGGACCGCAGGCAGACCAGGACCTGGAACTACAGAGCCTTGCCAACGCCGTAGCGGGCAGCCGCCATGACGCACGCGCCGTGCACGCATTACTGACCCATCCGGTGCGCGACCCGCAGGTGCTTGCACACCGCTACAGCCTCGTACGAACCCTACACCAAGATGCGGACCTGCGCCGTAAGCTCGAGGATACCCTGCCCGACCTCGCTGAATTGAGCATTTTTCGACGCGCGGCAGCCGGCAATGAGTCGCAGGTGCTGCAGACAATCTGGCGGCTCGGCGAGCTCGAACTGTACGTGCTAGCGGTCAAGCGGTTACACGAGATTATGGAGGATCACCGCAACACCGGCGGGGCCATTGCCCGCGTTGCCAAGCAGGCAGCCGCTCTGTATAACGACCCCCTGTTCGCGGAGCTGCGCAATGAACTGCCGCAGTTGCAGGAAGCAATAAAAAGACGACGGAGCGTGACCGTCGGCATCAATCTCGATGAGCGTCTGCGCCCCACGGAGGCAGCCCTCCTTTCGATTAACGCCGAGCAAGTAAGCGGGCCGTCGCTGCTCGGCGGATTTCTCTCGCGCTTCTTCGGCTCGAAAGCCGCGGGGCGCAATCCCGGCCTGCGTTCGCAGGGACGCGTTCATTTCGCGCGCTTGCCGCGGGAGTTTTCCGCCGGCGAAGGCCGCCCTCCGCTTACCCCGCTGTTTCGTGAGCTCGAAAGCCTGCTGGAGCACACTACACGGCCGGTCCAACACGCGTTGGAGCGCTACCTGCGGATCGAGACCGGATGGCCGGCGAGTCTGCGCGACGAGCTGGGGCCGTTCTGCGGCGCCGCAGCGCTGATGCACCGTCTTGAAGAAGCAGGCCTGCCGGTCTGCGTGCCGAGCCTGGTGCCGAATCGTGACCGCCGGTTTGCTGCCGACGGACTGTACAATCTCCGCCTTGCGATGCAGGTACTCAGCAACCGTCGTGATGCCGTCTCGGGGCGTGAAGAGGAATCAGACGGTGCACGCGCCGAACACGTCGTTACCAACGCGGCGCGTTTCGATGATTCGGCCCGCGTATTTATTCTGACCGGGCCGAACCACGGTGGAAAAACAACCTACACACAAGCAGTCGGGATGGCGCTCGTGATGGCTCAGGCGGGGCTATTTGTTCCGGCGCGCTCGGCCCAAATCAGCCCCGCAGACCGGATAGAGACCCATTTCCCGGCGTCCGAGACTCCGGAGGTAGACGGCGGGAGGCTCGGCGAAGAAGCTGCCCGTGTCTCACAGCTGTTTGACACGGTAAGCCCCGAAAGCGTTGTTCTGCTCAATGAATCGCTTGCAAGCACCGGCGCAGGAGAAGCCGCCTACCTCGCCGAGGATCTTGTCCGTGGGCTGTGCGCCGTGGGATGCCGCGTGCTCTTTGCAACGCATCTGCACGAGCTGGCGGCACGCATCGACGAGATCAACGCCGCGATCGGCGGAGACACGCCAATTGCGAGCCTCGTCGCCACCGGTCGCATGCACGCACAGCCGTTCACCGTTGTTCGTAGTCCGCCTGTAGGCCGCAGCTTCGCGCGCGAGATCGCAGAGCATCACGGAATAAGCTTTCAAGCGATAACTCAGCGCCTACGTGAACGTGGTCTGCTGTAGCACCTCTGCAGCCCGTTCTACTGCGCTTCCTTTGCACGCGCGGCACGGTGCATGATCGCGCGCACGTGTTCGATCTCGTCGTCGTTGACGGTATGCGGCAGCCCCGGATAGAGCACCATTGTAACCTCAGCCTGAAGCTGCTGCAGCACCCCCGCGGTCTCCTCAACGCGGCTTTGGGGGATGTAGGGGTCCTGGTCACTACACCCGAGAAACACCGGGGTTCCCTCAAGCAAACCGGTGTACTCAGCGGGGTCGATCCGGTCGCCGACCAGCCCTCCGGCGAGCGCCAGCACGCCGGCGTAGCGCCGCGGCGTGCGGGCGGCATACTCGGCAGTCAAACATGCGCCTTGCGAGAAGCCTAAGAGTAAAATCCGCTCGGCCGCGAGCCCGGCGCGTTCGAACTCCTGCACCAGCCCGTCTATTGTCGCAAGAGCAGAAGACAGATAGGGCTCATTCCGCCGGCGCGGCATCAAGAAGCTGTGCGGATACCACGTATTCCCGGAAGCTTGCGGCGCTGCGAACGCACAGCCGTCGCTCGGTAGCACCTCGGCCAAGGCGGCAATATCACCGGCACTCGCACCGCGCCCGTGCAGCATGATCATCGCGATACTCGCGTCCTGTACCGGTGCACCAAAGCGTCGCACCGGTTGGTTTTCATGTATATCCATGCTGTTCACCTACTGTAGAATCTCTGCGGTCTTTTGCGCACAAAGATAACGCCGCGGGGCGCAGGTGTGTAGCCGGTCAGCGCCACTCGGCCGGCAAGGGTCTCGGCAACCGCGCGCAGGATCGGATAGCGCGGATCATGACGCAGCGCCCTGAGATACCTCCGCAGCCGGCGGGCGTGGGCGTACCTGCCCTGCTCCGCCGCCGGCGCCGCAGGAGGCGACCCACGGTACACCCTGACCTCGTCGTCCGCGAATACCGCCGACACCAGCTGTTGGAGCTCCGCCGGCGACACCGTTCGTCGGTGCCGTATCCCCGTGCGAGCGTCGACGCGGGCCTTGAAATGATGTAGGCGCACCGCGGTTGCCTCAGCGTTGCTCTCAGCGACGCGCAGCACCTCGCTAACTATGACAAGGCCGCCGGGCGCCACGACGCGTCTGAGCTCCCGCAACACGCGCAGCGGGTCGCGCACGTGATGCAGGGCGTCGGCAAGCGCGACGGTCTCGAACACGGAATCGCTGAACGGCAGCAGCTCCCCGGCGGCCTGCACGAAACGCACGCCCCGGGGCAGCGCAGCGCGCCGCCCCTCGTCGAGCGCATCCTTGTCGGGGTCAACCGCGGTGATCCGCGAATACCGCCGGCAGGCCGACGCAAGCAGTCTTAGGAAGCGGCCGTCGCCGCAACCAAGGTCCAGCACCCGCCCGCAGTCATGGTTCCGCAGGCGCGAGCGCAACAGCGCGAACTCCGAAACCGCCGGTGCGGCACGGTCTTCCGGTATTGAGTGCACGTTAGCCTTTGCTCGCAACTCTTTGATCGAGCACCTCGCGCGGAACGCCCGCCAGCGCCCGGTGCAGCACCGCTTTCACGTCAACGTCCTTTGCGATACCGCCGCTCAGCGCACGCTTCCAGGATCGCGACCCCGGTAGACACGCAAAAAGCCCAAGCATGTGCCGAAACACCGTATGCGGCGGCCGCCCCGCGGCCTGCCGCCGCTCGATGTACGCCAGCATGCGTTCGACGATCTCGCCACGGGTGGGGGCCACGAACGCCGAGTCAAACACCTCGCGCTCCACCTCGGCGAGCAGCTTCGGCGTATCGTAGGCCGCGCGACCGATCATTACTGCATCAACCTCGGCGAGGTGCGTGTGCACGGCCGCAATGGTGCCGACCCCGCCGTTAAGCTCAATGAACTCCTTGGGAAACTCGCGCTTCAAACGGTATACATCGTGGTAGCGAAGCGGCGGCACCGAGCGGTTCTCCTTGGGGCTGAGCCCTTTGAGGATCGCTATGCGCGCGTGTACCGTGAGCTTGGCGGGCCCCGACGGAACCACGGTCTCGACAAACCGTACGAGGTCTTGGTACTGTTCGAGACCGTCGATCCCAATGCGGTGCTTCACCGTAACCGGCAGATTCGTGACCGATCGCATCTCGGCTACCAGGTCAGCAACGTGCCGCGGCCGCGCCATGAGACACGCTCCGAATCGCCCCTCCTGCACCCGGTCGCTCGGGCATCCGATATTCAGATTGATCTCGTCATAGCCGTAGTCTGCCGCAATACGGGTTGCCGCTTTCAACTCGTCGGCGTCATCACCGCCAAGCTGCAACGCCAGCGGTCGTTCGACCTGCTCAAAACCCAGCAGAACATCGCGATCGCCGTACAGCACCGCCCTCGGCGATACCATCTCGGTATACAGCAGGGTGTGCGGCGAGAAAAGGCGCGCAAGGTAGCGAAAATCGCGGTCGCTCTTATCCATCATTGGCGCCACACTAACGCGCGTAGCGGCCGCCCCGCGTCCGCCCGTGATACGCGCACCCCCGCCGCCATCTGCCGAGGCGGCGGGGCCACCGTCATGATCGCCGGCGCGCGAAACTTGTGATCTTCTCGAAACGGTCTGTAGATGCACTTTCACAACGATATAGCCTTCGCCGCCTGATACTACCGCAGCGTGTAAGGCGTGTCAAAACGCGAGGCCGCCGACCGCAAGAGAATGGTTGAAGTGCGATTCAATCGGGCACTTCAGGCGGGGCGGCCGGCGGCCGAACACACCGAGCACGGTCATTGATCGTTGTATACAAGACCCAACACCAAGGTCTGTTCTCCCCGGCGGATACGAAACACCACTTGGTCCTGCGAGCGATCGTTGATCAAGCGGTAGAACTGCCTCAGATCACTGACATTATGGTTGTTTACGCGCTGAATAATATCGCCGGACCGGATTCCCGCGGCGTAAGCGGGGCTGCCGGTGACCACACTTCCAACAATTACGTTACCGGCGTTGCGGTCGAGGTTGAGGTTCTCTCGAACCTCGTCGGTAATCGGAGTAACCGCCAGTCCCGGCCAGAGGTTCTGCGACTGCCGCGCCAGCTCCGCCTCTTCGGCGCGAATCCCGGTACGAACCGGCAGCGTCATTTCGCCGCCGTCCCGTACGATCTCGAAGCGGTACTCCTGCTCAGGGCGGAGCTCGGCTACCCGGCGAACCAGGTCATTACTGCCGGCAACACCGGTGCCGTTAATCGAGAGGATGAAGTCGCCCGGCAACAAGCCGGCCTCCTCCGCGGGTGAACCGCGAAATACATTATGCACAAATGCTCCCTGTTCGCTGCTCAACCGCAACGCGTTTCGTACCGCATCGCCGGGGTCGCCGGTCGTGATTCCAAGCCAGCCATAAGAAACGCGACCCTCGGTTATGAGTCCGTCGATCGTCCGCTTCGCCGCGTTGATCGGAATCGCGAATCCCAACCCAATGCTGCCGCCGGTCTGAGAAGCAATCCAGGTATTGATGCCGATCACCTCTCCTCGGAGATTAACCAAGGGTCCTCCGGAATTACCCCGGTTGATCGCGGCATCGGTCTGGATGTACTCGGTAAGCGCCGGCATTCCCGATTGCGGGCCGGGGTTGCGGCCAATCGCGCTGATCACCCCGGCGGTGAAGGTCGACTGGAAACCGAGCGGATTACCTACCGCAAACGCCCAATCACCTACGTACAACTGATCGGAGTCTCCCATACGGGCGAGCGGAACCTCTTCGGTGGTGACAAAGCTCACCACCGCCAGGTCGCGCCGTTCGTCAGTGCCGACTAATTGAGCGTCGAAAGAACGATCGTCGGCGAGCGTTATCTCAATCTCCTCAGCGCCTTCGACAACGTGGTGGTTAGTCAGGACAAAGACCTCGTCGCCTTGACGTCTGACCAGTACGCCCGAGCCCAAGCCCGGGCGACGATACTCACGCTCCTCAGGCCGGCGCGGCTCACCGAAGAAGAACTCAAACGGCGAAGGAAAACTCGGCAACTGACGGCGCACGATGTTCACAACCTGCACTTCAACCACTACCGGAATGACTTCATCGGCGACGCGGCGAAAGGCGGCTTGATACTGCTCGAGGATATCGCCGTCTGCAACCGCAACGCGCGTCCTCACGCTCGGCTGCTCCCCGTCGCCGGCAACCTGCAGCGCCTCATAGGCCACTTCGCGATCGCTGCGCAGCGGGTGCGGTTGCGGGGAGCTGCGAGCCAATAGCTGCAGCGTAAAAGCCGAGCCTAATCCGGCCGACATCACCACCAATCCGATCAGTGCAATGATCTGTTTCGGTTTCATCGCTTTGTACTCCTTCTAGTTGCTTACTTCTTCCGCGAGCAATCCTCACGAGAGTAAGATACGGATGGAAGCTTACCGGAAGATTACGCCAGCATTACAGTTTTGTAATGGTGCAATTTGGGGAGCGCATCAGGCGGTACTGTGCGGCAGGAGTACGAGGAAGCGACTGCCCTTCTGCGTGCGAGACTCGGCAGTTACTGTACCGCCATGGGCCGCCACAATTGCCTGCACCAAGCTCAAACCCAGTCCCAGACCGCTGGTCTCGCCGACCGTCGAGCCGCGGTATAAGCGCTCCCAGATGTGCGGAAGCTCAGTCTCCGGAATTCCGATGCCGTCATCGACGACCTCTATAAAGACCTGGCCACCATACTCCGCCGCCAGCTCGCCGGCGTCACCGACTCGGACTTGCACCGTACCACCTGCGGGACTGTACTTGACGGCATTATCGAGGAGATTGCCGACCACTTGGCGCATCCGCGCGGTATCGACGGTCACTTGAATACCGGACGGCGGTACCGAAAACCCGATTACAATAGAGCGCTCCTCCGCAGGGTAGCGATACAGCTCAATCACATCCTCAACGAGCGACCCCAGATCATTCGGGCGGCGGTCGAGAGTCAGTACGCCGCTTTCGACCTCGGAGATGTCCATGATCGCGTTTAGCATCCTAATAATCTGTTCCGATTCTTCGAGACAGTCAGAAAGCGCTTCGCGATAGCGCTCCGGCTCCGCAGGCCCGCGCAACGCGACCTCGGCGATACCCCGCAAGCGTGTAAGCGGCGTTCGCAGATCGTGTGCCACGATATCAAGCGTACCCTTGATCCCCTGTACCAGCGTTTCAATCCGTTGCAGCATCTCGTTGAACGCAACCGTCAGCGCGTCCAATTCGTCCCCACCGCCTTGAGTCTCAATCCGCTCCGAGATCTTACCGGTACCGATGATCGAACGCACCGCCGAGTTCAATCGCTCGAGCGGACGCAGCATCCGCGCCGTCAAGACGACCCCGGCGAGCGCGCTGACAATTACAATGAGCACAGCGGAGACCGCGAAGTTGCGCGACACCACTCCCAGCAACCTCATCCGGTTCTCTGTGCCGGCACCGACCTGAAGCACAACACCGTTTCCAAGCCGCAGTGCGGCGACCTCAATCGCAACCGGATGCTCGTCGGTTTGAATAACCGCAATGTCATCCAGTCCGTGCGGGCGTTCGCCCGCTCCCAACTCACGCTCCACCGGCGCAAACTCATCGGAGGCGCGAAACATCCTCGTTACGTTATCACTATCGGTAATGCGGATGAGGCGCAGCGAGTCTCCGGGCAGAAAGCGTTCGGACTCCGCCTGCCGGGTAACCGCGTGCACCCCCCCCACCTCGTACCGCGCCCAGTAGCGCAGCAAGTGCGCCCGCAGCGCGTTGTGGTCTTCTTGCTGAAGTGAGCGCACCAATGAGAACACCGTGAGCGCATACAAGACGCTTGCACCGAGCAGGAATGTTGCCACCAAGACGATGGTGAGCTTGACGTTAATCCGCTTTAAGAACATAGCCTACCCCACGGATGGTGTGGATCAGCTTCGGCTCAAATCCCTTGTCAACCTTGCTGCGTAGCCGCGATACCAACACATCCACGATGTTAGTCTGTGGATCAAAATCATAGCCCCAGATGTCCTCTATAATCGTTGTCTTGGACAGCACCACGTCGCGATTCTTGATTAAGTACTCGAGCAACGCAAACTCCTTGGGCTGCAGCTCAATGCGGCGCTCGCCGCGCCATACCTCCCGCGTGACGAGATTAAGCCGGAGGTCTGCAGCCTGCAGCACCGTCGCGCCTGTGCCGCCGCGGGCGCTGCGCCGAATTAGCGCCTGCAAGCGAACCACCAGCTCCGCGAATGAGAATGGTTTCGTCAGGTAATCGTCTCCGCCGCTTCTCAGTCCGCGTACCCGGTCGTCGACCGAGCGTTTGGCGCTCAGAATCAGAATCGGCGTATCGTCGCCGGCGGCGCGCAAGCGCTCAACCACACTCAGCCCATCGATGTCCGGTAGCATGAGATCAAGGACAACCGCGACGAACCCACCGGCGCGCGCCGCGTGGGCAGCTTCGACACCGCGTTCAACCCCGACAACCTCATAGCCTTCGCGCCTGAGGCCGTCAATCAGAAACTCACGAATCTTCGCATCATCTTCAACCACCAAGACACGCATGGCTTCAAACAACCGCCCGGGCGGCGCTGAACCCACTCGTGCTATCGCGGCAGATCGAGATGCGCCCGGCGCCCAGGCAGTACTCACCGTCGTAAAACACTGCAAACTGTCCCGGCGCCACTCCGCGGTCAGGACGGGTCATGTGTATCTCGAGCCATGTTCGATCGTGTGACCAACGGAGGCTACAGGGGATCTGCTGCGGTCCATGCCGTAGTTTGAGCGACAGGCGGTCAACAGCCGGCGGGCCGCATACCCAATGCAGATTTGCCGCAGTAAACTCGCTGCGAGCCACCGCGGACGCGAGGCTACTGTGAGACACAACGACAGTGTTCTCCTCCGGAAACTTGTCCACCACGTACCACGGCCCACCCGACAGCCCCAAGCCTTGACGCTGGCCAACCGTGAAGAACCAAAAACCCCGATGACGGCCGAGCACGCGCCCGGTTTCTCGCTCAACGATAGCGCCGCCGCGTTCGCCAAGGTAGTGCCGCACAAAATCCGGATAGCGAATAGTGCCCAAGAAACAGATGCCCTGACTGTCCTTGCGCTCCTTGTTCGGTAGGTCGTAGCGCTGGGCAAGCAGGCGTACCTCGCGCTTGTGCAGCCGGCCGATCGGAAACAGCGCAGACTGCAGTTGCTCCTGGCTGAGGTGCGAAAGGAAGTAGGTTTGATCCTTGACCGGGTCGAGCCCGCGCAGCAGCCGCACACCGTCGCGTGCATGCACAAGCCGTGCATAGTGGCCCGAGGCAACACGGTCCACACTTTCGTAGCCAATCCGGTCGAGAAAGGCGCCGAACTTGATGCGCTGATTACAGAAAATATCGGGACTTGGGGTACGCCCGGCCCGCAGCTCCTCGATCGCGTACTGCACCACGGTATCGTAGTACTCGCGCTGAAGCGGCACGACCCGCAACGGGACTTCCAACCGCCGACATACCGAGCGCGCGAACTGTAGGTCCTCCTCCCAGGGGCACGAGCCGGCGTAACGGATCTCGTCTTCGAGCCAGATCTTGAGATAGTACGCGGTGATATCCGTATACCCGGCTTCACGCAACCGGACGAGTGCGGTGGAGCTATCGACTCCGCCGGACAGCAGCATCGCAATTCTCATAGACTGCTATTCTCCCAAAACGCAGCGCCCGCTGCAAGCGTGCCTCCGGGCGCCGAGAACGGGAAACGGCAATCTGACACTACACCGGCGGCCCAAACGTTTCGTGTAGGCGGCCAAATTTTTGACCACACGAGTAAACAGTTTCTATATATTGAAGGTGCAACATTTACGTCCGAGTGACGATCGTGTTATCTTGATTAGATAAAATATTCGCTTAAGGTAGGCCCCGTTATGATGAACTCCGCAGTCGGAATCGGAGATTTAGCGGTCTATATCCCACAACCATGTATGCCTCTCGAAACACTGCTAGCGTACCGAGTGAACGGAGATGCGAAGATGGAGCGGCGCTTGCGCCGCGCGGTGGAATCCACCGGTCAGCGGTCGATGCGATATCCGCAGATATGGGAAGACAACGCTACCCTTGCAGCCCAGGCTAGTCATCAACTACTGAACCAGAACCCTGAGCTTCCGCTGGCGAAGTTGCGCTACATCGCGGTTGGTACCGAGACCAGCGTGGATCTCTCCAAGCCGGTTTCGGCGTACGTTGAGGGTATGCTTCAGACCGCAGGTCACCCGGTACCCGATTCTATTTCAACATTCCAAGTACAGCACGCTTGCGCAGGCGGTACTATTTCGATTATGAGTGTCGGCGCGCTGCTGTGCGCATCGGCGCGAGAAGGCGAGAGCGGGATGGTTATTTGCTCCGACATCGCGCGCTACGAATCGGCTACAACTGCCGAGATCACTCAAGGAGCGGGTGCGGTCGCGATGCTGGTTGAAACCAACCCTCGACTCGTAGAGCTCGACATCTCAACGCAGGGATACTGCTCGCGCGATGTTGATGACTTCTTCCGCCCGCTCGGATCGGTGACTGCCAAGGTAAAGGGCGGATACTCGGTGCAGTGTTACCACGAATCACTGGACGCAGCCTTCCGCGACCACTGTGCCCGCACCGGCGAGAGCCCTCGCAAAGCGCTGGAAGAAACGGACATGTTCGTGCTGCACATTCCGTTTCAGAAGATGGCCTGGATCGCAATTCACCGCCTGCTGAGCGAGCATTTGCAGTTGCCGTCCGAGCAGATTGAGACGTTTCTTAACGAACGCGGGTTTGCCGCCGCGACCGAACCGGCGGCGTATGTCGGCAACATTTACTCCGGGGCGGCCTATCTCTCACTCGCGTTCTATCTCAAGGATCGCTTCGACACCCTCGGCGACGATATCGTCGGTAAACGCATCCTGCTTGCGTCATACGGTTCCGGAAACACGATGTCGGTCATACGCGGGCGCGTCGCCGCCGGCGCCCCGGGGGTCATTCGAAACTGGAATCTAGACACGCTGTTTACCCGCACGTGCAAGGAATCGTTCGATACCTACGAGCAGTGGCTGAATGCTCCGCTGGAGGTGGAGGACTACAATCGAATCGTTAAACGCGAGTCCGATGCTATTCCCAGCGGGTCGTTCTATCTAGCGGGCATTCGAAACGACGGTTATCGTGAGTACAGCTTCAAGTAACGGACCGGCGGGCGGATTACGGCCGCACAGCGATACCGCGGAGGGTAACGCACTCGGCACTCGCAAGAGCGAGCATCTAGAGATCTGCCTCGACGAGCAGCACTACGCCGTGGAGACCCACAGCACGGGACTCGAAGCCGTGTCGTTTCTGCATCAAGCACTCCCCGAAGCCGCTGACGAGGAGATCAGCACTGCCACTGAGTTTCTCGGACACAGCATACGCCTGCCGATGTTCATCTCCTCGATGACCGGCGGTTCCGAAGCGGGCTACCGCGCAAACAAGGACCTGGCCCGGGCGGCCCAGACCACCGGGATACCGGTAGGAATGGGTTCGATCCGCATTCTCTTTCGCAGGCCGGAAGTGCTGGATCACTTTGCACTCAAGAAGATCGCCCCCGACGTACCGGTCTTCGCCAATCTCGGCGGGGTTCAAGCGCGCGAGATGAACCACCGCGAGGTGTTCGAGATGCTGCGCCGCCTCGAGGTTCAAGGCATAGCAATCCACCTCAATCCCGGACAGGAGCTTTTTCAACCCGACGGCGACCGCGACTTTCGCGGCGTGTTCGCCGCGCTTGTGCGTTTCGTGGAGCAGTGCCCGGTGCCGGTAATCGTGAAGGAAACCGGTTTCGGCATTGACCCCCGTCTGCTGCGGCGGCTGTTGAACGCCGGCGTTGCCTACGTGGACCTCGCCGGCAGCGGCGGGACGAACTGGGTGCAGGTTGAAGCGTATCGCAGCACGGCACAGGAGCGGGCCGCTGCCGAGGAGTTTCAGCACTGGGGGTTTCGCACCGGCATACTGCTCGGCGCGCTTGAGCCGCTGCCTGATACTGCCGGTCGCGTCCTGGCTTCCGGCGGCCTGCGCACGGGCCTCGATATGGCGAAAGCGGTGGCGCTCGGTGCGCACGCCGCCGGTTACGCACTTCCGTTCATACGCGCGGTGCACGCGGGTGGCGCCGAGCAGGCGGTGGAATTGATCGGGCGTTACCACAAAGTTCTCCGCACTGTGATGCTTCTCAGCGGATGCCGTTCAATTGCGGAGCTGCGTAACGGCCGCCTGCAGCGCACAGCCTCGTTCCGGCAGGCGGTCGCGGATCTACGCACCGCTGTCGGTTTTGACAGCCCCATATCCGGAGTGTAGCGGTGTCACGGCTTCCGAAGGCGTTTCGCAAGCGAAGTGTTCGCGAACGCAATCGACTTCTCGGTGAGCTGCTGGAGCTCAGCCACGACGAGCGCGCAGCGCTCGCTTCAGGTCATGGGCTGTTGGATCTCGCCGATGTGATGGTTGAAAGCGCCGTGGGGTTTATGCCGCTTCCGCTTGGTGTCGCCGCCGGATTCCGCATTGACGACGAAACCTACGACATTCCGATGGCAACCGAAGAGCCGTCGGTGATCGCGGCGGCCGGTTTTGCAGCTGCCGTCATTCGACGTGCCGGCGGATTCTGCACCTGGGCCGACGAACCGTTGATGACCGCACAGGTCTTCCTGGAAGGCGTACCGCCCGGCGGCGAGGCGGCAATTGCGGCCGCCGAGGCCGAGGTCGCCGCGGCGCTGGCGCCGCTGCTCGCCTCAATGCAGCACCGTGGAGGCGGCTTTCGCGCGCTGCGAGCGCGCCGGGCCTTGACGGGTACTGCGGCCGCACGCGAAGTGGTGTGCGCCGAGATTGTAATCGATGTGCGCGACGCAATGGGCGCAAACGTGCTCAACAGCGCGGCTGAAACGGCCGCGCCGATTCTTGAGCACGCAGCCGGAGGGCGGCGCGTGATGGCGATCCTGTCCAACGCGGCTCGTGAGCGCCGGGCAGGAGCGCGGTTTCGCCTGCCGCTTTCCAAACTGCGGCGCGGCGCCCACGGCGGTCAAGCACTCGCCGAGCGCATCGTACTGGCAAACGAGATCGCCGCGGACAACGCTGAACGCGCGGTAACGCACAATAAGGGAATCATGAACGGGATCACGGCACTGGCTCTGGCGACCGCCAACGACACCCGCGCAATTGAAGCTGCCGTACACGCGTACGCGGCGCGCGAAGGCGGGTACCGTGCGCTCACCGAATATCGTATCGAGAACAACGAGCTGGTGGGATGCTTTTCAGCTCCGCTGGCGTTTGGAACCGTTGGCGGTGCGGTCGGCTTTCATCCGGTCGCGCGCAGCGCGCTGCGGCTGCTCGGGGATCCGGGTTCCGAACGGCTCGCGCGCATCGCGGCGGCTCTCGGCCTCGCGCAGAGCTTCGCCGCAGTGCTTGCACTGGTAACCGAAGGCATACAAGCCGGCCATATGCGG
Organism: Spirochaetaceae bacterium; assembly: GCA_003556605.1. Taxonomy (GTDB): domain Bacteria; phylum Spirochaetota; class Spirochaetia; order DSM-27196; family SLAA01; genus B1Sed10-166. The sequence goes on from PWQX01000096.1 coordinate 14,166, forward strand.
CTGCACGCCAACCGTCTCGCGTTCAACGCCGGTGCCCGCGGCGAGGAGATCACCCGAGTCGCCGAACAGCTGGCGCAAACCGGTTCCTTCAACGCCGAGACTGCGGGACGGACGCTGCAAGAGCTGAGAGAGGCGCATGATTCCAGCGGCCTATAGCGCTACCGCGCATCCCAGTCTCGCGCTGGTGAAGTACTGGGGAAAACTCCCCGGCGGGGTGAATATCCCGGCGACTACGAGCATCGCGGTAACCCTCGACTCACTCTACAGCCGCGTCACAGTCCAACCTGCCGACCGTGACTTCATCAGGATCGACGGCCGCGCGGCTGCAGAGCAACGATTCCGCGCGTTTTTCGACGCCGTGCGCGCCCGCTGCAACAGCTTGGTTGGGTTCGCCGTGGAGAGCTCCAACAACTTTCCGACCGCCGCCGGGCTCGCAAGCTCCTCCTCAGGGTTCGCCGCGCTCGCGCTCGCTTGCACGCAGGTCGCGTTCGCGGCCGCCGGTCAAGACGCTGCCGGCGGCAAACAGCCGGCTGCCGCTCGACACGTGGTGGGCTCCACCGGCCGAGAAGACGGGCGCACGCGCACCGAGAAGTCCGAAGCGGCGCTGTCCGCAGCCGAGCTGTCGGCTCTCGCGCGCGTGGGTTCCGGGTCCGCAGCCCGCGCGGTGTTCGGCGGTTTTACCCGTTGGCGCCGGGGCGAGCCGGCCGCCGAGCAACTGTACCCGGCCGAGCATTGGTCCGAGCTCCGTGTGGTAGTGCTGCGTATCTCGGCTGAGGCCAAGGTAGTCTCCTCGCGTGATGCGATGGAACGCACCCGCATGAGCTCTCCGTACTTCCATGCGTGGGTAGACGATAACGGAAAACTCGCCATTGAGGCTGAGCGCGCGCTCGCGACACGTGACCTTGAACGGCTCGGTGAGACGGCACGCCGCAGTTACCTGCGCATGTTCGCTACTATGCTCGGCGCCGAACCGCCGATCTTGTATTGGCTGCCTGCGACGGTCGAGGCAATTCGCACCTGCGAACAACTGCGGCGGGAGGGAGTCCCGGCGTTTGAAACCATGGACGCCGGGCCCCAGGTCAAGGTTATCACTACCACCGAATACGTAGAGCACATCCGTGCCGCGCTCAGCAAAGTCACCGACGTGTTGGCGGTGTGCGCACCGGGGCCGGACGCCGCGCTCGAGCCGGCAGCGCCGGTTCAAGAACCGCCCGCAGGGGAGCCGCCGCGATGAGGAGCGCCGGCGACCACGAAACGGCCGAAGGCGAAGCCGCTGTGCATCTCACCGAGCGAACGGCACGTATCACGGCACCTGGGAATCTTCTCGTGTGCGGCGAGTATGCCGTTCTCGAGCCCGGCGGCCTCGGCATTGCGGTAGCAGTCGCGCCGTACGCTGCGGCCGAGATACGGTCCGGCCGGCCCGCGATCGTGCGTTGCCTGCACGCCGGCACCGGCGAGCGTTACTACCGCCCGGGTGAGTTCCCCGAACCCGATACACAACTGCCGGCGGTCTGCCTGGAGTATCTGCTGCGCCACAAGCTTATCACGGCGCCGCCGCGGGCCGAGATCACGCTGGACTCGCGCGCATTCTTCTCAGCCTCGGGCGGTAAGCGCGGCTTCGGTTCCAGCGCCGCGGCAACCGTAGTGTGCACCGCGGCCATCCTTTACGCCGCCGGCTTCTCGCGCGCGCGCGTACGCTGCGCTCTCACGAATCACACCGTTGCGATTCACCGCGAGTTTCAGGGCGGACGCGGCAGCGGTTATGACGTGCTGATCTCAGCTCTCGGCGGCGTCGCTCTGTTCACCGGTGGCCGGTGCCCGCGCGCCGAACCGCTGGATGCGGAGTGGCTGCGCGGGGCGTTTCTCGTCTCAGCCGGACCACGCGTGCAAACTACCGGCGCGGTGCGGCGCTACGAGGCGTGGAAAAGCCGCTACCCACAGGCCGCCGCAGAGTTTCTCCGCACCTCAAACGAGCTTGTCGGGCGGCTCGCCGCAGCTTCCTCGCGTCACGCGGCGCTCGCCGTCCTAGAACGTCTCGCAGGGCTCGGAATCGAGCTTGGTGAGGCCATCGCGGTTCCGGCAGCGCTGTCCCAGACAGTCCGCAACCGGGTTGAACGGCAGCTCAAGGGGCCGAACGCGCTCCGGGGTAACGACGCGCCGAGTACGACGGTCTGTAAATCGCTCGGCGCGGGCGGGGAGTTGGCGTTATGTCTTCCAGGCGATGCGGAAGCACCTACGCGCGCCGGCCGCGATTGTGATACGATACAGCCATTGCAGATAGCGTCCGAGGGGGTGTCGTGGAACGCAACGGATCCGATTGCACGGTAGGCGTCGCCGGAGGCAAGCTACTACTATTCGGAGAACACGCAGCGGTGTACGGGTACCCTGCAGTGGGCACTGCGTTGCCGTTGTACACACGTGTCCGGTTTTGCGATCAAGCCGGCCGGCCGCTTCGCGGCCTGGGCGGTCAACGCATCGGAGCGCTTGACCTGCACGCGCTCGAGCCGGCTGATCGCCCTGCAGTTCGCGCGGTGATGGAACGCTTATTTGCCCTCACTAAGATCTGCGACGAACGCAAAGCAGAACCCGCACGCATTTCGTTAGAGATCAGCTCAACGGTACCCCGCTCGCTCGGGCTCGGCTCGTCGGCCGCGCTGTGTGCCGCAATCGCGAGCGCAGCGTGTCCCCGGGCTACTCCCCTGCAGCGCTGGACGGTCGCAAACGAGTTGGAGCGGCAGTTTCACGGCACACCCTCGGGCGTGGATACCGGCATTTCCACGCTCGGATCAGCACGGGCGTTCTGGTTCAACGCCGAGGGTATTCCCGAGGAGGTCGAAATAACCTTGCCGCCGGGCTACGTTCTCGCCGGCGCCATTCCGCGCCACAGCTCCACCAAGGCGCTCATCGGCGAGCTTCGTACCCGCATTGCAACGCAGGGCGCCGAACCGCGTAACGCGCTCGCCGCGCTCGGTGAGCTCAGCGCCGCAGCAGCAGCCTCGCTCGCCGCCCGAAGCCCCGAGCGCAACGGGCCTCAGCGCGGACGCGAGCAGCTCACGATCGAGACGCTCGGAGCTCGCGCCGACCGGGCGCATGCGATACTGCGGCGCTTACAATTAAGCACCACGCTGCTCGACGATGTACTTGATCTTGGCCGCCGGTTGGGCGCTACCGGAGGCAAGCTCAGCGGCGGCGGGGGCGGCGGCGCCTTTTTTCTCCTGTTCTCCCAACAAAGCGCCGCTGAGCACGCGCGCCAGACGATTGGAGGATTCCTGCGCGAGCAGCTCGGCGCGCGCGTGAGCGACACCCTGCCGCTATTAGTCTTTCACACGGCACAAACATCGCAGCCCCGCACGAGCGAGCACACATCATCGCCGGGGACGGACACGGAGCACCTCCAGGTATGACTGCACACCCGCGTGAATGCCCGCCCGGCTTACGCTGCGGGGGACGCTTTCGGGTGCTCGCTTGGGTGCTCGGCGTTTTAGTAGGCTGTACAGCCGCCCCGCCCACCGCCGCAGCACAGCCGTTCGACGCGGATGCGGCCGAGCGCCTAAAGGCCGGGCTCCCACCGCTGTCGCGCTCGCTCTCAGCAGAAACCCGTGCCGTCGCCGAGACATACCGGCAACATTACGACCTAGCGTTCGACAACGCCTCTTGGCATATCGGGACAGTGTATGCGGCCGGATACCGCATTGCAGCACAGCTATTCATCCCGAAGCGCAGCCCCCGCGCCGTCGCGGTGTTACTCCACGGGTATCTCGACCACGCCGGACTCAACCGTCACGCGGTGCACGCGCTTTTAGAGTCGGGATGCGCCGTAGTGGCTTTCGACATGCCGGGGCACGGACTATCGAGCGGCGCACGCGGGGATATCGGAGATTTTCGGGAATACTCCGACGTCCTGCATCGAGTTCTCGCCACAAGCCGCTTACATCTCGAAGCGGCCGAGGCCGAACGCGGCGGCGATCCGGCGAAACCCCTGCCCCTGGTAGGGGTAGGACACAGCACCGGCGCGGCGGCATTGCTGGAGCATCTGGAACACTACGAGACCAATTATGACGCGTTGGTCTTTGTGGCGCCCCTTGTGCGGATCCGGCTCTGGCCGCTGTCGCAGGCGGGTATACGACTCGGGGCGCCGTTAATCGAGACGGTAGCGCGCCGTATAGACGCTGCAAGCTCGAACCCGGAGTACATTGAGTTCAGCACTGCGCGGGATCCGCTAGGGGTGTACCGCGTACCGCTCAGCTGGGCCGAGACCTACCTCGACTGGGAGCAGCGCACGCACAGCTACCACAGCACACACACTACCCCCCTGCTCGTCCTACAGGCCGAACACGACAGCGTCGTCGACAACGACTACAACCGCGCGTATCTACACAACCGTTTCGAGCATGTTTCAATGCTCACGATCGCAGACACTCGGCACAGCTTACTCAACGAGCCGGCAGACCGGCGCAGGAAGGTATTCGCCGCAATCCAAGCATTCCTCGATATCGTAGATCTCGAGAAATACAAATCACGATGAGCCGCTTACGGTTTTTGTTTTTAGAGTCGTTCTATGGCGGATCACATCGTGCCTTCGCCGACGGCTTGGTACGGTACTCAGCTCACCGGATCGATCTGGTGACGATGCCGGCCGCGCGCTGGCGCCGCCGCTACCAGACCGCAGCCTGGGAGCTCGTTGAGCGCATGGACCGCTGCACGGCGTACGACGGTATCATCGCAACCGATCTGATCGACCTCGCCGACGTGCGCGCACTGATGTCCGAGATCGGTCCGGTCCCGCCGATTCTCCTGTACATGCACGAAAGCCAGACGACCTATCCGCCCACCACCCGCAGGTCGCCGCCGCGCGAGCTGCTGGTGATCGAGCTCAAGAACGTCGCCACAGCTGATCGAATACTGTTTAACTCGCACGTTCATCAGAACAGCTTCGTAGCGGCAATACGCGACTTGACCGCCGGCTACACCGTCGATGAGGGCCAGCCAACTGCTCGGCGCCTGACCGAAACCGCGGACCGCGCGGCATCTGCTGCGGTACGCTACCCGGGTGTGAACCTGCCGCGCCCGCCGCGCCCGGTATCACGCGAAGGCGGATCGGCGGGTGGCGGCGGCCCCAGTGTCGGCGGCGGCACTCGCCGGGATGCCACACCGCTAATCCTCTGGAATCACCGGTGGGAGTACGACAAGGAGCCGGCGCTGTTCTTTCGAGTGCTGGATAAGCTGCAGACCGACGGATACCGGTTCGGCGTCGTACTACTGGGCGAGGAATCTGATGCTATGAGGCCGCGCTTCGCACAGGCCGCCGCCCGGCTCGGCGAGCGCCTGCTGCAGTGCGGGTTCGTCCAGTCTCGTCAGCAGTACCAAACCTGGCTCGAGCGTGCGGATCTGGTAGTAAGCACCGCAATCCAAGAGAACTTCGGGATCGCGGTGTGCGAAGCGGTGTGCTGCGGCTGCATTCCGATCCTGCCGCGGCGCTTATCGTACCCTGAGCTCGTGCCGAGAAAGCTCCACTATGCATGCCTGTACGACGACGAAGCCGGACTATACCGACGCCTAGTCGAGCAGTTACTCCTGCCGCCGGCACAGCGACGCGCAACCGCCGCGGCCTTTCAGCAGGCTTTCCGGCGATTCGACTGGCAGGCGCTGGCGCCGCAGTTCGATCAAGAGCTCGACCGCCTGGCACGCAGAGCGAAACCCGGCTGAAGACAAGCGCCGTCGTTCAGCTCGGTAACCCGTTGAGTTCGGCGAGCACTTTGTAGAGCCCCTGAGTGCCGAGATTTTCGAGCCCTTGTGCGCTCGCAGCTTTGTAGAGCTCGTGCGCCAGGGCGAGTCCGGGCAGCGAAAGCTGCAACCGCTTGGCCTCATCGAGCGCAATCCCCATGTCCTTGATGAAATGTCTTATCCTAAACCCGGGCGCATAGTCACCGGCGGCGATCCGCGGTCCAAGATTGTTGATAGACCACGAAGAAGCCGCCCCGCTGCCGACAACCTGAATAACGTGGTCGGCGCTGAGTCCCGCTTTCTGGGCGTAGAGCAAGGCTTCAACAGTCCCGAGCACGGTCGACACTACGAGAATTTGATTGCACATCTTGGTATGCTGCCCCCGCCCGGGGCCGCCGAGGAGTGCGATGTTCTCGCCCATGCACTCAAAAAGCGGTAACACCGTCTCATAAGCCTTTGGGTCTCCGCCACACATAATCGCAAGGGTCCCGTTGCGCGCCCCCACATCGCCGCCCGAAACCGGCGCGTCTAAGGCTGCAACGTCTTTCCCGGCAGCAGCTCCTGCGATCTGCTCAGCAAGTGCCGGCTGCGAGGTTGACATATCCACGATGACGCTTTTCGACCGCGCCCCAGCGAGCACACCGAAGTCCCCGAGCACTACCGCGCGCACGTCTTGGGGGGAACCGACCATCGTGAATGTGCACTCGCTACGCTCTGCTACCGCTTTGGGCGAGTCACACCACACAGCGCCGGCGCCGATCAACTCCCGGGCCTTGTTCTTGGTGCGCGTGTAAACCGAAATCGTGTACCCGGCGTCGATCAAGCGTGCGCACATACTCTTTCCCATTATGCCTGTTCCAATCCAGCCGATATTCTGCATAGCAGATGCTCTCCTCGTTGTGACTGTTGTGTTTCGTTATACCGAGCGCAACCGATTCGCACCCAGGAGCTCAGCGGCGGTTGCACCGGTACGCTTCCCGCGATAGACTCGGACGCATGATCACGGTAGCCGCCGAGATTCTCGCATGTAGGAGTCATAATGGGTAGACCCGCGCAACTTCGAGAACGTGAAGCTCTACTCACCGCCGCCGAGTCGCCGGCGGTTTTTAAGGCAGGGGCTATTGTGGCAGCAGCGACCGTGGCGGGTGCGGCCGCTATTTTAGTACCGCGCTACGGGGCCCGCGCCGACACATGGGCCCTGGCAGCCCAGATCGCGCTCCTGAGCGGCGCGGCGCTTTCCGGGGGGTTCGTCTTACGGCTCGAACAGCGGCTGCAGTCGCGTCACCCCCGCCTGCCGGTTGTCGTGTTTTACCCGTTGGTGTTTCTCGCGTTTCTCTTCGGGCTGCTCGCCGTCTATCCGTCGGCGCCCGGATATCTGGCTACCGCGCGCTTGCTCAACGTGTCGCTTGTAATGCCGCCTGTGGTACTTATCGTGTTGACCGTAGCCTTCGGTTCGGTATACCGTGCGGTGTTTTTTCACCTGCTGCCGCGCTTTACCCGGGTCGACCACATCAAGCACCTCTCGAGTCCTGAGTTCGCCGATCAGTTCCGAATCTACTGGGATGCCGCGGCGCGCTACGGCGATCCGGTGACGCTGATCATGATGCGTAGCGTTCCGCGCTCTTGGAGCTCCGCAGCCGACATAGAAACCGCAACCCGTGAGCTTGAGCGTACGATAACGCCGCACCTGCGGAGGTCCGACCGCTGCGGGCGTTACGCGCGCGATACGGTGTGGATTGTACTCGCGCGAACCAACGCCGCTCTCGCCGAGATACCGGTGCGCCGCCTGTTGGAGCAGATCCAGCGCGATCAAGAGTTTCAGCAGCACCTCCAGAAGTCCGAAGTGGTCATTCGATGCGGTGTGGCATCGTATCAACGGCGCATGCAGGCGCCCCAGGACTTAGCCGAAGCGGCCCTCGTGGCGGTGCAGGAAGCCGCCCGTAAGGAACGTGAGGTCCATTTTTTTCGATAGCGTGTACCCTGCCTGCTTCTGAGCAAGACTCACCTAATCCGCGCACCTGCCCCCGCAAGCGCTGAGCCTACCGACGTTGACAGCCTCGGGTGCTGGGCGTAGGATGTCGTCACGATGCACACCGTTCGAGTTCTTGCAGTACTGATCGCCGGGACCGTCGCAGCCGGCTGTGCCGGTGAGAGTTCTCGCCGAGTTGTAGTCTGGAGCGACATCCCCGAGGTCGCCGCCTATTTGGAGCTATTCAACGCCTCTCAAGATTCGTATCGCGCGGAGCTGCGGTATCACGATCGCCCCGGTGAGCACCTGAGACGTGCCGAAGAGCAACCGGACATCGTCATCACGCGCCACCTCGCTAACCGCGACACTGCTGGGCTCATGCACTCGTTAGACCGGCTGTTGTCTTCCGGCCGCGTAGACCCCGGGGGGTTCTACGGGGATCTGCTGCAACACGGTGAGATTGACGGCACCCAGCGGTTCCTGCCGCTGTCCTTCGACCTGCCGACGATCATGTTCAACCGCCAAGCTGGTCTCAAGCTCGCCACTTTCGCGATAGGCGCGCTGCAACTGCGCGAGCATGGAGCGGCGTTCAACGAACGGTCGGGTGGCCGATACACGAACATGGGCTTCTCACCCCAATGGAGCGAGGCGTTCTTGTACGCCTTCGTTCAGACCGCCGGCACGGGGTTTCGGGAGCAGGACGATGAGATGCCCAAATGGGACCAAGAGCAGCTGGAACAGTCGCTGCAGCACCTCATTGAATGGGACGCCGAAAGTAACGAAGGAAGCGCCGAGGTTGGACGCTTCGCCGACCGCTATCTGTACGATCCGGATTATCAACTCTTGATCCGCGACCGCATCGGCTTCGCGTATACAACTGCACGTGAGTTTTTCTCTATGCGCGAATCACAACGCAAGCTACTGGATTATCGCTGGTTCGGCGATGGTGACATTGTTCGTGTGTTAGACGGCCCGGTGTCGCTTGGCGTTCCTCGAACCGGCGCTAACCGCAGCGGCGCTGAGACGTTCATCGAGTGGTTGTACCGGCGTGAAACCCACGAGGCGCTGCTGCAAGACCTGCAGCGTAAACGAGTACGGGCGTTCGGCATCCTCGGCGGCTTTTCGGCGCTGATTGAGGTCAATGAGCACCTGTTTCCGCGCTACTATCCGGAGCTCCTCGGTCGTATACCGCCCGAACGGTTTTTGCGGTTTCCTGATCGCCAACCCATATACTGGCAGAGCCTGCGCAGCGATGAGATTGAGCCGTGGCTTCGGCGGCGATTGTCGCAAAACGGGGCAGAACAAACGCTTGAGCAGCGGCTGCGAACCTGGCTGCTGCGCCGCGGCGACTAACGACAACCGCCAATAGCTTCGAATCCAAAGCCCCCGCCCGCCTCCTTTCTCACATATCTGTCGATAAGTCAGGAAAAATGCGCACTTCCGCGCACAGGCGGAAGATTGACAACGCTGCGATTCTGCCGTAGTATGGGTCGATCTATAAGATAACTCTCGAACGGAGGTCCAGATGGCAACGGTTGAGCTGAGAAAAATCACTAAAGTTTTCGACGGCAACGTCACGGCGGTGCAGGAGGCCGATTTCACGATCAACGACAAGGAGTTCGTGGTTCTCGTCGGTCCTTCCGGCTGCGGCAAGAGCACGACGCTGCGCATGGTTGCGGGGCTCGAAGACATCACCAGCGGTGAGTTGTATATTGACGGCAAGCTCGTCAACGATGTGCCGCCCAAAGATCGCGATATCGCGATGGTGTTCCAGAACTACGCCTTGTACCCGCACATGACGGTGTACGACAACATGGCGTTCGGCTTGAAGATCCGCAAGTTTCAGAAAGAAGAGATCAAGAAGCGCGTCGACGAAGCTGCGCGTATCCTCGACATCCAGCAGTTGCTCGAGCGCAAGCCAAAGGCGCTCTCAGGCGGTCAGCGGCAACGCGTGGCGGTTGGGCGCGCGATTGTGCGTCACCCCAAGGTGTTCCTTTTCGACGAGCCGCTCTCCAACTTAGATGCAAAGCTGCGCGTGCAGATGCGCGCCGAGATCTCATCGCTGCACCATAGACTTCAAGCAACCCTGATCTACGTCACCCACGACCAGGTAGAGGCCATGACAATGGGCGATAGAATTGTCGTCATGAAGGACGGGCTAATCCTGCAGATCGGCGCTCCGCTGGAGCTGTACAATAAGCCGGTCAACCGCTTTGTGGCGGGTTTCATTGGGTCACCACCAATGAACTTCATGACGGTTTCAATCAGCGAAGAAGGCAAGAACATAGTCGCCGACGAGGGCAACTTCAAGCGCACGCTGACCGGCGGCCAAGCCGAGATCGCCAGGCCCTATATAGGCCGGCAGATGGTGTTGGGCATCCGGCCCGAAGACATGAAATACGACATGGACGCCGAGGAGGGCACCTACATAGACGGTGAGGTCGATGTTGTCGAGCCGCTCGGCGCCGAGATCCACATCTACGTCAACACCGGAAGCCATCAGGTTATCGCTCGCCTTGCGCCGGATATACAGATGCACGTCGGTGATAAGGTGAAGCTGCTGATGCCGTTGGAGAAGACTGTTCTCTTTGACATCGAGACCGAGAAAGCACTCTCGGTTGAAGCCGGCATCAAAGCATAAGCACCGCTTATTCGGGTTAGCGCACGCCACTCACAGAGGCCGAGCCGTAATGGTTCGGCCTTTTTCGTTGCCCGCTCGGCGGATATCTCCTGCTCGCTTCACTCGCCGGCTTCGCTCAGCTTGCGAATGTGGCGCACCGTATGCAAACGCCCGGTCAGCGTCCGGCGCTCGCGCGCGGCCTCGCGCACCAGCGCCACGACGCCGGCTTGAGCGGTAGTGTGATTACGGACCGACCGCTCTGCTCGGTCTCCTGATGCATGCAGCTCTTCGGATAACGTCATCGGCACCTGTACTAAGTAGCGCGCAAGTACCCGGATTCGATGGATACTGCGTTCGAGGCGGTTCATCGGCGCGGCAATCTGCGCCAACAGCGCACGAATCTCATCGTACGCGGGGTCTGCGCCCGGAGCAACGGCGCGACCGACCCGAGCGGCACGCATCCAGTTGTACCAGCTCTCCCGCAGGCCCAGCAGCTCACGGTAGCGGTTATTGAAATCGGCGCGCGCGGCGTAGTACCGGCGGCGCTCACGCTCGAGCAAGCGCACGACCTCAGCGGCGGTTCGCCGCTCGCGGTCACGAAGCCACCCATCCGGGCCTTCCGGCTCTTCGAGCAGCCGGTGGCGAAACGCCCCGTCCGGGCGGTACTCTAGCGCACGCCCATCACCGGCGAGCCGTTCACGCCCGTCGGCGCCGGTGACTCGCGCCCAGCCGCGGGAGGCCCACACCAAAACAGCCCCATCCGGCGCCTCGCGCAGCTCCACTTCGCCGTCATCAATACGCACCATAAGCTCACCGTAGCGGACCGCAAGCACCCCGTGACCCACACCCGGTCTGACGCCGATGACCCCGCCGTCAACACGCACCTGCAGCGAGCCCCGCAGCATCTGCAGCATGAAGCCGGTAGCGTCATCCTGTTCGTTTTCCTCGTGCGCGACACGCGCCGTAAGATACGCTGCACTGTCCGGCAATAACGTAAACGCCGCCTTCGTGCCGCCTGCGGCCGCGACCACCGCCTGCAGCTCATCGCCGCGACCGGTTTGCAGATAGTCGTAAAGCTGGAGGTGCGGGCGCCCGCTAAGATCCAACCACTCGCGTTCGCCATCGCGCACAAGCACCGGAGCGCCGCGGGCGTCCTTCAGGCGCGCCTGCGCGCCGCCGGCGCTTCGCTCGGCGCCCAGCGGCTGAGCGCCTGCGGGTATGACCATCCCCAGCACCAGCAGCGACGCGAGGCATGCGAAGGCCGGCAAGCTCCGGCAATCCCCCGACATATCATGCTCCTTGTATCATGACCCGCTCTGAGGTAAACGCAGCGGTGCCAGCAAGGACCCCACCGGGGCGGAGCGAGCGCCTGCGAATACGTGCCGCCAAACCGCCGGGCTCTCCATGCACAGGTAAATCGGCACGCGGCCAAGCGCCTGCTCAAGGGTGCCCCGCATGAACCGGTAGATTTCCACCCGCTCGCGCTGCAGATAGCGCAGCTTTCCGTCGCGCGAGGGGACGAACTCATCGAACATAAACCGACGCGGGGGCACCGCGTCGCGTAACGCCGGGGTAAACCGCACCATTCCCAGGCTCACCCACGCAATCCGCAGCGGGGGCATTGTGCGCAAGCGCTCGATCAGCGCGCGGTACCACGCCTGCCACTCGCCGACGCGAATGATCGGATCGAAGTGAAAGGCCACGCGATACCCGGCTGCCGCGACCCGCTCGGCCGCGGCCAGCCGGTCCGCTACCGGAGCAGTCTCGGGTTCCTCCTGCGCAACCAGCTCGGGCGGATTGAGCGAGAACGCTATGATCGCGTTGCCGACATTCGATACGTCAAGCACATGATCGACAAAATCGGTCTTGGTCTTGAGCTCCAACTCCACCGACGGCTCGTCGGCAAAGGCTTCGATCAGTTCACGGGAGAGCCCGAACAACGGGTCCAGCTGAAGCGAGTCGCCGATTTGGCCGGTTCCCACACGGACGCGCCGGCCCGGGTTCGCGCGCGCGATTGCACGCACCGCCGCGATGATCGGGTAGGTGTCGATGTTCACAACCAACGGCGCAAAATTACGGTAGCTCTGCATGATGCAGTAGCTGCACCCGAGGGTACACCCGGCGTACAGATCGGCCGTGAGGTAGTTACAGCAGATGTGCCCGCGGGAGCCCGGGCAGCGCCCGACCGGGCTCCCGCGTGTCGGCACCGCCACAAGCGTACGGTCGTTACGATGCGCCTTAGGGATTTGCTCACGAGCGGTGACTAGTTTCGCGCCCCGCAGCGCAAGGCGCTGCGCTGCACGCCGGACCGCCGGGTGTTCGGCAACCTCGTGCTCAGCGTAGAAATGCAGAAAGCGGCGCCTATAGTAACTGAAACAACTCATCGCAGTTGTGCTCCACAGCACGCAGCGCCGCTATGCGTTTCGCGAGCTGGAACTTACTCTCGAATTGGAACTGCACCCAAAACGCGGTTCCTTCAAACTGCGGCGGGGCGTGCAGGGTAACACCGGTGCCGTAGAGGTGCTGCCGGCAGAACCCGCGAAAGCGCTGCTCGAGCTCGTGCAGCCGCGGGTAGCGCATCGCGCGTAACGCGGCCGGCGGATCTCCGGTTTCAAAAGCGCGGTTCAACATCGCGATAACCTCATCAGCATCGCGCTGCCCCATTACACAGAACTCGTAGACCAAACCGAGTACCATACGGCGCTGCGAAAACGTCAGGTCCGCCGCGCGCTCGGCGAACACCGCCGCAACCTCGGTCGGCAGGGCCGCGCCGCGCCCGGCCGTCTTCAAGTCCAGCGTACCTGCTCGCACAAGGACACGCAACGGCTCGGGCAGCCCCTCAAAGCGCTCGATCGCTTGCATCAGGCTGCCCGGCCGGCCCAACACCAACGGGGTGAGCTCGGCAGCGCGCTCGTGTAGCCGGTAATGCCGAATACAGGCGCCGATCGCCAGAATTTCACCCCAGCCGTATTGCCCGGCACGCGACTCAACACGAAGCGCAAGCTCCAGAGCGCCGCCCGCGTCGGTGACCACTTCCGCTGCCGGGGCTGCGATAATTCCCGCCGCCTTTAGGCTGCGCAGCAGCTCCCACCCCCAGACAACGGTCGGCTCTTTCACGTCTTCACGCCACAGCGCGACCGGAGGATGCATGCGCGCGTACAGCAGGCTTTCGTCGTATCCAACGCCGGAAGAAAAGAGATCAAAACTCCGTGGTGAGCACAAGAGCTCGGCTACCGGTACGGACGTTGTTTCAAACGCCACCTTGTGACTTCTCCTGCATGTCCGCGCATTGTCCCGCCCGCGTTAGTCGCACATCAACAGCCGGCGGCCGGAGGCCCGGAACCGCTTGACACCGAGCTCTGCAGCGTTTACGGCGCCGGTTTCAAGTTTCAAGCTTACGCCGCAAAGCGCGATTGAGCAACGTATCACCGCCACCCAGCAACACGGGGCTGATACTGCATCTTCCTTCTTGTATTCCTGCAGAGCAAACCTGTCAACCGCGTCGAAGCTTGACAGTGCTATGGCACTCAACTACGATACGCGCGGGAGTAACACAACATGAGTAAACTGAAGCCTATTCCGGTAGCGCTCGTGGGGTGCGGCGTAGTCGGTAGTGCGACCGCACGCATTCTCACCCGGGACCGTGCCCTGCTCGAGGCTAAGTGCCGGCAGACGCTTGAGCTGCGGTACATCGTATCAAAGACATATATGCGTGCTACCGAGTTTCAGCTTGACACCGGGTTGTTTGAGCCCGATATCGAGAAGGCCTTGGGTGATCCTGAGGTGCGAATTGTTATCGAGTTGATCGGAGGAATAGACGATGCGCGCGCGGTGATCGAACGCGCGATTGACGCTGGTAAGCACGTGGTGACCGCAAACAAAGCCCTGCTCGCGGTGCACGGTCCCGAGCTGTTTGAGCGCGCGCGCAACGCAGGCGTCGCGATTGGATTCGAGGCAAGCTGCGCCGGCGGAATCCCGATTGTCCGCGCACTGTACGATGGCCTAATCGCAAATCGCATCGACGCGATCTACGCTATCGTCAACGGGACTTGCAACTACATCCTCTCACAGATGACCGCCAAGGGCGAAAGCTACCGGCAGGCTTTACAGCAGGCTCAGCACGAGGGGCTCGCCGAGGCCGACCCAACCCTGGATGTCGCCGGGATCGACTCTGCGCATAAGATCGCGATCATGACCTCGCTGGCATTTGGCCAGGCGGTGCCGTTCGACATGATTCCGGTGGAGGGTATCGAGACGATTGAGCTCGCCGACGTGAAGTTCGCCGAGAAACTCGGGTATCTCGTTAAGCTGCTGGCGATCGCCGAGCGACAGAGCTCCGGCCTGACAGTACGCGTGCGCCCGGCGTTCATCTCGCGCGCCCATCCGCTCGCGTGGGTCTCGGGTCCGTTCAACGCGGTCAGCGTATACGGCCATGTGACCGGCCACACCATGTACTACGGCCGCGGCGCCGGCGGTGCGCCGACCGCGTCGGCGGTAGTTGCAGATCTGATCTCAATTGCCTCCGGCGTGCTGCCACTGACCTTTTCGGAGTGCCGCTACATGCTCGGAAACAACCCTGTAGTTCGCGAGAACCCGGTCGCGGACACCGCACACCGGTACTACCTGCGCGTGATGGTACGCGACAGTCCGGGGGCATTGGCGTCAATGACCTCGATTTTGGAGCACTACGGTATCAGTATCGCATCGGTACTGCAGGACGAAGTAGCCGATACCAACGGTGGCGAGTCGACCTACGTTCCAGTTGTAATCATTCTGCACACCACCGGAGAGCGCGCGGTCTTGGAGGCTGCTTCGAAAATCAACTCGCTGCCGACAACCGGTCAGCGCTGTTCGGTCATTACCATCGTAGACGAGTACCCCGAACCGACAGCCGAGGATTGAGGCGTAACGCACCGTGTCCACCGGCCTGTGCGGTACGTGGCCGAATACACGAACGGAAAAAGAACCATGAACATTGTAACGTACACGGCAAAGCCGCAACTTCCTGAAGAACTGAAGCCACTCGAGGAGCTGGCACACAACCTGTGGTTTAGCTGGAATTATGATGCGGTGAACCTGTTTATACGGCTCGACCACGACGCGTGGTCGGCCTCCGGCCAGAACCCGGTGCTCACCCTCAGTATGGTCGCTCAGGAAACCTTCGAGCAGTGCGCCGCAGACGACTCCTACGTTGCCGCGGTGAACTCGGTATACGAGCGCTTCAAGCGCTACAAGCGCGGCGAGACCTGGTACAGCGGCAACACAACAGACACCATCGCGTATCTCTCGATGGAGTACGGATTGGATGTCAGCCTGCCGATCTATTCCGGAGGGCTTGGTGTGCTCTCAGGCGACCACCTCATCACCTCCTCGGATCTCGGCCTTCCGTTAGTGGGTGTAGGCCTGCTGTACCGGCAAGGTTACTTTCAGCAATACCTCAATGCCGACGGGTTCCAGCAAGAGTCGTACCCGGAAAACGATTGGTACAACATGCCGGTCAGGCGCTGCCCCGACGAAGGCGGAAACGACCTGAAGATAACCGTGCAGATGGCCGATGCGCACGTTGTGGCACGCATCTGGGAAGTGCAGATCGGCCGCAACTCACTGTATCTGCTGGACACCAACATCGAGGAAAACTCAGAGGAGTTCCGCCGCGTCACCGCCACCCTGTACGGCGGCAACCGCGAGACCCGTATTCGGCAAGAGATCCTGCTCGGCATCGGCGGTATCCGCGCGCTGCGTGCCCTCGGGATCAACCCGGCCGTAACGCACATGAATGAGGGGCATTCCGCATTTCTGGGGATCGAGCGAATTCGCGAGCACATGCTCACGCACAAGCTCAGCCTCAGTGAAGCGATTCAAGCGGTGTGGCCGACCAACATCTTCACCACGCACACACCGGTGCCGGCCGGAAACGAACGTTTTTCGGTCGACCTCATACGCAAGTATTTTCCCAGTATCACCCACGGGATCGAGATATCCTTTGATGACTTCATGGGGCTAGGGCGCGAACACCCCGAGGACGAGTTAGAACACTTCTGCATGACCGTGCTGGCTATGAAGCTCTCCAGCTACAACAACGCCGTGAGTGAGCTGCACGGACACGTATCGCGCGAGATGTGGCACGATATCTGGAAAGAGCTTCCGCTGAATGAGGTCCCGATTACCTACGTCACCAACGGTGTGCATGCGCGCACCTGGCTGGCGCACGATGTGGTTGACTTGCTGGATCGCTACTTTGGACCGCGGTTCTACGATGAGCCGACCGACCTCACGATCTGGAATCGCATCGACCGCATCTCGGACGAAGAGCTGTGGCGCACGCACGAGCGGCGTAAAGCGCGCTTGGTGCAGTTCGCTCGTGACCGACTTGAGAAACAGTTACGAGCGCGCGGCGCGACCGGGTCGAACTTGGTACAGGCAAAGCAGGTGCTCTCGCCGTCCGTGTTGACCGTCGCCTTCGCCCGGCGGTTCGCGACGTACAAGCGCGCTTCGCTGCTGTTTCGCGACCCCGATCGTCTGATGAAACTGCTGGCCGACAATGACCGCCCGATTCAGATCATCTTTTCGGGTAAGGCGCATCCCCACGATATACCCGGCAAGAATCTCATCAAGGAAATCGTGCATTTCGCGAGCCAACCTGAGGTTCGCAGCAGAATCGTGTTCTTGGAGAACTACGATATGAACATCGCGCAGTACCTGGTTTCCGGCAGTGACTTGTGGCTCAACACACCGCGCAGGCCGCTGGAGGCAAGTGGGACCAGTGGAATGAAGGCCGCTATTAACGGCGCTTTGAACTGCTCGGTCCTCGACGGCTGGTGGGCGGAAGCCTACGATCCGTCGATCGGTTGGGCAATCGGAAACGGAGAGGAATACGAAGACGAAGAGCTGCAGGATGAAATCGAGGTCAAAGCGCTGTACAACCTGCTGGAACAAGAGATCATACCCGCCTTTTACGACCGCGGGCTCGACGGCCTGCCGCGCACCTGGATCGGAATGATGAAGCGCTCAATGCAGCAGGTTGGGCAGCGGTTCTCCTCGGCACGCACGCTTATGGAGTACGCCGAACGGTTCTACATCCCGGCATTAGAAAACTTCCGCACCATCTCCGCCGACGAGTATAAGCTCGCGCGTGAGCTTGCCGAGCGAATGACGAACCTGCAGTTGCACTGGGACCAGATCGCAGTACGCGAGATTATCAGTAACCATTCTCGGCAGCTGCACGTCGGCGAACCGCTGCCGGTAGAAGCGGTGGTGCATCTCGGCGATCTCACCCCCGAGGAAGTGTGTGTAGAGTTATACCACGGCCGTATTGATTCACAGGGCAACATCGAGCATCCGGACCGCAGGGAGATGCAGGTAATCAAACGCAGCGCTGAGAACGCCAGCTGGCGTTACGCTGTACAGGCTGAGTGCCGCATGGCCGGCCGGCAGGGCTACGCAGTACGCGTCTTGCCCAAGCACAAAGCGCTTGTGCATGAGTTTTTGCCGCGGCTGGTACGCTGGAGCTGAACGCCCCGCCTATTACCGGCTGTAGACCCTGCCGGCAATAGGCGACGGGCCTGACGGGACGACTGCGCCGGGCGGTCAGGCGGACGGAAGTACAATAGCATTGCGCGGTTCTCCGCGCTGAAAGGCTTTGAGGTTCGCTGCCGCCTCAGCGACACAGCGTCCACGCGCCTCGGGAGTTGCCCAGGCGATGTGCGGAGTAATCACGCAATTCGGCGCGGTAAGCAAGGGGTTTCCGGGGTCGGGCGGTTCTTCGGAGCCGAGCACGTCCAAACCCGCACCGGCGATTCGGCCTTCGTGCAGCGCCGCTGCCAAAGCCGCATCGTCAACCAAGCCGCCACGCGCGGTGTTGATAAACAGGGCGCCGGCTTTCATGAGCTTCAAAGCTTCGGCGTTTATGAGCTTTCTGGTTTTAGATGTAAGCGGCAGGTGCAGGCTCACGACATCAGCCTGTCGCAGCAGCTGACCGAGCTCGACCCGTTGCACCCCGGCAGTGTAACACTGTTCGGGCGACGATTCGTCGTAGGCGAGCACCGGCATCGCGAACGCGCGGCCAAGTGCCGCGACTGCCGCCCCGATACGCCCGAATCCGACCACTCCGAGGATTTTTCCGTTGATCTCCAGCAAGGGCTGCGGCAAATACCGGTAGGGTCTGCCGGCTAGCCAATGGCCCGCGTGCACCGCTGCGTCGTACTCCGTGACCCGGTGCGCGAGGGTCAACAACAACGCGAACGCCGCTTGCGCAACCGACTGCGTACCGTACGCCGGCACATTGCACACCGTTACCCCGTGCGCCTCGGCAGCTGCGAGGTCAACGTGATCGTATCCGGTAGCAACAAGACCGAGATAGCGCAAGCGCGGCAGCTGAGAAAAAACCGCTTCAGAGAACCCCAGCGAATCGACTATCACCGCGTCGGCAGAAACAGCGCGCTCAACGAGCTGATGCGGAGCGGTCCGATCGTAGACCGTGAGCCCGCCGAGCTCGGCAAAGGCCTTCCAGCTGAGATCGCCGGGATTCACCGCGTAACCGTCGAGCACCGTTATCCGCAACGCTGCTCACCCCTCGGGGCATTGTGCCGCGATCTCGTCGGCGACCTTGCCGGCGAACGCCTTAGTGAAGTGCTCACGGAACTTCCCTGCAAGCGAGCGCGCGGTACGTTCAAACGCCTCTTTATCCTCCCAAGTACGCCGGGGGTCCAGCAGCTCATCCGGCACCCCGGGACAGTGCAGCGGAACCTGCACCTTGAAGATTTCGTCGGCGCGGCTTTCAACCGAGTCGAGCTCGCCGTCCACTGCCGCGTTCACCATACGCCGAGTCGACGCGATAGCGATGCGCTCACCTACGCCATACGGCCCGCCGGTCCACCCGGTGTTCACGAGAAACACATTCACGCCGTGCGCTTTCATCTTCTCACCGAGCAAGTCGGTATAGTCGGACGGATGGCGCGGCATAAACGGCTCTCCGAAGAACCGGCTGAAGGCCGCCTTCGGTTCCACAACGTCGGTCTCGGTACCTGCAAGCTTCGAGGTGTAGCCCATCATGAACCAGAACATCGCCTGCTCGGGGTTCAGCTTAGCGATCGGCGGGAGCACCCCATAGGCGTCGGCGGAGAAACACTATTGTGCTCGGGTGATCACCGACTGACCCTTCCTTGGTGTTGCTGACGAATCGCAGCGGATACGAGGCGCGTGAGTTCGGCGTGAAGCGCTCATCGTCGAAATCAAAGGTACCGTCGGGGTATACCATCAGATTCTCAACCAGCGACCCATGATTGAGATAGTGATCGGGATGGAAGGTGGCGTTGTAGATCTCCGGTTCCTTGTTGGGGTCGAGGTTGATCAGCTTCGCATAGCAGCCGGCCTCAAAATTGGCGATACCGTGCTTGCTCCAACCGTGCTCGTCGTCGCCGATGAGCGCACGGTCGGGGTCGGCAGACAGCGTGGTTTTGCCGGTACCCGAGAGCCCCAGGAACAGCGCGACTCTTCCGTCCGCACCTTCGTTGGCGCTGCAGTGCAGCGGCAGAATACCTTCATCCGGCAGATAGAAGTTCATAACGGTAAACATGAGCTTCTTCATTGAGCCCATGTATGCCGAGCCGTACACAATACCTATGCGGCGGTCAAAATCTATCACTACCGCCATGCTCGAGGTGCGGCCGTTGGGCAGCTCACGCAATCGGCCGCTGTAGCGGTCGCGGTCAAGCTTGTCGAAACCCAACGCGAGGAGGGTAAACGGTTGTGCTGCGAAGCAACTGCGCGTCAAGTCCTTGGGAACCGGACGAAACATGTTGTCGATGAACAAGCCGGCGAGCGCGTTGTAGGTGACCGTCGTAACCGGCAGACAGTAGTCCCGGCAGGCGCCGACCACCCGGGGGAGCTCATACAAACGGTCCTTCTTGCGCAAGGTATACAGCGCGTCTTCAAACAGCATATCAAAGGTTTCCGGCTCCATTGGAATCGAGTTCGGGGCGCTCCAATCGATCTTGCCTTCGCTCTCGGGCCGTCTCACGATATACGTGTCCTTAGGGCTGCGACCGGTGGAGTCCTGCGGCGTCCAGGTTACCAAGGTCCCCTCGGCAAGGCGGATCGCCATCCAGCGCTCCACCGCGTCTTGAATCAAGCACGATCGACTCGGATTGCGAAACACCCGCCCAGTCCTGTCGCTGACCAACTGGCTTACCTCTTCGCGGTAATACTCGTCCGTCTTTTGCGTTTCCATTCTCTTGCACCTCTTCGATATTCGTTACAGCAGCAGGCGTGACACTGTTTCCAGATACACCGGAATATCCACCGCGCTCCCGGAGGCGATCACGCCTATCGCGTTGCCCAAATTGCCTAGATCGCGATACAGCAGAGCACCGATCGCAACTGCGCCGGCGCCTTCTACCACCAGACTGTGCTCGCGGAGCATGTAGCTCATTCCGAGTGCCACCTCCGACTCATCTACAACGATGTGATCGTCGAAATAGCGCCGCACCAACTCGACCGTGTAGCGATTCTCCATCCCCACGCCGCCGAGCAGTGAGTCGGCAAGGGTTTCGTGTTCCTCAAGCTCTATCGGCCTGCCGGCCTTTATGCACTCAAGCAGCGCCGGTGAGCGCTCAATTGACACGCCGATCAGCCGAATCTGAGGATTTATCGTTTTCAGCGCAAGCCCGACACCGGCACCGAGTCCACCACCGGAAAGCTGCACCAGCACGGTGTCGAGCGCAGGCTCGTCCTCCAGCATCTCCAGACCGATAGTTCCCTGTCCGGCGATCACGAACGGATCGTCGAACGGCACAACCGGCTGAAGACCGCGCTGCGCGATCAACCGGTAGTACTCCTGCTCAGCCTCGTCTTGCGTCTTTCCCTTCACCACCACCTCGGCACCAAGCTCGCGAACGCGTTCGACCCGATAGGCGGGTACATGCTCGGACAGACAGACCACGGCGTGCAGCCCGAGCCGGCCGGCGACATAGGCCACCGCTTTCCCGTGGTTTCCGGTTGAGAAAGTGATCACCCCTGCAGCACGCTGCTCAGGCGTAAAGCTCTTGATGCGGTTAGTCGCCCCGCGCACCTTGAACGCGCCGGTACGCTGCAATGACTCGAGCTTGATTAGCACGCGCGCGCCGAGCTTCCGCGACAAGGCCGGCGACTCAATCTGGGGTGTGCGCACCGCAACCCCGTGCATACGTTTGCGCGCGGCAAGGATATCGTGTAACGCCGGCTCCCTCATGGTAACGCCTCGCTGCTTTCCTTACTTGAGGATGATATCGAGCGGATACTCAAACAAGTGCTCGAAACCGCTCTCCGTTACCCGAATCGACGCGTCGATCTCAAACCCCACATCGTTGTACCAGATGCCGGGGATCACGTGCAGCGCCATATTCGGCGCCAGCTCGGTTTTATCACCCCGCCGCAGGCTGATAGTTTGCTCGCCCCAGTCCGGCGGGTAGTTCACGCCGATGGAGTAGCCCAGGCGCGACTCCTTCACGATCGTTGAATGTGCAATTGCCTGACGCCAGCGCTCCTCAACCTGTTCGGCAGTGACCCCGGGACGAATGAACTCCAAGGTTGCCTGCAGCCCGTCGATCACCACCTTGGCAGTATCGCGCATAATCTGCGGAGGCGGGCTGCCGAGAAACATCGTACGCGCAATCGGACAGTGGTAGTGCTTATACGCACCGGCAAGCTCCAACAGCACCGCCTCGTCGGGCGCGTAGCGCTTGTCGGTCCAGGTCAGATGCGGCGTCTTGGTGGCCTCACCGGCCATCATGAGCGGTACAATCGCCGGATAGTCGCCGCCGTAGTCTTCGGTGCCGCTGTACTGAGCGTGGGCGATCG